>JAGQUM010000027.1 GCA_020438485.1 Thermoleophilia bacterium | reverse complement strand
GGCTCGACGACGGGCTCCGATGCGGACTCGGGCTCGGCGACGGGCCCGGCCCCGGCGGGCGGCGCCACCGGCGGCGGAGGCCACGCGGCCTGGGTGGACGATTCCGCGGGAGCGGGCGCCGGGGGCGTGACCGGCGCGGACCCCCGGTGCGGCCAGAGCGCCGCCCCGTCGGTGTCGCCGGGCTCTCCCGCGCCGGAGCGCAGCTCGGGCGGGACGGTGCCGATCACCGTGGCCGCCGGCGCGGGCACCCACGCCACGGTGAGCGTGGTGGCGCCCAGTCCGATGACGTCGCCGCGGCGCAGCGGCATGGCGCGGTCGATGGGCTCCGCGTTCAGCAGCGTGCCGCCCGTCGAGCCGAGATCCTCCACCATCAGCACGCCGCGGTCGTTCCAGATGCGCGCGTGGCGGCGCGAGACGCGGGGGTCGGTGAGCACCGCGTCGACCTGCTCGGGGTCGCGGCCCAGCGTGAGACCCTCGGAGGGCAGCGCCAGGTGCATGCCCTCCTCGGCGCCGGCGGTGACGACGAGGACGTCCGGTGTGCTCACTACGCCTCCCTGCGGGGGGTTTCGGGTGCGCCGACCGGCGCGACCTCGGCGATGCAGTCGGGCGCGCCCTGCGCCCGGGTGTCCTCGGCGAGCCGCAGCCTGGCCTCGCCGTCGAACGCGGCCAGCATGCCGCGCCAGATGGAGCGGTCGAGGCCGCAGACCCGCGCGGGATCGGCCTTCGCGAGCTCCTCGAACGGGCACGAGCACGCGCGGATGACGTCCGCGCCCTCCTGCTGGGCGGCGAAGCCGAACCGCGACAGCAGGCGGACGACCTCGGCCACGGCGTTCACGCCGTCCTCGCCGGGCCGGGTGCGCCCGGCCTCCACCTCGGCCTGCCCCACCCGGTAGCCGAACGCGTAGCCCACGCGCTCGAGCGCGTGCTCGCGGGTCTCGGAGGGCCCGGCGGCCGACGCCTCGAGCAGAAGCGATGCCAGCAGGTCGTAGTGGCGCTCGGGCAGGACGGTGGCCTGCTCGCCCTGCGGGAACGAGTAGCGCTTTGCGGGGCGGCCCGCGCCGGGGCCCGTGCGGCCCGAGCGGCGCTGGAAGTCGGCGACCAGGAAACCGTGGTCCACGAGCTTGTCCAGGTGGTGACCCGCCAAGCGCCTGTCGATGCCGACCTCCTCGGCCACCTCGTCCTTGCTCAGCCACCCGCCTGCGTGGCGGACCGCGAAGAACACCTTGCGCCGCGTCGGGTCGCCGAGCGCCGTGGCGAGGCGTCCGATCTCCTCCTCGTTGGGATCGCGCTGCACCATCCCGGCGACCACGTGCCCCTCGCTGTCACTCACCGCAGGTGCCCTCCCGCACCGCTTGTCCACGCCCCGCCAGGCTACCACCGGGCCCTCCGGGCGACGGGTGACGCGTCGCTGCGGCCCACCGGCGCACCGTTGACGGGAAATGCCCACACCACCCCGACCCGGTGCCGGCGCGGACGTTTCCGCCGGCACGTCCCTCGGCTGATCTGCCGGATCGTCGGGGACGAGCCGCGAGCGGACGGCGGCGCGCGCCACCGTGCGCCGCCGACGCGCCAGGGCCGGGCACGGGCGACCCCCGTTGCCCCCCGGCGCGCGGCGTCCTCGGCGGCACGCGGGAAGCTCCGCAGCGAGCCGCGCGCATGTCGTCGCGCGCACCGCGGAGCCACGGGCGGGAGACCGGTCCCACCGTGAGGCATCGCCACGCGCGACCCGTTTCACCTGCGCCCTACCTCCTACCGGCAATGTGCGTATCCTAAAGAGAGGCGGCGCCCGGCGGGCGCGCGTAGTCTCCACGCGCGCGTCACACCCCGAGCGGTCGCCGGGACCGTGAACGGGCCGCGTGGTCCTGCCTACCCAGGAGGAACGGTGTCCACCACACCCCCCGAGCTCGAGGGAATCGGGCAGTACAAGTTCGGCTGGCACGACCCGACGCACTACGCGTTCACGCCCAAGAAAGGGCTGAACGCCGACGTGGTGCGCGAGATCTCGGCGCTGAAGAGCGAGCCCGAGTGGATGACCAGGTTCCGGCTGCGGGCTCTGGAGATCTTCGACCGCAAGCCCATGCCCGAGTGGGGTGCCGAACTCGACGGCATCGACTTCCAGGACATCTACTACTTCATCCGCGCGGCCGACAAGCAGGGCCGCAACTGGGATGAGGTGCCCGAGGACATCAAGAACACGTTCGACCGCCTGGGCATCCCCGAGGCCGAGCAGAAGTACCTGTCGGGCGTGTCCGCGCAGTACGAGAGCGAGGTCGTCTACCACTCCATCCGCGAGGACCTGGAGTCCAAGGGCGTCATCTTCTGCGACACCGACACCGCGCTGCGCGAGCACGAGGACATCTTCCGCGAGCACTGGGCCACGGTCATCCCGCCGGGCGACAACAAGCTGGCCGCGCTCAACAGCGCCGTGTGGTCGGGCGGCTCGTTCATCTGGGTGCCGCCGGGCGTCAAGGTCGAGATCCCGCTGCAGGCGTACTTCCGCATCAACCAGGAGAACATGGGGCAGTTCGAGCGGACGCTCATCATCTGCGAGCCCGACTCGTTCGTGCATTACGTCGAGGGCTGCACCGCCCCCGTGTACTCCAGCGACAGCCTGCACTCGGCGGTGGTGGAGATCATCGTCAAGAAGGGCGCGCGCTGCCGCTACACCACCATCCAGAACTGGTCGACCAACGTCTACAACCTGGTCACCAAGCGGGCGGTGTGCGAGGAGAACGCCACCATGGAGTGGGTCGACGGCAATCTGGGCTCCAAGGTCACCATGAAGTACCCCGCCGTGTGGCTGAAGGGCCGCGGCGCACGAGGCGAGGTGCTGTCCGTGGCGTTCGCCAGCGAGGGGATGCACCAGGACGCCGGCGCCAAGATGGTGCACGTCGCCCCCGACACGTCGTCGACCGTGGTGTCGAAGTCCATCTCGCGCGGCGGGGGACGCACGTCGTACCGCGGCCTCGTGCAGGTGGACCCCGGCGCCCGGCGCGCCAAGGCCTCCGTGGTGTGCGACGCGCTGCTGCTGGATGAGGACAGCCGTTCGGACACGTACCCCTACATGGACATCCACGAGGAGGACACGTCCATCGGGCACGAGGCCACGGTGTCGAAGGTTGCCGACGACCAGATCTTCTACCTCCAGAGCCGCGGGCTGTCGGAGGAGGAGGCCATGGCGATGATCGTGCGCGGGTTCATCGAGCCCATCGCCAAGGAACTGCCCATGGAGTACGCGGTCGAGCTGAACCGCCTGATCGAGCTGCAGATGGAGGGATCGATTGGCTAGCGCGTGGGCCGAGGCGGCCCGGAACGACGCCGAGCAGAAGCTGGCCGCCCTGCCCGCCCTCACGGGCGAGGAGGAGGAATGGCGGTTCACCGAGCCCGCCGCGCTGGGCCTTGACGGCGGAGACGTCGCCGCTCCGGGCGCGTCGGGCGCCGCCGGAGCCCTGGGAGAGGGCGGCCGCGCCGCCCGCCTGGCGCTGGTCGACGGCGCCGCCGGCACCGTCGACGCCCAGGGCCTGCCCGACGGCGTGATCGTCACCGAGCTCGGCGAGGCCCTCGCATCGCACGAGGACCTGGTGCGCCCCCATCTGGGGTCGCTGGTGGGCACCGACACCCGCCCGGGGGCGCTGAACGCCGCCCGCTGGGACGCCGGGCTGTTCGTGTACGTGCCCCGCGGCGCGGCCGTCGAGCTGCCGATCGAGGCGCTCCTGACCGCCACGGGCGCCGCGGGCCGCGTGTACGGCCGCACGCTGGTGGTGCTGGAGGAGGGTGCGAAGGCCACGGTCATCGACCGCTGCCTCTCGCCCGACCTGGGCGGCACCGTCCAGGCCTCCACCGTCACCGAGCTGGTCGTGGGGCCCGGCGCCGAGCTGGAGCACATCACCATCATCGGCTGGGGCTCCGGCGTGCACCACCACGCCACTCTGGCCGCATCGGCCGCCAAGGACTCCCGCGTGCGCAGCGTCGTGGTGTCGCTGGGCGGCGACGTGGTCCGCGTCGAGCCCACCATGTTCTGCCGCGGCCAGGGTGCCGACGCCCGGGCCCTCGGCCTGTTCTTCGCCGACGGCGACCAGCACTTCGAGCACCGCGTGGTGTCGCGCCACGAGGCGCCCGCCGCGTACAGCAACCTGCTGTACAAGGGCGCGCTCAAGGACACCGCCCGCACCGTGTTCTTCGGCAACCTGGTGGTCCCCCCCGGCGCGCCGGGCACCGACGCCTACCAGACCAACCGCAACCTGGTGCTGAACGAGGGCGCATCGGCCGAGACCATCCCGTTTCTCGAGATCGAGACGGCCGAGGTGAAGTGCTCACACGCCGGCGCGGTGGGCCGCGTCGACGACGAGCACCTGTTCTATCTGCGCTCGCGCGGCGTGCCCGAGGCCGAGGCCAAGCAGCTGGTGGTGCTCGGTTTCCTGCAGGAGGTCCTCGAGGAGGTCCGCCTGGAGGAGCTGCGCCACGAGCTGGAGGCCGCCGTCGCCCGAAAGCTCGGCGTGCAGGCGTGATCGACGTCGCCGCCCTGGACGACCTCGCCGTCGGCGCGCCCGTGCGCGTCGACGTGGACGGCCGGCCCGTGTGCCTGGTGCGCACGGCCGGCGGCGTCGCCGCCGTGCACGACGTGTGCACGCACGCCAAGGCGTCCATGAGCGAGGGCTACGTCGACGACGGCGTCATCGAGTGCCCCCGCCACGGCGCGCAGTTCCGGCTGGACACCGGCGAGGTCGTGACGCCCCCCGCGTCGAGCCCCCTGCCCGTGTTCCCCACCGAGGTGCGCGACGGCCGCGTGCTGGTGGACCCCTCCCCCAGCCACCCCCACCCCTTTTCCGACTAAGACCCGAGCGTTCGAGGAGACTTCTTCGTGGCAGACCCCATCCTTCAGATTTCCGGCCTCACGGTGGCCGTCGACGGCAAGGAGATCCTCAAGGGCGTCGACCTTGAGGTGCCGCAAGGCGAGGTGCACGCGCTGATGGGCCCCAACGGCTCGGGCAAGAGCACGCTGGCGTACGCGCTGGCGGGCCACCCCCGGTACGACGTCACGGGCGGCGAGGTGCGGTTCAACGGCGAGGACCTGCTGGACATGGAGGCCGACGAGCGCGCCCGCGCCGGGTTCTTCCTGGCCATGCAGTACCCCGTCGAGGTGCCCGGCGTGTCGGTGCTGAACTTCCTGCGCACGTCGTTGAACGCGGTGCGAGGCGAGGAGGTCTCGCCCCGCGATTTCATGAAGGCGTTCCAGGAGAAGTCGAAGCTCTTGGACTTCGACCCCAGCTTCACTGACCGCTACCTCAACGAGGGCTTCTCCGGCGGTGAGAAGAAGCGCCATGAGATCCTGCAGATGGCGATGCTGGAGCCGAAGTTCGCGGTGCTCGACGAGACCGACTCGGGTCTCGACGTCGACGCGCTGAAGGTCGTCTCCAAGGGCGTCAACAGCCTGCGCGGTCCCAACCTGGGCTGCCTGCTCATCACGCACTACACGCGGATCCTGCGCTACATCCAGCCCGACGTGGTGCACGTGATGTTCGACGGCCGCATCGCCAAGACCGGCGGCCCCGAGCTGGCCGACCACCTGGAGGAGAACGGCTACGTCGAGTTCGGCGCCGCCGAGGCGGCCACCGCGCCGGGGCAGTAGCGGCGCGGGTGATGCGATGACGGGGGCCGGATTCGACGCCCGCGCGGTGCGGGCCGATGTGCCGATCCTGGCCGAGGCCGACGCGGCCGGTCGGCCCCTGGCGTACCTCGACAGCGCCGCCACGTCGCAGAAGCCGGCGGCGGTGCTCGCCGCAATGGACGCGTACTACCGCGAGGCCAACGCCAACGTGCACCGCGGCGTGTACGCGCTGGCCGCCGAGGCCACCGAGAGGTTCGAGGCGGGCCGCGCGTCCGTGGCCCGCCTGGTCGGCTCCCGCCCCGAGGCGACCGTGTTCGCCAAGAACGCCTCCGAAGCCGTCAACGTGGTGGCGTACGCGTGGGGCCTGCGCAACCTGCGCGCCGGCGACGTCGTGGTGGTCACCGAGATGGAGCACCACTCCAACATCGTGCCGTGGCAGATCGTCGCGGGTCTCACGGGCGCCCGCGTGGAGTTCGTGCCCGTGGTCGACGACGGCGTGCTGGACCTGGCGGTGCTGGAACGCCTGCTGGCCACCGAGCCCGTGCGCATGGTCGGCGTCGTGCACGTCTCGAACGTGCTGGGCACCATCAACCCGGTCGCCGCGATCACCCGCATGGCCCGCGACGCCGGCGCCCTCAGCCTGGTCGACGCGTCACAGAGCGTGCCGCACATGCCCGTCGTGTTCGACGACGTCGGCGCGGACTTCATGGTGTTCACCGGCCACAAGATGCTGGGTCCCACCGGCATCGGCGTGCTGGCCGCCCGGCGCGACGCGCTGGACGCAATGGAGCCGTTCCTGGGCGGAGGAGAGATGATCCGCGACGTCCGCACCGACGGCTCGACGTGGGCCGACATCCCCCACCGCTTCGAGGCGGGCACGCCCCCCATCGCCGAGGCGGTCGGCATCGGCGCCGCCGCCGAGTACCTGATGGCCCTGGGGATGGAGAACGTGCGCGCGCACGAGACCGCGCTCACCGGCCGGGTGCTCGACGTCCTCGGCGCGGTGGAGGGCATCGCGGTCTACGGCCCCCGCGACGTGGCCCGCCGCGGGTCGCCCGTCAGCTTCTCGCTCCCCGACATCCATCCGCACGACCTGGCCCAGCTGGTCGATCGCGACGGCGTGTGCGTGCGCGCCGGGCATCACTGCGCCAAGCCGCTGATGCGGTCGCTGGGTGTTCCGGCCACCACGCGGGCGAGCGCATACGTCTACACCACGCCCGACGACGTCGACCGCCTGGGCGCGGCCATCGCGTCGGCGCGCGCGTTCATGGGGGTGGCGTGATGCCCGGCATCGAGGACCTGTACCAGGAGATCATCCTCACCCACTACAAGGCGCCCAAGCATCGCGGCACGCTGGCCGACCCGACGGTGTCCGTGACGCAGAACAACCCCATGTGCGGCGACGAGATCCGGGTGGACGTGCGCCTGGAGGACGGCCGCATCGCCGACCTCGCCCACAGCGGGCAGGGGTGCTCCATCTCGCAGAGCGCCGCGTCGATGATGAGCGAGCAGATGGTGGGCCGCACCCCCGGCGAGGCGCTGGAGAGCATCGAGGCGTTCCGCCGCGTCATGCACGGCGACCCCGCCCCCGACGACGTGGAGTTGGGCGACGCCGAGGCCCTGTCGGGCGTGGCGAGGTTCCCCGCCCGGGTCAAGTGCGCCCTGCTGGCGTGGATGGCCCTCAAGGACGCGCTTCAATCCGTGGACGACCCCAAGGAGGCGACCGGTGGCCGCAGCGACTAAGGACGACATCCTCAGCGCCATGAAGTCGGTGGAGGACCCCGAGCTGGGTATCAACATCGTCGACCTGGGGTTGCTGTACGGCGTCAACCAGGACGACGAGGGCAACGTGGTGCTCGACATGACGCTCACGTCGATGGGATGCCCGCTGACCGAGAAGATCCTGGACGACAGCCGCGCCGCGCTGGAGCCCCTCGAGGGCGTGAAGGGCGTCGACATCAACTGGGTGTGGGACCCGCCGTGGACGCCCGACTCGATGACCGAGGAGGGCAAGTTCATGATGAAGGTGATGGGCTATGGCTGAGGCCCAGGCCGCCGCGCCCCTCACCCTGGAGCAGAAGAAGGAGGCCGCGAGGGCCCGCGCCCGGGCGGCGCGCGCGGCGCAGGCCGCGGGGGCCGGCGACGCCGTGGTGGAGGTCACCGACGCCGCGGCCGAGCGCGTGAAGGAGGCGGCGGCCCGCCAGGGCTGGGCGCCCGGCATCCGCCTGCGCATCCTGGCCGGGGGATGCTCGGGACTGGAGTACAAGCTCGACCTGCTGGACCCCGCCGAGCCCCCCACCCCCGCCGAGAGGGTGGTGGAGTCGAGGGGCGTCACGCTGGCGATGGACCTGAAGAGCGCGATCCATGTGACCGGCTCGCGCATCGACTACGAGGACGGCCTGCTGCGCCGGGGCTTTCGCATCCAGAACCCCAACGCCACCAGCACGTGCAGCTGCGGGGACTCGTTCAGCGCGTAGGCGACGCGATCCTCGCGAACGGGGAGCAGGCGGCGGCCCCGGGGGTCGCGGGTCCCACGCGGGGAGCGGCGCACCCCGAGGGCGCCGGCGTTGCGTGGAGGCGGCGGGCGAGCGTCCGGAGACGGGCCTCCGGGCGAGGCGCGCGTGGACGCCGGCACGTGGGTATCGACGAGGCTGCCGGGGCCGTGAGTCGGCACTCGTCGACAGGCGTCCGCACCTCGCCGCGGCCGGCCGCCGGCACGCCGCAGGACGGGCGCGCGGGGCCGGCCAGTGCCTCCGGTCGGCGATCGGGCGAGGGCGAGCTCGCCGGTCACCATGGGGTTGATGGTGAGTCGTCGCGCCGCTCACGGGCGAGGTCCTCGCATCGGCCGCGCAGGTGCGCGGTCCGGACGGGCGTTTCGACCCGGATCGGGGGCGGGCCTGCTCGCGCGGCCGGGCGCCTGCTCTCGCGGTCGAGGTCCCGCCCCACGCGACGCACTGGCGCGGAAGGGCGGCCCGGCACGGACGGGACCCGTCGAGGCGCAGTCGCCCGAACCTCCTCGGCATGTGAGACCCCCCACGAGGGGGGTCGGCCCGGGCGGCTCCGGCGGGTACCCTGACGGACGGGAGAGCCGCCGGATTTGACCCGTGACACGGGTGACAGCCGAGGCCGTCTCTAACGTTGTCGGTGCACGAGACAAACGGCACATACACCGTGCCGGTGGTGAGGGAACATGGTTCGCAAGCGTTTCACCGTGGCGGTCATCGGGCTGGGCGGGGCATCCGCCGCTCAGCGCAGCGAGGTGTCCCGTCACCGGCGTGAACGCGACGCGCTCGCCGCGGCATCGGACGAGCGCGACCGGCTGGCCATCACGTACGGGGCCGCCGCACGCAACTACCGCATCGTGGTGGAGGCGGACGGCGAGATCGCACACGAGGTCCGGCTCGACGGTGTCGAGCTGCCCGACGACATGGTCACCGTCATCGGCCCGGCGGGCCAGGACGCCCGCCCCGACCGCGACGCCGCCCCCGGCGGCGATCCGTCCGACGACAACCTCGAGCCTGCGCTCGAGGCGCCGTTCACGGCGGACGAACCGCGCGAGTCGACGGCCGAGCACCCGCTGATCACGGCCGGGGCCGACGACCTGTGGGCCGCCGCGCCCGCGGACGACGCGCCCCCTGCCGACGACGGCGAGACGGAGCCGGACGACGGCATCGAGCCCGCGGCGGAGACCCCGTCCGCGCGGCCCGGCGCCGACCACGACACCGACGTTCCCGAGCCCTCATCCCCGCACCCCACCGTTGATGAGGAGACGGACATGTTCGACACGGCCCGCGCGTCGTTCTCCACGCGCGACGACCGCTCCGCCCGCCGCCCCGCCATGCCCACGTGGGACGACGTCCCCAGCGGCCCGGTCCCGGCCGAGGTCCTGCGCTACTTCGAGTCCGCCGTGGCCCGCGAGGAGGCCCGCCTGGCGTCCCGGCGGCGCGACGAGTTGGACGTCGCCTAGAGGGTTCCCCGACGGCCGAGGGGGCGGTTCCTGGCGTCGCCGCCCCCTCCGGTCCACCGGAGGGGTCCCCCGTCAGCGCGCGGAGCGGGCCGACCCGTCTCCCACGCGAGGCGCCGTGGGGCGGTCGACCACGACGCCGATGATGACGGCCCCCGCGCCGGCGTCGGCGACCGGGGCGGGCGCGTCGCCCCGCTCGCTCTGGGCGATACCGAACGAGGTCCGTGGCACGGATGCCTCCCACGCCTGCAGAAACGGGTACGGGTTGATGCTGGGCGCCGGGACGCCGCCCGGGTGGATCTCGAAGTGCAGGTGGGGCGGCGTGGTGGACGCCTGGCCCGTGTTGCCCACGTAGCCGATCACGTCGCCGGCGCGGACGATGGCACCGTCGGCGGCCGACGTGGAGTACGCGGACAGGTGCGCGTAGTAGTACGACGTGCCGCCCGCGTCGGTCAGCCATAGGCGGTTACCGCCGAGGTTGTTCCACCCGACCTTCGACAGCACGCCGTCGGCCACGGCCACGACGGGAGTGCTGACCGGCGCGAACACGTCGTTGCCGTGGTGCCAGCCGGTGCCGGCCCGCGGAGCCCCGTAGTCGGACGAGTACGTGTACGCGCCCTGCACGGGGAACACGTTGCCGCGCACGCCGCCGGTGACGGGTGCGCGAGACGGGGGCGGCGTGCCGGGGAGCAGGTGCGGCGTGGGCAGCACGCGGGGCGCCACGGGTGCGGACGGGGCGGCGGCGGGGGGGATGACGTCGGCCCCGTCGGGGCGGCCCGGCTCGGCCGACGCGGGAGCGGGTGCCGCGGGGGTCCGTGCGGGCGCCGGGGCGTTCGTCCGGGCGGGCGCGGGCGCCGGGTCGGGCGGGCTCACCGCGTCGGCCCCCGGGGCCGTGGTGAGCGTGATGTTGCCGATCACCAGCGGGGCGAGGCCGGGGGAGTCGGCGGCGTTCACCGTCAGCGCGTTGACGCTCACCACGCCGCCCTCGCGCGAGGACTGGCCCACGACGAACGACCCGGCACCGGGCACGTCCACCGGCGCCCCGGGGGCCACCGCGACGGGGTTCCCGTCGACCACCACCTGTCCCACCTGCACGCCGTCGACGGCCCCCTCGGCCGCGGCAGCGTCGGCCCGGCCGCGGGCGCCCACCCGCAGCGACGCGATGGTCACGCGGCCGCCGAACAGCGTGACGCCCGTCGCATCGACCCGCCCGGAGACGTCGCTGCCGGTCGGCGAGCGGCGGGCGTCGACCACCACCGACACGGACGCGACAGTGCCACGGGCGTCCGTCACGTCCCGCGCACGCGCGCTGCGGTGCGGGGAACCTGCAACGTTTGCAACGGCCGTCGCCGAGCCGCCGGACTGGCTGAGAACGCCGTAGGCACGCACGTTCGCGGCGCCCCCGGCGGGCGGCGGGCCCGCGGCGGCGCGCAACGCGGCGTTCACGCCCAAAGGCGAAACCGCCATCACCCCGGCCACGACGGCGACGTACGATCGACGAAACCTCACGCCCGCATTCTGCCGACCGGAGCGGTCGGCGCACAGGGATCAAGGCTGCCACAAACGCCGCCGACACCATCCTCGACCCGCCGGATTTGACCAACGTCCGCACATTGCGATCATTGGACGCTGGCGCCTCCCCGCCCCGAGCGCACGAAGGAGTCCTCCCGATCCGAACCGACCGCACCCTCATGGCCCGCCGCGTAATCGCCGCCGCCGCGGTCGCCGGGTCTCTGGCCGTCGCGGTCCCGGTGTCGATGACCACGGCGCAGCCTGCGGGCATCGGCTCGAAGCGCGCGGAGGTCGCCCGTCTCGAGGCCCAGCTCGCCGCCATCGACGACAGGGCGGCGCAGGCGGCCGAGCAGTACAACGGCGCCCGGTGGGAGCAGCAGCAGATCGAGGGGCGCATCGTCACCAACACGCGGCGCACCACGGAGACCACGAAGCGCCTCAAGAGGTCGCAGGGCGTGCTGGCCCAGCGCGTGCGCTCGATGTACGCCAACCCCGAGCCGTCCATCGTGGAGGTGCTGGCGTCCAGCGGCAGCGTCGTGGCCGCCGTGGAGGGCCAGGACCTGATGGAGCGCGTGGGTGAGCGCGACGGGTCGATCGTGCGCGGCATCCGCAGCGACCTGGACCAGCTGCACGTGGCGCGCCGGCAGCTGAACCGGGACCGCGCCGACCAGAAGGTCAAGGTGGCCCAGGCCGCCGAGCACAAGCGCCAGGTGGAGGCGCTGCTGGCCGAGCGCCGCCGGGTCGTCGAGGGCGCCCGCGGCGAGCTGCGCCGCATGATCGCGGCCGAGGAGGCCCGCAAGCGCGCCGAGGCCGAGCGCCAGAAGCAGGCCGCGCTGGCCGCCCAGCGCGCCGCCGCGGCGCGCGAGGCCGCCGTGAGGTCCGCCGCCCCGTCGGCCCCGTCGGCGCCGTCGAGCCCCGCGTCGCAGGCTGCCCCGTCAGCTCCGTCCGCCCCGGCGTCCGCACCGGCCGCGGGCCCCGCGGGCAGCACCGGCCAGCAGGCCGTGTCCATCGCGATGCGGTACCTGGGCGTGCCGTACGTGTGGGGGGGCGCGTCGCCGTCCGGGTTCGACTGCTCCGGCCTCGCGTCGTACGTGTACGGGCAGCTGGGCATCAGCGTGCCCCACTACACGGGCGCCATCTGGGGGCAGTTCCCCAAGGTGTCGTCGGGCGACCTGCAGCCCGGCGACCTGGTGTTCTTCTACAGCGACCTGCACCACATGGGCATCTACATCGGCAACGGCCAGTTCATCCACGCACCGCACACCGGCGACGTGGTGAAGATCACGCCGCTGTCCGACCGCGCGGGCTCGTACGCCGGCGCGGTGCGGCCCTACTAGCCCCGCCGGCGGCCCACCGGCCCGGCCGCACCGCCGTGGCGGCGCGCCGGGACGCGCGGCGCTCAAGCTTTGCGTGCCCGCGGGCGATCCAATGGGTGCCCCCATGATGCCCCGCCGACTCCTCATCGGAATCGCGGCCGCCGGTGCCCTGGCCGCCGTGACCCCCGCGTTCGCCGCTCCCACGCCGGTGCCGTCGATCGACGCTCAGGCCGCCGCGGTGGCCGACTCGCCGCGCGTGGAGGGCGCCCAGGCGCGCATCGCCACCGCGCAGGCCCGCGTCGACGCCGTCTCGGCCCAGCTCAGCGAGCTGCGCCAGCGCATGGTGGGCGCGACGCCCGAGGAGGGAGATGCGCTGCGCGAGGAGGAGGCCCGCCTGGAGGCCCTGAAGGACCTGCGCGTGGACGGCGTCGGGCGCGCCGCCGAGGACGCCGCGCGAATCGCCGAGGACGAACGGGACGCCGCGGGCGAGGCCGACCGGCAGGCCGCCGCCCCAAGCACGACGGGCGTGGTCTTGGCCCCCGGGTCGCTCGACGTGTCCGCCACCCCGCCTGCCGCGGACGCCGCGCCACCGGCCGTCACCTCATCCCCCGCCGTCCCCGCCCTGCCGGCGCCCGCGGCGGGCGGCGCCGCGGACGCCGCCTCGATCGACGCGTTCCTGGCCGCGAAGGGCAGCCCGCTCACGGGCCTGGGGGCCGTGTTCGTGGCCGAGGCGCAGCGCGTCGGCCTGGACCCGCGCTTCATCGTCGCCATCGCCGGCGCCGAGACCTCGTTCGGCACGTACGGCCCCAGCCAGACCATCCACAACCCGTTCGGCCTGGGCCCGGGCATGGACTTTGCGTCGTGGCCCGAGGCGATCCGCTACGCCGCGTCCAACCTGGCGGGCCCCCTGTACCTGGGCCGCGGCCACACCACGATCGGGTCCATCGCGGGCGTGTGGGCCCCCATCGGCGCGGCGAACGACCCGGGGAACCTGAACAACCACTGGACCCAGAACGTCGGGATGTACTACGCCGCGCAGGGCGGCGACCCCAACGCACCGGTGTTCACGGGCGCCCCCGCCCCCACCCCGGTCGCCGCCCCCGTGTTCGCCCCCACCCAGGGTCTCGCCACCCCGGCGGTCACCAACGCGGGCCCGGCCGCCGCGGCCGACGCGCTGGAGCTGCTGGGCACGCCGCACCCGCAGCAGCAGCCCCGGGGCGGCCTGGACGACGTCGGCCTGGTGCGCGCGGCGTACTCCGCCCAGGGGGTCTCGCTACCCACGCGCCCCAACGCCCTGGGACTGAAGGGCGAGCCCATCGGCCCGATGCGGCTGCGGGCGGGCGACGTGGTGCTGTTCGGATCGGCCGCGACGGGCAACCGGGTGGTGCACATGGGCCTCTACCTGGGCGCCGGCCAGTTCGTCCACGCCGCGGGCCCCGGCGACGTGGTGCGCCTGGCGTCCATGTACGACCCCGTGTGGGCCGCCAGTTACCTGGGCGCCCGCCGCATCTAGAGGGTTCTCCGGCGGCCTCACGCCGAACGCGAGGGCCCGCCCGCCGTGGCGCGCGGGCCGTCGGCGGCGTTCCCTGGGCGCCTCACGCGGCTGATGCGTCCTGGCGCCCGCGCGACGTCGCGTCGCGTTGCCCGTTGGAGCCCGGCGACGGCGTGGTACGACCAGGCACGCTCGCCCCGAGGGCGCGGTGGATCGGCGACGACCCCGCCCGCGCCGCCCCGTACGTCGCCCGGCCGTCGCGGTGCGCGGAGAGGGCGCCCACGCGCCGGCCGCTCCCCCGCGTCAGCTCGCCAGCGCGGGCGTGGTCGCGGGAAACGCCCCGCGGATCTGGCGCACCAAGTCGGCGCCGGATTCCTCCCCCACCGCGATGCGGCGGATGGAGTGCATGGGATAACGCGGGTCGGCCTTCTCGGCCAGCTGGAACGCCGACGTGTACCCAGCCCGCTCCACGTGCGGCACCACCGAGCGGTTCCACAGCCCGAACGGGTACGCCAGCACCGTCACCGGGTGCCCCAGCAGCTTCTCGAGGGTCCGGCGCGGCTCGGTGAGCTGCGTGCGGAAGTCCTTGGCCGTGCGCAGCCCCGTGACGTCGTGGTGGTCCCACGTGTGTGACCCGATGGACATGCCGGCCGCGTCGAGCTCCTGCACCTGCTCGCGGGTGAGCCAGTTCTCGTTGCCCAGCGTGACGGTCATGATGAAGAACGTCGCCACCATTCCGCGCTCCTGCAGCCGCGGGAGCACCTGCGTGTAGTGCCCCTCGGAGCCGTCGTCGAACGTCAGCAGGATGGGCTTCGCGGGGAGCGTCGCCCCGTCCTTGATGTGGGCGACGTACTGGTCGAGCGTGATCGTGGTGTACCCGGCGGCCTTGATCGCGTCCAGCTGGTCGTCGAGCGTGGACGGCTCGGTGACGTAGGCGGCGCTGTCGGACGCCGTCATCGGGCGGACCTGGTGGTAGCACAGCACCGGGACGTTGGCGCGGGCGATCTGCGCCGCGTTGTCCGTGCGGGTGTTCTCGGGGACGGTGCCGACATTCGTGGACGTCGGCGCGGGCTCGCCGGCCGCCGTCGTGGGCGTGGTGGGCGGCGCGGCACCGTCGCCACCGCCGCCGAACGCGGCGCGCACCAGGCTGAACCCGCCGACCACAGCCAGCACGAGCACGGCCAGCGCCACGGCCCGGCGCACGAAGTACTTGTCGACGTTCACGGGCCGAGCCTCGCCCGGCACGCGCGCCTCACCGGTCGCCGCCCGGCACCCACAGCACGTCGCCGCCCGCGCCGTTCGCGCCGCGCGCCAGGATGAACAGCAGGTCCGACAGACGGTTGAGGTAACGCCGGGCCTCGGGGTTGACGGCCTCGGTCCGGGCCAGCGCGACGGCCCCGCGCTCGGCCCGCCGCACCACGGCGCGCGCCAGGTGCAGCGCCGCGGCGGCGGGTGTCCCTCCCGGCAGCACGAAGCTCGCGAGAGGCTCGAGCGCCGCGTTGGCCTCGTCGCACCACTCCTCCAGGCGGGTGACCTGGGCGGCCGTGACGCGCAGCGGCGAACGGGCGGCGGACGGGTCGTCGGGAGTGCACAGGTCGGCGCCCACGTCGAAGAGGTCGTTCTGTACGCGGGCCAGCCACGCGTCTGCCGCGTCGCCGACGCCGACGGCGCGGGCCACGCCGATGGCGCTGTTGGCCTCGTCCACGTCTCCGAACGCGGCGACGCGTGCGCTGTCCTTGCCCACGCGGGACATGTCGCCCAGGTGCGTCTGGCCGTCGTCGCCCAGACGCGTGTAGATGCGGGTCAGCCGGACCACGCGCCCAGCCTACCGCGTCACTACGACATGAAGTTGACGGTCACCAGCAGCGTGCCGCTGCAGCTGCGGGCCGCGCTGACCCCCATGCGCGAGAACCGGCGGTTCAGGATCGCCGCCCGGTGCGGGGGGCTGGCCATGAACGCGGTGAACACCTGCTGCGCGGTGACGCCGATGCCCACGTTCTGGCCGGCGCTCCGGCGGCGGGCCCACCGCAGCGGGTCGTGCCAGAGCGTCCGGGTCGAGGCCATCGCCGCGCTGTGGGCGCGCGCGGTGCGCAGGAGCATCAGCGAGCCCTTGAGCGGGGCGACGCCGGACGCGGCACGGGTGGCGTTGATCTGCGAGCCGATCTCGCGGGCGGAGGCCGTCTCGGTACTGGGACATGCGGCCGCGGCGGTGCTCACCGGCGCGAGAGCGCAGATGGCCGCGGCCGCCGCCTTTACGGGGCGGGGAAGAGGGGGCACGCGAGGCACCCTAGGCGGGGCGTCTCCGATCGGCATCGAGCAATTCGCCAGATTCTCCGCCACGGCAACTTGCAAATATCCTCATTCCGGAATGAGTCCTCGGACGAAGCGCCGTGCGGCGGGGACGGTCATCCCCGGACGCATCAGCTGCTCCACCCGCAGGCGCTCCACCGCGTCGGCCAGCCACGGCCCGGGCGCGCGTCCCACGATCCGCGCGATCTCGTCTCCCCGTAGCACGGGGGGTTCCGCGGCCCGCGCGCGCCACGCGGGGCGCACGGCGGCGAGCTCGTACACCAGCCGCAGGTGACGGCGGAGCTGCGCGTCGCGCGAGCGCACGCCCCGGGTGGCGAGGCGGTCGGCCGCGCTCAACGCGAAAGACTCCGTGTCAACTGTCCCGACGGTCCGGAAGAAGCGGTCGAGCTGGCGCAGCGACAGGGGCTGGAGATGGATCATGAAGCCGATCACCAGGTGCCACCGAACGCACGCGGCGACGGCCTCGACCACCCGGCGTGCGGCCCGCAGCCGCTCCATCAGGGCGGCGGCCGCGTCGGCCCCCACCGTGTCGTGGTGCATGAAGGTCACGCGCCCGTCCGGCGCGACGGCCCGCGTGGCGGGCTTGGCCATGTCGTGCAGCAGGCACGACAGCACCATCACCTCGCGGCGTGTGACGTCGTCGCCGGCCAGTTCCGCCAGGTCCCGGGCGATCGCGGGGGCGGCGTCCCGGAACACCCCGGAGGGGTCAGCGGCGATGGCGCAGCCGTTCTCGACCACCGCCAGCGTGTGGCCCAGGACGTCGCGGTGGTGGAACGCGTTCTGCTCCATCCCCCGCCCGTCCTCCAGCTCGGGCACCAGCACGCCGAGGCCGCCCAGGTCGTCAAGCCCGGCGAACGCCAGGTCGGCCCGGGGCAGCCTGGCCATCGCGTACACCTCGGCGCGCAGCCGCTCGCCCGGTGCGTCCCACAGACGCGGCGCCGAGCGGCGGCAGGCGGCGCGGGTGGCGCCGTCGATGGCCAGCCCGTACCCCTGGCCGATGCGCACGGCGCGCAGCACCCGCACCGGGTCGTCGTCGAGCGCGTGGCCCGACGCGGCGCGCAGCACGCCCGCGCGCGCGTCCGCCGCGCCGCCCGTGGGATCCACGACCTCCGCCGGACCCGACACCGGCACGGCCATGGCGTTCACCGTGAAGTCGCGGCGCGCCAGGTCCTCCTCGATGGAGGTCCCCTGCAGCGGCGTGATGTCCACCTGCACGCCCAGGGAACCACCCGTCAGGCGCCACGAGCCGAACGCGCCCGACAGGGGGAACCGCGCGGCCCCCGTCGCGGACGCCAGGCGCCGGGCCGCGTCACCCGCGTCGCCGGGCACCGCCAGGTCCACGTCCCGGACGGGCGCCCCCAGGGCGGCGTCCCGCAGGGCTCCCCCCACGATCCATCCGCCGGGGGCGGCGGCCGCCAGCGGCGGGCGCAGGGCCGCGAGCGGGTCAGTCATACACGCGGGTGACGCGCGCCGCGATACCGCACGTCACCTCGTAGTTGATGGTGCCGCTGAGGTGCGCGAGCTCCTCGGCCAGCACGCGCTCGCCGCCCATGACGCCCATCACGACCACCGGGTCGTCCACCGCGTCGGTGCTCTCGGGGCCGAGGTCCACGGTGATCTGGTCCATCGACACCGCGCCCACGACGGGGACGCGGCGCCCGCCCGCCAGCACGCACGCGCGGTTGCCGAGCGCGCGCGTGTAGCCGTCCGCGTATCCCAGCGGCACCACCGCCACGCGCGTGCCGCGCGGCGCCCGCCACGTGCGCCCGTAGCCCGCCGAGTCGCGCGAGCGCAGCGTCTTGATGGACGCCAGGCGCGACGTGATGGTCATCGCGGGGCGCAGGCCGTGATCGGCCGGGTCTCCGCCGAATGGGCAACACCCGTACAGGGCGATGCCGCAGCGGACGGCGTCGAACGCCAGTTCCGGGTCCCGCAGCGTGGCCGCCGAGTTCGCCGCGTGCCGCAGCGCCCCGGGGAACGCGGCCGCCAGGTGGGCCGTGATGCGACGAAAGCGCACCGCCTGCTCGCGTGTGAACCCCGCGTTGGGGCCCTCGCGCTCGTCCGCGGACGCGAAGTGCGTCATCAGGCCGGCGACGCGGCCCGGGTCGCGCGAGGCCTCGGCCACCAGCCCATCGATCTCGTCCGGGCGGGCGCCCAGCCGCCCCATGCCGGTGTCGAGCTTCAGGTGCACGCCGCGGATTCCCGCGGCGCGGGCGGCCGCGACGCCCTCGGGGTTCCAGGCTGCCGCGTCGCCGCCGGCAGCCGCCACCCGCGCCCACTCGCCGCCCGTCAAGGGACCCAGCACGAGGGCAGGCGCGTCGACCGCCGCGGCGCGCAGCTCCTCCAGTTCCCCCACCGTTGCCACCGCCAGGCGCGTCGCACCGCCCTCCAGGGCCGCGCGGGCGCACTGCGGCGCCCCGTGCCCGTACCCGTCGGCTTTCACGACGGCCACCAGCTCGGCGCGCCCGGCCGCGCGCGCCAGCACCCCGGCGTTGTGCCGGACGGCGGCCAGGTCGATGCGGCACGTGGCTCGCTCGGGGGTACCCGTCACGCCCCGCGCCCCTCCGCGACGGCGGCCGGCAGCGCATCGGCCACGTCCCCCGCCAGTGTCCCGTCGCCGCGCCCGGCCAGGGCGCCGGCGCGGGCGTGGATGGCGACGGCGGCGCCGGCCGCCACCCGCGCCGGGACCCCGCGGGCCAGGAACGCCGCCACGACGCCGGTGAGGACGTCGCCGCTGCCGGCCGTGGCCAGCTCGGGCCCACCCGGGAGGCACACCAGGGGCGCGTGGCCCTCCGCGGCGACGATGGTGCCGGGCCCCTTGAGCACCACCGTCGCGCCGCTGAGGCGTGCCAGTTCCGCGGCGACGTCCAGGCGCGCCGCGTCGACGTCGCCCCGCGGAACGCCGAGCAGCCGGGCAGCCTCGCCCGCGTGGGGTGTGATGACGGTCGGCGCCGAGCGGCGGCCCAGCCCGTCGACGTGGCCCACGAGGTGCCACAGGCCGTCGGCGTCGACCACGGCGGGCATGTCGAGCGACGCCAGCAGGTCGCGCAGAGCGGGGCCGGAGTCGTCGTGGCGACCCATCCCGGGGCCGACGGCCACAGCGGCGAAGCGTCCGGCCCGGGCCACCATGTCGGCGACGTCGCCGGGCGCCAGGTGCCCCCCGTGGGCGTGCAGCGCGTCCACCATCACCTCCGCGCGCCCGCCGGCCACGAGGTCGGCGACGTCGGCGGGGACGGCGGCGGTGACCAGACCGGCACCGGCCCGCAGGCACGCGGTCGCCGCCAGGCGGGCGGCGCCGGACATGCCCCGAGAGCCGCCGACCACCAGCACGGCGCCCGCCGCGTACTTGTCGCCCCCCTCTCCCTTCGGCGGCACCGCGCGCACGGCGCGGGAGTCGACGCCCCACGCCGCCGGGCGGTCGCGGTGGTCGCGGGGCACGCCGATGGGCACCACCCGCACGTCCCCGGCCAGGCCGCGACCCGGCGCCAGGCGAAGGCCCAGCGTGTCGGCGTGAAACGTCACGGTGAGCGAGGCACGCACGGCGTCGGCGGCGGCCGCGCCCGTGTCGGCGTTCACGCCCGTCGGCAGGTCCAGCGCCACGACGGGCGCGGGCTGGTCGTTGGCCCACCGGCACATCGCGTCGATGGGGGCCCGCAGATCACCGGTCTGGCCGGTGCCGAGGATCGCGTCCACGACCACGTCCGCGGGCGCGGGCGTCGCCCGGGGGTCGAAGCGGCCAACGTGGACGCCGGACGCGGTGGACACCGTGAGGCCGTCCGGCGTGCCGGGGGGTTCTCCGTCGCGGGAGAACGCCCGGATGTCGAGGCCCGCCTCGTGCAGGCGGCGCGCGACCACCATGCCGTCGCCGCCGTTGTTGCCGGGCCCCACGAGCACCGTCGCCGACCGGGCACCCGGATAGCACTCGAGGATCGCCAGGGCCGCCTCGACGCCGGCGCGCTCCATCAGCAGCAGCGAGGCGATGCCGCGGCGCTGGGCCTCCGCGTCGGCGGCCCGCTTTCCGGCCGCGTCAAGCAGGGGCACGGCACCTTCGAGGGGCGGCGGGTCTGCGCGATCGGCGGTGTCGTTCATGGGCCGCCCATCCTAGTGGGCGGCCCCCGCGGCGCCGCGGTCAGCCCTCGAGCGCGGGCGGCGCGACGCCCTCCACGATCATCACGCGGTTCCACGCGTTGATGCCGATGATCGTGGCCACCAGCGCGTTGAGCTCGTCGCCCGCGAAGTGCCGCGCCACCTCCTCGGCCACGGGCTCGGCCACCGGACCCAGCGGCGGAAGCGTCAGGGCCTCGGAGAGCCCCAGGGCCGCCCGCTCGCGGTCGTCGAAGAACGGGGCCTCGCGCCACACCGCCAGAGCGTGCAGTCGCCGCGGGTCCTCACCGCCCTCGACGGCCTTCGTCACGTGGAGGTCCACGCAGTACGCGCACCCGTTGATCTGCGACACCCGCACCTTCACCAGCTCCGCGGTGAGCAGGTCAAGGCCGGAGCCCGCGCGCGTGAGCGCCGCGAGCCCACGGTGGGCGTCCTGGGAGCCCTCGCGCAGGGCGGTGAGGGCCGTCACCGTGCCCCGCCGCACGTCTGGAGGTTCGTCACCCGACCGAGCACCCACGACGCGGGGCAGACGCCGAACGCCGCGAACGAGAGCTGACTGAGACCCGCGAACGCGGTCAGCAACAGAAACCACGGACTCACGAACACCGCCAGCGCCGCGCTGACCAGCGCGACGGTCCCCGCCAACCCGAACAGCACCCGCTCCATCGTCAACCTCCGTCGGTCGTCCCGCGTCGCGATTTCCTTCGCACCGATCCATCCATCGGCACCACTATACACAACTGTACGGTTGTGCAGTGGATTAGATGCGCGGGGGGGCCACGCCGACGAGCAGGCCTACGCCTCCACGACGGCGGCGGCCGCGGCGGTGTCCTTGGCGTGCGTCAGCGTGACGTGGATTCGGGTGACGCCCAGCTCGGCAGCGCGGGCCGCGTGCAGGCCGCTCAGGGCGATGGTGGGGGCCCCGCGCCCCCGCACCACCTCCACGTCGCGCCAGCGGGTCATGCCGATGCCCAGCGCCTTCCCGACCGCCTCCTTGGCGGCGAAGCGGGCGGCGAAGTGCTGTGGCGGGAACGCCTTTGACGCGCAGTAGGCCTCCTCGTCGGGAGTGAAGCAGCGCTGGGCGAACTTCGGCCAGCGCCGCAGCGTCTCGGCGATGCGCTCGATCTCGATTAGGTCGATGCCGATGCCCACGACCGCCACAGACTCAACCTCTACTCGACGGTGACGGTCTTGGCGAGGTTGCGTGGCTTGTCCACGTTGAGGCCCTTGCCCTTGGCGATCTCGTACGCGAACAGCTGAAGCGGAACGATGGTGGTGATCGGCGCGAGCAGCGCGGGCGTGCGGGGGGCCCACAGCACGTGGTCGGCGTGGCTGGCGATCTCGCCGTTGCCCTCGGTGGCCACCGCGATGACGCGGGCGCCGCGGGCGCGGACCTCCTGGATGTTCGACACGACCTTGTCGAACACGTGCCCGTCCGGGGCGACCACGACGACGGGCGATCCCTCGTCCAGGAGCGCAATGGGCCCGTGCTTCATCTCGCCCGCCGGGTACGCCTCGGTCGGGACGTAGCTGATCTCCTTGAGCTTCAGCGCGCCCTCGTAGCAGACGGGCACGCCGACGTGGCGGCCCAGGTACAGGAAGAAGTCGCGCTCCACGAAGTGCGCCGCCACGTCCGCGACGGCGGCCGGTGCGGGCGATTCGAGGTACGCCTCGATGGCGTCCGGCAGACGGCGCAGCTCCTCCGCCAGCTCGCGCGCCCCCGCCTCGGTGATGGCCCAGCGCATCCGCCCCAGCTTCAGCGCCAGCAGCGCGAGGGCCATGATCTGGGCGGTGTGGGTCTTGGTGGCGGCCACGCCGATCTCGAGCCCCGCCCGCGTCAGCAGCACGCCGTCGGCGTCGCGCGTGGCCTGCGACTCGGTCTGATTGGTGAGCGCCACGACGTGCGCGCCGCGCTCACGCGCCACGCGCATGGCGGCCAGCGTGTCGGCGGTCTCGCCACTCTGGGTGATGCCGATGACCAGGTCGCCGGGACCCGCGAGGCACGTGCGGTAGCGGTACTCGGACGCCACCTCCACGCTCACGGGGATGCGGGCCCAGTCCTCGATGAGGTAGCGGCCCGCCAGGCCGGCGTGGAACGACGTGCCGCACGCGACGATGTGGACGCGCTCGACGCGCGCCAGCGTGGGGTCCTCCAGGCCGATGCCGTCCAGCGTCACCGTGCCGTCCGCACCCAGGCGCGAGCCGATCGTGTCCCACAGCGCCGCGGGCTGCTCGTGGATCTCCTTGAGCATGAACGTGTCGTACCCGCCCTTCTCGGCGGTCTCCTCGCTGCCCTCCCACGTGGAGGGCTCGCGCACGACGGGCTCGCCCGAGAGGTCGAGTACGGTGACCCCGTCGGCGTCCACGACGACCAGCTCGTCGTTGTCGGGGTAGATCACGTCGCGGGTCTCCCCCAGGAACGCCGGCAGCGCGGACGCGACGAACGTCTCCTCGGTGCCGACCCCCACCACCAGCGGGCACTCGTGGCGGACGGCCACCAGGCGGTTGGGCTCCGAGACGTGCGACGCCACGAACGCGTAGTGACCTTCGATCTGGGCCAGCACGGCGCGCACGGCGGCCACCAGGTCCCCCGCGTAGTGCTTGCGGATGAGGTGCGGCAGCACCTCCGTGTCGGTCTCGCTGGCGAACACCACGCCCTCGTCCTGCAGCCGGTGCCGCAGGTCGACGTAGTTCTCGATGATGCCGTTCATGACGACGGCCACCTCGCCGTCGCCCGACAGGTGTGGGTGGGCGTTCTCCAGAGTCACCCTGCCGTGCGTGGCCCAGCGGGTGTGGCCGATGCCCGTCGTGGGCCCGGCGAGCCGCTCGGCGCTGCCGTTGGAGGCCCGGCGCAGGTCCTCGAGCTTGCCGACGGAGCGCACCAGCGAGAACCGGTCCCGCTCGGCGTCCAGCAGCGCGAAGCCGGCGGAGTCGTACCCGCGGTACTCCAGGTGCTCGAGGCCCCGAACGATCAGCTCGTAGCAGGGGCGGCCCCCGACGTATCCGATGATCCCGCACATATGGACTCCCCTCCCGGACCTGGCGGGCACGCGAAGGCCGCCACACCCCATCGTCGACACGGTGCGGCGATCCGGCCGCACCACACGCGCGCACCGGAACCGGGTGCGGCGCCACGGCGCACAGTTTCGCCCATCGGCGCCGGGATCTGCCCGCCCATTGGTACGGTCCGCCCGTCCAGCCCGGGCGGACGCATCAGCGGCCCGCCCCGCTGAGCACGCGGCCGTCGGGCTCCGCAGGGGACCGGATGAACGCGCGACCCGCGACCCGCAGCGCGCTCCCGGCCGCCGGTATCGCCCGATCCCCCGGGGCAACCGGCGAGTCGGTGGTGAGCGCCAGGCCGGGTGTGCGTTCGGCGGACGAGGCGCGGGCAGGTGGACGGCGACCCCGTGAGCAGCGCGGGACCGCCATCAGCGGCGCCGGCGCCGCTGATGGCGCATGGTTGCAGAGGCCGATGATTCCGCGACACCCACCCCGTGCCCGTCGCGCGCGGGGCGATGGCCGGCCGGCATCGTGCGACTCGGGCGGCGCGCCGGTGCGGATCCCGGCGGTCCACCGACGTGCACGGCGACGCGACGGCCAGAAGGCCGCACGGCGCCTTCGCGGGGAACGCGCCGCGTCCCGCATCCGGTGGCGACGCGCCGCCACCGGAGCCGGCGTCACGCTCCCCCGAGGTCCTTCCGGACGCGGTCCGCGATCCGCGCGCACCACGCGTCGCACGCGTCCGCGGTGGGGGCCTCGACCATCACCCTCACGAGGGGCTCGGTGCCGCTGGGACGCACCACCACGCGGCCGTCCTCGCCGAACTCGCGCTCGAACGCCCGTACCTCGTCCCACACGCCCTTCGCATCGGCCAGCTCCGCCTTGCGCACCCCGGGCACGTTGACGAGCTTCTGCGGCAGGCGCGTAACGACCGACGCCGCGGCCGCCAGGCGGGTGCCGCCCTCCACCAGCGCGTCCAGCAGCATCAACCCCGTGGCCAGGCCGTCACCGGTCGGGCCGCTGTCCAGGTTGATGAGGTGCCCGCTCTGCTCGCCGCCCAGCACGAAGCCGCCGCGGCGCATCTCGGCCAGCACGTAGCGGTCACCGACGTCCGTCCACTTCACCTCGACGCCCCGTTCGGCCATGGCGCGGCGGAACCCCAGGTTGGTCATGGTGGTGGTGACGACCGTCTGGTGTGGCAGGCGGCCGGCATCCTTCATCCACAGCGCGAGGATCGCGAGGATCTGGTCGCCGTCGACCACCGCCCCCGCCTCGTCCACCGCCAGCACGCGGTCGCCGTCGCCGTCGAACGCCAGGCCGAGGTCGGCACCCTCGGCCACGACGGCCCGCTGCAACGATCCGAGGTGCGTCGACCCGCAGTCGGCGTTAATGTTGACGCCGTCCGGGTCGGCATGGGTCACGATGACCGTCGCGCCCAGCAGCCCGAGGGCCTCGGGCGCCGTGGCGACGGTCGCGCCGTTGGCGCAGTCGATGACCACGCGCACCCCGTCCAGGCGGGTGGGGAACCGTGCGCACAGCGCGCCGATGTAGCGGCCGCGGGCGTCGTCGTCGGCCGCGATGGTGCCCAGCGCCGCGCCGACGGGGCGGTCGGCATCGGCTTCCATGGCCGCCTCGACCGCGGCCTCCTGCGCGTCGGCCAGCTTGAACCCGTCGGGCCCGACCAGCTTGATGCCGTTGTCGGCGAACGGGTTGTGCGACGCGCTGATGATGGCGCCGCCCGCCGCGCCGGAGGCCGGGACCTCCTCGGCGATCGCCGGCGTGGGCAGCACGCCGACCAGCCGCACGTCCGCCCCGGCGGCGGTGATGCCGGCGGCCAGCGCGGCCTCCAGCATGGGGCCCGAGCGGCGCGTGTCGCGGCCGATCACGACAGTCCCGGAGCCACCGAGGACGGTTCCGAGCGCCCGGCCGATCGACAGGGCGAGCTCGGGGGTGAGCTCGGCGTTCGCGACGCCGCGAACGCCGTCCGTGCCGAACAGGCGCCGGGCCGGGGTGGTGCTCACGCCTGGAGGTCGGCTAGCGCTTGGAGAACTGCGGGCGCTTGCGGGCCCCCTTGAGGCCGGCCTTCTTGCGCTCGGTCTCGCGGGCGTCGCGGGTGAGGAAGCCTTCCTTCTTCAGGTCCGCGCGCAGGTTCTCGTCGGCCGCGCACAGCGCGCGGGCGATGCCGTGGCGCAGCGCGCCGCTCTGGCCCGCCGTGCCGCCACCGTCGAGGCGGGCGATGACGTTGTACGTCGACATCGTGCCGGTGTCGACCAGAGGCTTGAGCGCCGACGTGACCAGCACCTTGCGGCCGAAGTACTCGTCGGCCGGGCGGCCGTTGCAGGTGACGGTGCCGTCGCCGGGCGTCAGGATGACGCGGGCCACGGAGCTCTTGCGCTTGCCGGTCGCGATGAACCGCCCGTGCTTGTCCTGCTTCACGATGCCACCTCCGCCTTCCGCGTGAGCCGCAGCGGCTCCGGTGCCTGCGCCTGATGCGGGTGCTCGGGACCCGCGTAGAGCTTCAGCTTCAGCAGCTGCTGACGGCCGAGGCGATTCTTGGGGAGCATGCCCTTGACGGCAGCCCGCAGTACCTCCTCGGGACGCCGCTCAAGCTGCTCCTCGAGCGTGCGCGAGCGCAGGCCGCCCGGGTAACCCGAGTGGCGATAGTACCGCTTGTCCTGCAGCTTCTTGCCGGTGACCGCGATCTTCTCCGCGTTGACCACGACGACGAAGTCGCCGGTGTCGCAGTGGCGGGTGTACCAGGGGGAGCGCTTGCCGGACAGGGTCTCGGCGATGACGCTGGCCAGGCGGCCCAGGTTCTCGCCGTCGGCGTCGACGAGCCACCACTTGCGCTCGACGGTTCCCGGCTTGGCGCTGACGGTCTTCACGAGCTGTTCGTCCCTCCGGTAGTCACACGGCACGCGCGGCCCGCTCCGAGCGCGGGGCCGACCGTGGAGATTACGAGACTCACGCGCGCCGCGCAAGTGAACATCACGCGCGGTGGAGCCCCATCGCATGGACGCGCGGGGCGACGTGCGCGACAATGGGCGGCGTAGTGCACCGCGCCCGTGCCCGGGCGCGGTACCGAGACTCTGCGAGTTTGCCGTGACACCCACTTCCGTTGACCGCTGCATCGCCGTCGCGGCGCACGGTCGCCGCTGCCAGCAGACCACGTACCGTGGCAGCCCGTACTGCTGGCACCACACCCAGAGCCGCAAGGTCTGGGCCCCCAGCCGCATGGGGGCGGCGCGTCCGCGGCGCGCCCCCGACGCCGGTTCCCTGCCCGCCTCCGAGGTGCCCATCCTGGCCGGCGAGGCGGTGCTCGACGAGCGCGCGGTCGTGACCGCCACGGAGCTGGCGCGCGTGCTGTCGCCCGACCAGCTGACGGCCCTGCACGAGTTCCTGCGCGACGAGGGCGACGGCGTATTCCGCATCGACCGCGCCGGCGGCGCGATCACCCGGGCCGAACTCGACCGGCGCCTGGGCCGAACGCGGGCCCCACAGGGCGGCGCCCGCTGACCCGCCCCGCCCGGGCTACTCCCATTCGATGGTGCCGGGGGGCTTCGAGGTGATGTCGAGCGCCACGCGGTTGACCCCGGGTACCTCGTTGATGATGCGGTTGCTGACCCGTTCGAGCAGGTCGTAGGGCAGCCGGGCCCAGTCGGCCGTCATGGCGTCGTCGGACGTGACGGCCCGGATCACCACGGGATATGCGTACGTGCGCTCGTCGCCCTGCACGCCCACGCTCTTCACGGCGGGCAGCACGGCGAAGCTCTGCCACAGGTCGCGGTAAAGGCCGGCGCGGCGGACCTCCTCCTGCAGCACGTAGTCGGCGCGGCGCAGGATCTCGAGGCGGTCGGCCGTGACCTCGCCGATGATGCGGATGGCGAGTCCCGGGCCGGGGAACGGCTGGCGCCACACCATCTTCTCGGGCAGGCCCAACTCGGCCCCCACCACGCGCACCTCGTCCTTGAACAGCTGCCGTAGGGGCTCGACCAGCTCGACGGCCATGTCCTCGGGCAGGCCGCCGACGTTGTGGTGGCTCTTGATCTTGTCGGCGTGCTTGGAGCCCGACTCGATGACATCGCTGTACAGCGTGCCCTGCACGAGGAACCGCACGCCGCCCAGCGTGGCCGACTCGCGCTCGAACGTGCGGATGAACTCGCGACCGATGATCTTGCGCTTGGTCTCGGGGTCGGTGACGCCGGCCAGCTCGGAGAGGAAGTGGTCCTTGGCCTTGACGTGTATCAGCGGCACGTGGAAGTGGTCGCCGAACGCCTCCTCCACCTGCTCGGCCTCGCCCTGCCGCAGCAGCCCGTGGTCCACGAAGATGCACGTCAGGCGGTCGCCGACCGCCTTGTGCACCAGCAGCGCGGCGACGGCCGAGTCGACGCCGCCGGACAGCGCGCAGATGACATGCTCGGTGTCGCCCACCTGCGCCCGGATGCGCTCCACCTGGTCCTCGATGACGTGGACGGGTGTCCACGTGGGCGTGCAGTCGCACGCGTCGAACAGAAACGCCTTCAGGAGGTCGGTGCCGAATGGGGTGTGCACCACCTCGGGGTGGAACTGCACGCCGTAGAGCCTGCGCTCGGCGTCCTCCATCGCCGCGACGGGCGCCCCCGCGGTCTGGGCCGACACACTGAACCCGTCGGGCGGGCGCGTGACCGAGTCGTTGTGGCTCATCCAGCACGTCTCGGCGGGGAATTCGCGGAGCAGGCCGGCGCGGGAAAGGACGGACAGGTCGGTCTTACCGAACTCCGCCGCGCCGGTCCGCTCGACAGTTCCGCCCAGCGCCTGCGTCATGGCCTGCATGCCGTAGCAGATGCCCAACACGGGGATGCCCAGGCGCAGGAACTCGGGGTTGAGGCCCGGGGCCTCGGCCGCGTACACGGACGACGGGCCGCCCGACAGCACGAGCCCCATCGGGTGCAGCTCGGCGATCTCCTCCGGCGGCATGTCGTGCGGGATGACGGCCGAGAACACGCGGCACTCGCGGATGCGCCGGGCGATGAGCTGGGCGTACTGGGCCCCGAAGTCCACCACCAGCACCCCGCCGGGGGCGGCCTGGGCCAGGGCGGGGTCGAGGTGGGCGGTCATCCCATGCCCACGGACTGGCTCTGCTGCAGCCGCTTGCCCTCGCTCTTCAGGGCGGGTGCCACCATCACCTCGCACTTCTGGAAGCTCTGGATGGAGTCGTAGCCGCACGTGGCCATGGCGGTGCGCAGGCCGCCCACCAGGTTGAGCGAGCCGTCGTTCTCGTGCGCGGGACCCACGAGGATCTCCTCGAGCGTGCCGATGGTGGTGGTCTTCACGCGCGTGCCGCGCGGCAGCGTGGGGTGGAACGTGGCCATGCCCCAGTGGTAGCCGTGACCGGGAGCCTCGGACGCCTTGGCCAGCGGCGAGCCGATCATGCACGCGTCGGCGCCGCACGCGACGGCCTTGGCGAGGTCGCCTCCGTACGCCATGCCGCCGTCGGCGATGACGTGGCAGTACTTGCCGGTCTCCAGCAGGTGCTGCATCCGGGCGCCGGCGGCGTCGGCGATGGCCGTCGCCTGCGGCACGCCCACGCCGATGACCTGGCGGGTGGTGCACGCCGCGCCGGGGCCCACGCCCACCAGCACGCCGACGGCCCCGGTGCGCATGAGGTGCAGCGCCGTCTGGTAGCTGGCGCAGCCCCCCACGATGACCGGGATGGGCAACTCGGCGATGAACTTCTTGAGGTTGAGCGGCTCGGCAACCGTCGAGACGTGCTCGGCGCTGACCACGGTGCCCTGGATGACCAGGATGTCGAGGCCCGCCTCGAGCGCCACGTCGATGTGCTCGCGCACCTTCTGCGGCGTGAACGAGCCGCATGCCACCACGCCGGCGTCCTTGATCTCGCGGATGCGCCGGGCGATGAGATCCTGCCGCGGGGGCGTCTGGTAGATCTCCTGCAGGCCCTGCGTGGCCGCGGCCTTGTCGTAGCCGGCGATGCGCTCGAGCTCGGCGGCGGGGTCGTCGTAGCGCACCTGGATGCCCTCCAGGTTCAGCACGCCCAGGCCGCCGAGCTTGCCCAGCGCGACGGCCGTCGTCACGTCAACCACGCCGTCCATCGCGGACGCGAGGATGGGGATGGAGAACTCGTGTTCCCCTATGGTCCACGTGAGATCGACGTCCTCGGGGTCGCGCGTGCGGCGGCTGGGCACGATCGCGATGTCGTCGAACCCGTACGCCCGCCGGCCCTTCTTGCCACGCCCGATCTCGATCTCCACCTGGGCTCCCCCCGCTCGCGTCCGTGGTTCGGTCACGCCCCGTGCAACGGCGCCGAATACGCCGAAACCCAGGGGCCCTCGGGCCGTTCCTGGGTTTCGTGAAAGGGGCGTTGCGGCGGTGCGGACCTCACAATGAGACGTCCAGGCTAGCGGACCGGGGCGGACGACGCCGCCCCGGGCGGAAGGAGTGACGGGCCCGGCGCCGACGGTCGCGGATCACCCCTCCGGCGTGCCGATGTGGGAGATCTCGACCTGGCGCGCCAGCGCCTCCACGTCGGCCAGGTCGAACACGCCGGCGCCCGGCATCAGCGTGTTGGCCGCGCCGCACGCGACCGCCAGCCGCAGGCGCCCCTCCATGGATTCGCCGCGCGACACGGCCGCCACATAGCCGCCCAGCAGCGCATCGCCGGAGCCGACGCTCGTGAGCACGTCGCGGTGTTCCAGCACCGCGCTCCACGCCGTGCCGCCCTTGCCGTCGGGGTGACGCTCGCGGGCCACGCAGCCGTCGGGGTGGTGGATGATCGCCGCGGCCGCGCCCAGGTCGGTGAGGGTCTGGGCGGCCACGGCGATGTCGTCGACGTCGCTGAACTCGTAGCCGACGATCTCCTCGGCCTCGCGCGCATTGGGGCTCACCAGGTGGGGCCCGGCGGCCAGGGCCGCGCGCAGCGCCGGCCCCTGCGCGTCGACGGCGATGAACACGGCGTCGGCAAGCTCGCGCTGCAGCACCCCGTAGAAGCCGATGTCGACGCCCCGTGGCAGCGAGCCCGCCAGCACCATCATGTCGGCGCCGCGGGCCAGGAACCGCAGCTTCTCGACGAACAGGCCGAGCTCGTCCTCGGTGATCTCCGGACCGTACTCGATGACCTCCGTCTGGCGGCCGTTGGGGTCGATGATGGCCGTGCTGGTGCGCGACTCGGCGCGGATGCGCACGAAGTCGTTGAGGATGCCCTCGCCGGTGAGCCCCTCGATGATCGCCGTGCCCGTGCTGCCGCCCGCCAGCCCCGTGGCGATGACCGGGATGCCCAGGCGCTTCAGCGACCGGGCGACGTTGACACCCTTGCCACCCGGCAGCTCGACCGCGCTGATGGCCCGGTTGCGGGTGCCCGGCTGGAAGTTGGGCACCGACACCGTGCGGTCGAGGGCGGCGTTCATCGTGATGGTGACGATCACGGCAGCAGCGACTCCAGGGTGGAGCGGACACGCTCGACAACCCCTGCCCCCGCGACATCCGCGGCGGCGACCAGCGGACGGGTCGCGAGCACACGCCCATTCTGCCGTACCGTGACGGTTCCCAGCGCCTCGCCCCGTGCGACGTCGCCGCCGACGCGTCCGGGCAGCGCGATGGCCACGTCCAGCGGGGCCCCGATGCGCAGCGCGCGCCGCACCGCCGGGCCGCCGGCCCGCACGGGCACGGTGACGCCATCGCGGTCGGCCATCGGCACGTCGGCGACGGTGCGCGACGGGTCGAGCACGACGGCCGTGCCGTACTGCGCGAAGCCCCAGTCGAGCAGCGCCCGCATCTCGCGGGCCCGCACGTCGCGGCTGGGGGCCCCGATGACCGCCGCGTAGAGCTGCACGCCCAGCCGCGGCCGGCGGGCGTGGGCGGCCAGCGCGTAGCCGGCGCCGTTCGTGTGGCCGGTCTTGACGCCGTCGGCCTCGCGGTCGATGTCCAGCAGGTCGTTCTCGCCCTCCAGCAGCCGGGTGCCGACGCCGCCGGGGCCGGGGATCGTGCCGGTGCGGTGCGCCACCATGGGCCGCAGCACGGGGTCGGCCATGACGGCGCGGGCCATGCGGATGAGGTCGCGCACCGTCGAGTGGTGCCCCGGCGCGTCCAGGCCGTGGGGGTTGGCGAAGCGGGTCCCGGTGAGGCCCATCCGGCGTGCCCGGGCGTTCATCATGCGGACGAACCCGGGCTGGGAGCCCGCGACGTGGTCGGCCAGGGTCACGGCGGCGTCGTTGCCGCTGCCGACCAGCAGCCCCTTCAGGAGGTCGCGGACGCCGATCTGCTCGCCCGCCACCAGGCCGGCGCTGGACTCCCCCGTGGCCACGGCGTCGGCGGGCACGACGGCCACGCCGTTACCGCCCGTCGCCGTGATGACCGTCAGCGCCGTCATCATCTTCGTCGTGGACGCCATCGGCAGACGCATATCCGGGTTGCGCGACGCGAGGATCTCGCCCGTGTCGGGGTTCAACAGCATGTACGCGCGCGCGTGCATGGCGGGAGGAGCCGCGAAGGCCGCCACCGCGGTCGCGTACCAGAGGGCGAGGACCAGGGCCAGCCGCGCGACGAGCCGGGAGGTCGTCACGGCGCGATGGTACCAACACTCCGCCGAGCCCCCTCCGCCCGAGGCCCCCCGCCGCCTCCTGCCGCTGCGCCGCCGCGAGGCGTCCCCCGCCCACCGCGTGGCCGGCGTGGAACGCACCGTCTGCGTGGAGGTGGGCCGTATCGGCGTGGAGGTGCGTCCCACCCGGGTGTTGCTGCGCATGGGCCGCAACCGGCCGTTCGTGCGGGTGGTGCCGCTGTCGTCGCGCCCCCGCCCGCTGCGCCGCGCCCGCCGTGCGCGGGGCCTGAGGGCCGGGCCCGTCACGGCCACGTACGTCGGCAGCCCCGTCGTGACGGTGGCGCTCGCCGGCGTCCACGCGGTGGGACGCAACTTCCGCCGTTAGGCCGACGGACCGGCGGCGCGCGTGCCCCCAACGCGGCGGCTCTGCTCGCCCGGCCCGCCGATCGGGACCCGCCGGGCACCGGGGGACCGATCCCCGCCCAGGGCGACGACGTGGTGCGCCACGTGAGGGACGAGCGCGAGACGGACGCGGAATCGCCTGAGGACCGTGTTGGACGCCGACGTGAGCGTCGCCGCGCCGGCGTCCGGCCACCCCCGGGGGAGTGCGTCGCGCGGCCTTCGCCGGCGTCCGGCGCACGAGGTGCTCATCCCGGCCCCGACGGGTGGGTGCGGACGCGGTGGAGGCCGCGCTCGTGCGGCTCCCCGCCCGCGCGCGCCGCCCGCGGCCTGCCGGGAGCCGGCGCGTCG
>JAGQUM010000026.1 GCA_020438485.1 Thermoleophilia bacterium | reverse complement strand
GCGGCGGTACAGGTCGTTCAGGTCGCTCGTCGCGAACCGGCCGCCGTCCAGCTGCACCATGGGGCGCAGCTCCGGCGGGATGACCGGGACGGAGTCGAGCACCATCCACTCGGGCCGGTTGTCGGAGCGGCGGAACGCGGAAACCACCTTCAGGCGCTTCAGGGCGCGCGCCTGGCGCTGCCCCTTCGAGGTCTGGATGGTGGTGCGCAGCATCTCGGCCTCGGCATCGAGGTCGACGGCGGCCAACAGCTCACGAATGGCGGCGGCACCCATGCCGCCGGTGAAGTACTCGCCGAACCCGTGGGGCGACGCGAACCGCTCGCGCATCTCGCGAAAGAGCTGCTCGTCGGTCTCGATCTGGCCCACCCGTAGGTCCTTGAACGTCGCCCAGGCAAGCTGGATGCGCTCGATGGCCTCCTCGGTGTAGCGCTCGATGTCCTTGATGTTGACGTCGGTTTCCTTGCGCAGGTCGGTCTCGGCCTGGCGCTTGTCGGCGTCGGTCAGCTCCCGCTTGGCGGCCGGGTCGTCGGACGTGCGATCCCGCTGGAGGTCGTCCATCCAGTAGAAGTCGTCATCGTTGAAACCCTCGGTGCCGCCCTCGTCGCGCAGCCACGCCATGCGGCGCTCGCGACGCTCGTCGAGCTCCATGACGCGCTCTTCGCGGTCCTGCGTGTACTGGTCGACCAGCTCGTTGATCTTCTCCTCGAGCGTGTCGTGGTCACGCACGCGGGCCTCGTCGTCGACCGACGTGACGATGGACGCCGCGTAGTACAGGACCTTCTCGAGTTCCTTCGGCGCGATGTCCAGCATGTAGCCGATGCGGCTGGGAACGCCCTTGAAGAACCAGATGTGGCTGACGGGAGCGGCGAGGTCGATGTGGCCCATCCGCTCGCGACGCACCTTGGCCCGGGTCACCTCGACGCCGCAGCGTTCGCAGATGATGCCCTTGTAACGCACCCGCTTGTACTTGCCGCAGTNNCGCAGTAGCACTCCCAGTCCTTGGTGGGACCGAAGATACGCTCGCAGAATAGGCCGTCCTTCTCGGGCTTCAGCGTGCGGTAGTTGATGGTCTCGGGCTTCGTCACCTCGCCCGAGGACCAGGCGCGGATCTGCTTCGGCGACGCCAGGCCGATCGTGATGCTGTCGAAGTTGTTGATGTCGATCACGTCTCTCGTGCTCCTCATTCAACGGGCGGTGCCGCGCACCGCCTCAGGCCGGGTACCCGAGGTCGCCCGGGGCGCGGGCCTCGGCCCGCGCCCCGGGACGCACCCGTCAGCCGGGGGATCCGTCGTCAGCGCCGTCGGAGGCGTCTGCCGCGGCGGCGACCTCCGCGGATGCCTCGATCTCGGCGGGGGCCGCGCCGTCGCCCGTGCCCTCCGTGGGCACGGGCTCACCCGACTCGTCGCGGCGCATGGCACCGAGGCCGCCGGACAGGTCGATGCCGAGTTCCTCGGCCGCCCGCAGCAGGTCGTCGTCCTCGTCGCCCGACACCAGCTCGGGGCCGGCCTCGCCCTGAACCTTCACGTCCAGCCCGAGGCTCTGCATCTCCTTGAGGAGGACCTTGAAGCTCTCGGGGATCGAGGGCTCCGCGATGTTCTCGCCCTTCACGATGGCCTCGTACGCCTTCACGCGGCCCACCGTGTCGTCGCTCTTGATGGTGAGCATCTCCTGCAGCGTGTAGGCGGCGCCGTACGCCTCCAGGGCCCACACCTCCATCTCGCCGAAGCGCTGCCCGCCGAACTGCGCCTTGCCGCCCAGCGGCTGCTGGGTGACCAGGGAGTACGGACCCGTGGAGCGGGCGTGGATCTTGTCGTCCACCAGGTGCAGCAGCTTCAGCATGTACATGTAGCCCACCGTCACCTTGCCGTCGTACGGCTCGCCGGTGCGCCCGTTGAACAGCTGCATCTTCCCGGAGCAGCGGCGGCCGGAACGGTCCGTGTCGTCCACCGACAGGCGGATGGGGCTGTCGGCGTGGCTCTGGTTCCAGTCGATGAGGGCCTGGTCGACGTCCTCGGGCGTCGCGCCGTCGAACACGGGCGTCGCCACGAACGTGCGCTCCAGTTCCTCGCCGTTCTTCGCCTCGCCGCCCGGGTGCCAGCCGCGGTGCGCGGCCCAGCCCAGGTGGGTCTCGAGGATCTGGCCGATGTTCATGCGGCTGGGGACGCCCAGCGGGTTCAGGATCATGTCGATGGGCGTGCCGTCGGCGAGGAACGGCATGTCCTCCTCCGGCACGATCTTCGAGATGACGCCCTTGTTGCCGTGACGGCCGGCGAGCTTGTCGCCCTCGGCGATCTTGCGGCGCTTGGCCACGTACACGCGCACCAGCTGGTTGACGCCCGGCGACAAGTCGTCGCCGTTCTCGCGGTTGAACACCTTGACGTCGATGATCTTGCCGCCCTCGCCGTGGGGCACCTTCAGCGACGTGTCGCGGACCTCGCCGGCCTTCTCCTTGAAGATGGCGCGGATCAGCTTCTCCTCGGCGGTCAGCTCGGTCTCGCCCTTCGGCGTGACCTTGCCCACCAGCAGGTCGCCCGAGGTCACCTCGGCGCCGATGCGCACGATGCCGCGCTCGTCGAGGTCCTTGAGGGACTCCTCCGAGCGGTTCGGGATGTCGCGGGTGATCTCCTCGGCGCCCAGCTTCGTGGTGCGGGCGTCGACCTCGTACTCCTCGATGTGGATGGACGACAGGATGTCGTCCTTCACGAGGCGCTCCGAGATGATGATGGCGTCCTCAAAGTTGTAGCCCTCCCAGCTCATGAACGCCACGAGCATGTTGGACCCGAGGGCCAGCTCACCCTGGTCGGTGGAGCTGCCGTCCGCCAGCACGTCGCCCTTCGCGATCGCGTCGCCCATCCTCACGATGGGCTTCTGGTGGATGATGGTGCCCTGGTTGGAGCGCTTGAACTTCTCCAGCTCGTAGCTCTCGAGCTCGCCGTCGGAGTCCTCCACGATGATGTGCTCGGCGTCGAGCTTCGTCACCGTGCCCGCCGAGCGGGAGATGACCACGTCGCGGCTGTCGACGGCGGCGCGGCGCTCCATGCCGGTGCCCACCAGCGGGGCCTCGGTCACGAGCAGCGGCACGGCCTGGCGCTGCATGTTGGCGCCCATCAGCGCGCGGTTGGCGTCGTTGTGCTCGAGGAACGGGATGAGCGCGGTACCCACCGACACGATCTGCTCGGGCGAGACGTCCATGTAGTCGACGTCCTCGGGGTCGAACAGCTCGGGCTCGCCGTTGCGCCGGCACAGCACCGGACCCACCAGCATGCCCTTGGCGTCCACCTCGGCGTTCGCCTGGGCGATGACCTTGTTCTCCTCCTGCGTGGCGTCGAGCCATTCGAGCGTGTCGGTGAGCTTGCCCTTGGCCACCTTGCGGTAGCGAGACTGGATGAAGCCGAACTCGTTGACCGTCGCGAAGCTCGACAGCAACCCGATGAGGCCGATGTTCGGGCCCTCGGGCGTCTCGATGGGGCACATGCGGCCGTAGTGGGTGGGGTGCACGTCGCGCACCTCGATGGGGGCGCGCTCGCGGGTCAGGCCGCCCGCACCCAACGCCGACAGGCGGCGGCGGTGCGTAAGGCCCGACAGCGTGTTGGTCTGGTCCATGAACTGCGACAGCTGGGAGGAGCCGAAGAACTCCTTCAGGGCCGCCACCACGGGCCGGATGTTGATGATGGTCTGCGGCGTGATGGTGTCCACGTCCTCGGTGGACATCCGCTCGCGCACCACGCGCTCCATGCGGTAGAGGCCGACGCGGAACGCCTCCTGGATGAGCTCGCCGACCGTGCGCAGACGCCGGTTGCCGAAGTGCTCGTACTCGTCCAGGTCGCCCTGGATCTCGTCGTGCGGCAGCATCGCGGCGTCGGCCGCGTAGTCCTTGGAGTCCTCGGGGACGCCGATGCGGATGGGAAGCTCGACGAGCTTGCGCACCAGGTCGACCAGGTCGTCGCTCATGCCGGACAGGGCCCCGGTGAAGCGCGGGTTGGTGAGCGTGCGCACGCTCTGCGGCACGTCCGAGTCGAGGCGGGCGTTCAGCTTGTAACGCCCCACCTTGGTGAGGTCGTAGCGCTTCGGGTCGAAAAACAGCGAGCGCACCAGCGACTTGGAGTTGTCGACCGTGGGCGGCTCGCCGGGGCGCTGCTTCTTGAACACCTCGACCAGCGCGTGCTGCATCAGCTCGCCAGCGCGGGAGTCGATGCGCTTCTCGACCTTCTCGATCTCGGCCTCGATGCGCAGGCGCTCGTCGGCCGGCAGGTCCGTGGAGTCGGCCTGCAGCGCCTGCATCTCGGCGACCAGCTTCTCGAGCTCCTTGAGGCTCTTGGCGTCGCCCGACTGCGGGGCGCCCTCGGTGGCGTCCTTGTCGAGCGTCATCTGGATGAACGGGTTCACCCGGCCGGGCTCGGTGGGGTGCGGGAACAGGTTCGCGACGTCGTCCCGGGTGTAGCCCAGGGCGAACAGCAGCGTCGTGACCGGCAGCTTGCGCTTACGGTCGATGCGGACGTTGACCTGGCCCTTCTTGTCGATCTCCAGCTCCACCCACGAGCCGCGGGACGGCATCAGGTTGGCGATGAAGACCTGCTTCTCGGGGTCCTTGCGCTCCATCACGTACGCGCCGGGCGAGCGGACCAGCTGCGTCACCACCACGCGCTCGGTGCCGTTGATGATGAACGTGCCCCACTCGGTCATGAGCGGCAGGTCGCCCATGAAGACCTTCTGCTCACGGATCTCGCCGGTCTCGCGGTTGATGAAGGCGACCTCCATCGTGAGCGGCGCCGCGTAGATCATGTCCTTCTCGCGACATTCCTTGATGTCGTTGTTCGGGACGATGTCCTCGAGCGGCATGCCCGGTTCCCAACCGCCGATCGTGTACCGACCGAACTGCACGGCGAGGGTGCCGGTGAAGTCCTCGATCGGAGAGATGTCGTCGATCGTCTCCCGGAGCCCCTCCTGCAGGAACCACTCAAAAGAGGCGCGCTGGATGTCGATGAGGTCGGGGACCTCCTCGGGGGAACCCAGCCGGGAGAAGGAGCGACGGACACGGGCGGTGTTAACCTTGCTCAAGTCGCGAGGCCTCCTCGGCGAAAATCAGGCGGACGGGCGGGCACGGTCGGCTCCACCGACGGGCGCGCCGTCCGGCGAAAAAAACAGCGGCCGCATTTCATATCATGCACAGGCGCAGATTGGAACCGACCCGGTCAGAGGCGAGCGATCCGCACCGTTGGCCATCCGGGGGCACGCACGCAATGAAGCCCTTCCCATGGGCTACCCACGAATGCTACTCATCTGGCCGCCGAAAGGCAACCAGTGGGGCCGTTCGCGGCACATGGTGCATACTGGAACGGCATGGCCGAGGCCCTGACACCTTTCACGGACGGCGATGAGCAGACCGCCGTCGTCGACGAGCTGACGCGGATCCTGTCGTCGGCCCACCTCGTGTGGGGCACTCCGGACGAGCGCCGGCGCATGCGCTACTTCGGGTTCCGGCCCGCCGTGGAGGCCGGCGTGTTGAAGCGCGAGTGGCACGGCGTCACGGTGCGCGTGTCGTCCGACACGCTGCGAGCCGTGTGGCCGGGGACGGGCGAGGTGGAGCTCCGCATGCCGGAGCGCTCGCTGCTGCTCGACGGGCGGCCGTTCGTGCCCACCGCGGAGGGCATGGCGATCGCCCAGCACGTCCTGGACCTCATCCAGGCCTACGAGCGGTGGGTCGAGGCCCGGGAGGGCAAGGACGAGCGGCTGAGCCGCGGCCGCGTGGACGGCGGGCGGCTCGTGAACCCGCTGGCCGAGACGCGGCGCTTTCAGCGCACCATGCAGGTGCGGCGGCGCGCGGGGCGCTGAGGGGGGAGGGCGGCGGGGCGACCGCCCTCCCCGCGGGGGCTAGGCCGTGTCGCCGAAGCGTCCGACGACCTTGCCGCCCTTGATGACCTCGAGGTCGGAGAGCCAGCCGGAGAGCCGCTCGTAGTCCTTGTCGTCTTCGGCCAGGGTGCTGCGGGCCTCCATGACCATGGCGGCGACCTCGTCGACGTTGGACTTGTTGGCCAGCGAGACCTTGTCGCGAAGCTCGCTCTTCTGTGCCCTTTCGAGTGGCATGGGGTGTCCCTTTCGGATCGATCCGTGACGGCCCCGGCATTGTGCGGTACGGCGCGTGCGGTGTCCAGCGCGCGAGCCTCAGCGCACGCGCATCACGCGCCGCACGTTGCGGACGTTGCCCGCCCTGTCGGTGGCGCGGACGCGCACCACGACGCGGCCCGCCGCACGGCGGCCCAGCGACACGCGCCGCGTGGCCCCGGCGGCCATCCACAGCGCCCGCACGGTCCGCCCGTCGGCGCGCACCACCACGCGCTGCCGGCCGCCGCCCGCGTCGCGCACCCGCAGGCTGATCACCACGAGCGGGCGCCGCGTGGCCCGCCGGGCGGGCCTCTTGGGCCGCCGCACCGACGTCGCGACCACCGATCGGGCCACCGCGACCCGCGGAGGGGTGTTGTCGATGCGCAGCGTCCGCGCGACGCGCGCCTGGTTTCCGGGCCAGTCGGCGGCGTCCGCCCAAAGCACGACGTCCCCGTCGCGCAGACGGCGGGTGTCGAGGCGGGCGACCGCGGCGTCCTGCAGTTCCACCCGCCGCAGCGTCCGGCCGGCGACACCCAGCGTCAGGCGGGCAACGCCGGAGGGATCGGCGGCGGTGGCCTTCAGGACCACCGTGCCGCGCACGGGTCGGCCGCCGGCGGGGGTGACGGCCACCGCGGGAGGCGCCATGTCGACGCGGACGCGGCCGGCCCCGAACGCCATGTCCGGCCCGGGGGTGCCCAGATCCAGCGCCTCGCTCGTCAGCCGGGCCCGCACGTCGGCCGCCCCGGACGGCAGTCCCTGACGCCGCAGGGCACTCATGAGCACGGCGGCCGCCCCCGCCGCGTTCGGGGCGGCGTTCGATGTGCCGCCTACCAGGCGGGGTCCGCTGGCACCCGCGAGGGCGGTATCCGTGGGGGCCACCACGTCGGGCTTCATGCGGCCGTCGTCCGTGGGGCCGATCGACGAGTAGTCCTCCAGCCGGTCGCCCCGCCAGTCGACGGCCCCGACCGCGACGGCGCCGTTGGCGTCGCCTGGCGTGGGGACGGAGCTCTCGACGGTGCCGCCGAACAGCCGCATGTCGATCTCGCGGGAGATCAGCGTCATGGGCCCGGCGGGGGGCGGCCCCGCGACGCGCCGGATCAGGACGCGGAAGAAGCCGTTGACGGGCGACGAGTACCCGACGAACGTCTCGGAGTGCCATCCGGGCGTGGTCTGGCGGTCGGCGGACGTCGCGACGGTGGCCCAGCCCCCGTCGTCGGTGCGCCGCTGCAGCGCGAGGTCGAGATCGGTGGCCTCGCCATCTGGCCCCCTCCATGTGAGCGCGAACGTGATGGGTGACGACGCGCCGCGGTAGAACACGCCGCCCTCCGGCACCGCGAACGAGTGCACCCGGTCGGAGTTGGGGTCGTTCCACTCCCCGCTCCACACCCGCCGCTGGTAGTTGCCGGCCGAGTTGAACCAGAGGATGCCCGCCCCGGCCGCACGGTCGACGGCCTGGGCGGCCGGCCCGGTGCCGTCGAACGGCCCCTCGATGAAGCTGTTGGAGTGCACCACGATGTCCGGCCGCCGCGCCACGAGCGCGTCGACGGCGGCCAGGAAGTCCTGCTGGGTGCGGTAGTTGACGAAGACATAGCGTGCCTTGGGCGCATAGTCGTACACCGTCTGGGCCACGAGCTCGCCGTGGTTCGTGGCGTTGCCGTACGCGTTGCGGCCGGCCAGGCCGTCCTGGCCGTCGAATGACTGCGTCTCGAGGAAGCCGGGGCCGGGCAGCTCCCCGGCCGCCTGGAGCCTGGGGATGTTGTTGCCGAACCCCAGGTCGAGGATCGCGATGGTGAGGCCGGACCCGCCGTCGGCCTGCGGCGCCAGGGACGCCGCCCCGGTGCGCTGGAGGCCCTGCGAGACCACGGGCCCCTCGTCGGCGAACGCGACGTCCGCCGCCTGGACGGACGCGACACCCGGCGCGCGGCGCAGGCCGGCGATGCGGCCGGGTGCCACGCTGACCTGGAACGTCCCGGCGCGGCGGCGCTGCACCCTGACCGCGCCGCGGCCCAGGGCCCGGGCGACGGCGGCCTCGCGCCCGAGCGCGGCGCGGACCTCGACGGTCACGCCCGCCGCCGGGTCGGCAGCCACCGCGCCCCCCGGGGCGGCCGCCAGCCCTCCCGCGGCCGCGACGAGGGCGATGGCGAATCCGCGCCTCATCGCCGTCCCCCGCGGACCGTCAGCGTGCGCGCGGCCACGTTGCCGGCCGCGTCGCGGGCCTCCACGCCGATCCGGTGGCGGCCGCGCGACAGCCTGACCAACGACACGTCCATCCAGGCGCGACGGGCGGTCCGCACGCGCCCGCCGTCGACCCGCACGGACAGCCTCTCGAGGGTACCGGCGTCGAACACCCGGATGCGCAGGCGCCGGGGCCGGGCGGCGACGCGGACGGAGATGACCGGGGCGGCGACATCCAGCCGCACCAGGCCGGCACCCGTCGCGGCGTCGGGTCCGGGCGCGTCGATGTCGCGCGCGCCCGCCACGAGGGCGTCGCGGAGGTCGGCGGGGCCGGCCGGCAGTCCCTGGGCCTGCCGCCGCGCCCGCAGCAGGGCGGCGGCGCCCGCGGCGTGCGCGGCGGCCGCGGACGTGCCCGCCGTGCCGGGCCACGCGGGGTTCGACGTGACGTACGTGGGGGCTGCCAGCGTGGGGACCGAACGGCCGTCGTCGGTGGGCCCGCGCGACGAGTAGGGCGCCACCGCGTCGCCTGTCCACGGCACGGCGGCCACGGAGAGCGCGCCGCGCGCGTCCGAGGGGGTGGCGACGCTGCCCGCCGTGGGGCCGCCCGGTACGTCCAGCGACACCGTCTGGGAGAACAGGGTCAGCGTCGTGGGGGCACCCGCGGTCTGGGCCACGACGGCGCGCCACGCGCCCGCGGCCGCGGGCAACGGGCCCACGCGCACGGACACCTGCCCGGACGGGGCGCCCCCGCCGCGCCCGACCCACGACCCGTCGGGGGCCTGCTGCTCGAGCGTCAACGACGCGGCCGCCGCGGGGTCGGCCCACGAGAGGTGCATGTCGAGCATCGCGCCCGCGGGCCCCACGGTGAACGGGACCGCGGCGGGGCCGCCCCCCTCCCAGTGCCGCTGGGCGAAGTTGCCGGCGGAGTTCACCCACAGCACCCCGCGCGCCGCCGCGGCGTCGACCGCCCGGGCGGCGGGCCCGGTGCCGTCGAACGGACCGTCCAGGAACGAGTTGGAGTGGCTCACGATGGGAATCCCCTCTGCCGCGACCCAGTCGGCGGCCTGCGCGAACTGCGGCACGTCGTGGTAGTTCACCAGAACCAGGCGGGCACCCGGCGCCACGTCGTGGACCAGCTCGGCCATGCGCGTGCCGTGCTGGGTGGGCTGGCCCAGGCCGTCGCGGCCGTCGAGCCCGTTGACGGGGTCGAACGAGCGCACCGTCATTGCCTCGCGGGGCGGCAACTCGCCCGCCGCGATGGCCGCGTCGAGCCCGCCGAAGCCCTCGTCGACGATGGCCACCGTCTGCCCCGCACCCGGCGCGCTGGTGGTCCACAGCGCGTCGGCGCCCATCCGGAACGCGCCCTGCGACACGACTGCGGCCGACGCGGGAACCGCGCCGGCCGCCAGGAGTGCCGCGGAGACGATGAGCGATCTCACGTCCCCCAGCCAATCAGATCGGGCGGGCGACCCCGCAGGACCCCGGGTCCCCTCGCCCCACCCGAACGAACCTCTTACTTGAGAGAGACGCTCGCGCCGGCCTCCTCAAGCTGGCTCTTGATCTGCTCGGCCTCATCCTTGTTGACGCCCTCCTTGACGGTGCTGGGCGCGCCGTCGACGAGGTCCTTGGCCTCCTTCAGGCCCAGGCCGGTGACCGCGCGGACCACCTTGATGACCTGGATCTTCTTGTCGCCCGCGCCGTCGAGGGACACCGTGAACTCGTCCTTCTCCTCGGCGGCGGCGCCACCGCCGTCACCGCCGCCGCCCGCGGGGGCCGCAACGGCCGCGGGGGCCGCGGCGGTCACGCCGAACGCCTCCTCGATCGCCTTGATGCGCTCGGACAGCTCGAGCACCGAAATGCTCTTGAGCTCCTCGATCCATTCCTCGGTCGTCGCCATGTGTGTCTCCTTGAGTGTGAAAGAAAGGGTGAGAGAGCCGCTCAGGCGGGCTCGGGGTCGGATGCGGCCTCGCCGGACTCGGCGGGAGCCTCGGCCTCGGCGGCCGGAGCCTCCTCAGCAGGGGCCTCGGACGCGGGGGCGGCCGGAGCCTCCTCAGCAGGGGCCTCGGCGTCGGCGGCCGGAGCCTCCTCAGCCGGGGCCTCGGACGCAGGGGCCTCGGACGCAGGGGCGGCCGCCTCGGAGGGACCCTCCTCGGCCTTCTTGGCCTGCACGGCGGCCAGGCGCTGGGCCAGGCCGGTGATGAGGTTCTGCATGCCGCCCGCAAGGTTGCGCAGCGGCGCGGCGACGCCACCGGCGAGCTGTGCCAGCAACACGTCGCGCGACGGGAGCTTGGCCAGGCGGCCCAGGCCCGCGGTGTCGATGTCGGCGCCGTCCAGCAGACCGCCCGTAATGTTGAGCGCGGGGTTGGCCGTGGAGAACGTGCTGAGAGCCTTCGCGGCGGCCGCGGGGTCACCGTTTACCCACACCAGGCCCACCGGCCCCGTGAGGTACTTGCCCAGCCCCTCGACGCCCTTCGCGTCGGCGGCGCGGCGTGCCAGCGTGTTCTTGACGACCGTGAACTCGGCGTCCGCCTCGCGCAGCGCGGTGCGCAGCACGGACATCTGCTTCACGCTGAGGCCGCGGTACTCCGCGGCCACGATCGTGGTCGTCTGCTCGAGGCGTCGCTCGACTTCGGCGATGACCTCGGCCTTCTCGTCGCGGTTCAGGTGTCTCACCTCCTCCTTCGTACGTCCGTGGGAGGCGGGACACGGCCGCGCACGCCCTCGGGGGGCGCTCGCCACCGGCTGCCAACCTCGCACGGGTGCCCTCACGGGCGGTTTGAGGCGGCGTCGGCCGCCCCCGTGGGTCTACGGTTCGCGTGTGATGCGGTGTGCGGGTCGCGCTAGGCGACGGCCTCCTCGAGGAGGTTGGTGGTGCGCATGGGATCCACGTTGATGCCGGGTCCCATCGTCTGCGAGACGCTGATCGACTTGAGGTACTTGCCCTTGGCCGAGGCCGGCTTCGCGCGGATGATCTCGTCGATCACGGCCTGGTAGTTCTCGACCAGCGCGGCCTCCTCGAACGACTGCTTGCCGATGCCGAGGTGGATGATGCCGGTGCGGTCGGTGCGGTATTCGACCTTCCCGCCCTTGACGTCCTCGATGGCCTTGGCCAGGTCCATCGTGACGGTGCCCGTCTTGGGGTTGGGCATCTTTCCGGACGGGCCCAGGATGCGGCCGAGCTTGCCGACCGTGGCCATCATGTCGGGCGTCGCGATGCAGACGTCGAACTCGTCGAAGCCGCCCTGGATCCTGGTGGCGAGGTCGTCGCCGCCCACCACGTCGGCGCCGGCCGCCTCGGCCTCACGCACCTTGTCGCCCTGGGCGAACACGGCCACGCGGACCGTGTTGCCGGTGCCGTGGGGAAGGCTGATGGTGCCGCGCAGCTGCTGATCGGCGTGGCGCACGTTGACGCCCAGCCGGAAATGCACCTCGACCGTGGGGTCGAACTTCGCGAGCTGCTGGCTCTTGATGAGCTTCATGGCCTCGCGCGGCGCGTAGAGCTCCTGCTCCCCGATCTCCGCCTTGGCCTGCTGGTAGCGCTTGCCGCGCTTTGCCACGTTCGTTCTCCTCCTGGTTCACCGCGCCCGGGGGCGCGACCGCGCAGGCTAGCGGACGCGCGCGCGCCGCGCCAGCCCCGGTGCGCTAGTCGGCGACCGTCACGCCCATGCTGCGGGCGGTTCCGGCGATCATGCGCATCGCCGCCTCGACGTCGTTCGCCGTGAGGTCGGGCAGCTTGGTCTCGGCGATCTTGCGCAGTTGGTCCTGGGTCAGCGTGCCCACCTTGTCGGTCTGCGGCACGGCGGACCCGCTCTTGATGCCGAGTTCCTGGAGGATGAGGAACGCGGCCGGCGGCGTCTTGGTGACGAACGTGAACGAGCGGTCCTCGAACACCGTGATCTCGACCGGCGTGACGACGCCCGGCGAGCTCTGGGTCTGCGCGTTGAACGCCTTGCAGAACTCCATGATGTTGATGCTGGCGCCACCGAGGGCGGGACCCACGGGGGGCGCGGGAGACGCCTGGCCGCCGGGGATCTGCAGCTTGATGGTGGTCAGAACCTTCTTCGCCATGGCGTTCTTTCGTTCCCTTTCGAGGTGAGGCGCCGGGCGGGCGCGACGTCCGGGCCGGGTCGCGTGCCCGGCCGGTGACTACGTGAGCTTCTTGACCTGGTCGAACGACAGGTCGGCGGGGGTCTCGCGGCCGAAGATCTCGACCAGCACCTTGAGACGGCCCTGCTCGGTGTTGATCTCGGCGATCTCGCCGCTGAAGTCCGACAGCGGGCCGGCGATGACCTTGACCGTCTCGCCGATGGCGAACTCGGCCCGCACCTTGGCCCGCGACTCGGCCGACTGCGTGCGCAGCAGGCGGTCGACCTCCATCTGGCTGAGCGGCGTGGGCTCGTTGGCGGCGCCGACGAAGCCGGTGACGCCCGGCGTGTTCTTGACCACCCACAGCGCGTCGGCCGTCATGTCCATCTGGACGAGGACGTAGCCGGGCAGCACGCGCTTCTCCGACTGCTCCTTCTTCCCGTCCTTCGTCGTCTCGACCACCTGCTCGGTGGGGATCACGATCCTGCGGACACGCTCCTCCTGCCCCATGGACTGGAGTCGGTGCTCGAGGTTGGTCTTGACCTTGTTCTCGTGACCCGAGTAGGTGTTGATGACGTACCAGCGGAACACGGTGCGGTGTGCCTCCCGGCGGACTAGAAGATGGCGTTGACGACGCGGCTGACGACCGCGTCGACCGCCCAGAGGTACACGACCACGATGATGACGACCAGCAGCACCACGGCCACGGACTGCAGCAGCTGACTGCGCGTCGGCCACTGGACCTTGCGCAACTCGGCGATCATGTCCGAGATGAACCGGCCGCCGCGTCGTTCCTGCTGCACGGCCTTGGTGACCGAGCCCTGCTTGGGGGGCTGGGCCGCCTGGCGCGTGCGTGGTTGGTTGCGCCGCGAGCCGGCGTCGGCACCCGTGCGGGCGCGACGGGCGGGCGTGGACGACGAGCCCTTCTTGTCGCCGTTGCCGTCACCCTGACTCTTGGCAGGTCGACTGCGTGCCATCAATTCCCGATCGTGACAGGGCCGGAGGGACTCGAACCCCCAACCCCCGGTTTTGNNGTTTTGGAGACCGGTGCTCTACCAGTTGAGCTACGACCCTTCGATTACTGCAACCCGGCGTGCCGATGTCGATCAGCGGGTTTCCCGGTGCGCGGTGTGGCGGCCACACCAGCGGCAGTACTTCTTCAACTCGATCCGGTCCGGCGTGTTCCGGCGGCTCTTGTTGGTCTGGTAGTTGCGACGCTTGCATTCCTGGCAAGCCATCGTCACGGCCAAACGTTGTCCCGGGGCCACGTGTGTCGACCTTTCGTTCTTACTTGGACGCCAAGCCGGAGGAGACTACCACACAACACCCATCCGGCCGGCCGGGGACGATACCCGAGCGCGGCGGGGCCCGCCGGGGGTGGCGGCACATCACCCCGGGGCCGCGGCCGCGGCCGGCGCGATGCGCCGGGCGGCGGATCCTGCCGGGTGCCGGGTCCTAGCGGTAGCGGCGGGGGGAGCGCGCGGCGGCCACCTCGGCGTGCGCGGCGCTGCGCAGCAGGGCGGCGGACGCCCGCTGCAGGTCGAGGCCGGTCTCGATGATCTCGGGCGACACCCCCAGGGCCTCGGCCAGGCGCCGGTACTCGGTCACCAGCGCGGCGCGGGCGCGCGCGTTCGGCGAGCCCGCGGCGCGGACACGCTGGCAGTGGACCTGGACGTCTTCCGTCGTCGGGACGCCCACGAACAGGGTGCGGCGGGTCATGCATCCTCCGAAGTGGCACTCAGGGCGACGACCATCGCGTCGGGGTGGACCTTGTCGACCGACAGCAGGAAACGCCTGCCACGGGGGCCCAGCTCGAACTCCTCCTGCAACTCGAACACCTCGGCGCCCGGCGTGTTGGAGTGGCCTCGGAGACGCAGCGGGGCCTCGGTGTGGCGGTCGAGCGCCGACAGGACGCGCGCGAGGCGGCGGGTCGAGCGCTGGGTCAGGGGGTCGTACGGCGAACGGTCGTCCATCCCCGCCCTTGTCGGCCGCCACCGGGGCGTCCTTAAGGAACGCGCTCGAGGAGATGCCCGGGTCCCTCCCGGGCGCGGGCCGCCACGGTGGGGTGTAATCCCATCATGAGCGACCACGACCTGGGCGACGCGGCCGAGTACATCGCCGCCGAGCGGCCCGCCCTGGCGTACGACGACATCTGGGCCGTGCTCAACGAACTGGGCGCTCCGCCGGCGCCCGGCGGGGAGGCCCTCGCGGAGGACCTCGTGACCGGCATCCACCCACGCATCGGGCGGCGGGCCGTGCGAACCGTCATCGCCGAGTGGCGCGCGTTCCGGGAGCTCGAGGACTCACCGGACTGGGAGGACCTGGAGGACGGATAGAGGGCGGGTCACTCGCCGCCCTCGTCCTTGCGGCCGTGCTCGGGCAGCGCGATCTCGCTGGGCTGCACCGCCGCGCCCTGGCCCCGGGCCGCCACCTGGTCGGCCAGCGCCCGGAGGGACGTCGGCTCGCCGTGCACCATGCGAAACGAGGCCGACGGGCCGGCCGGCTCACTCCAGCGCAGCAGCTCCGTGCGGTCGGCGTGGGCCGACAGGCCGTTGATGGTCACCACGCGGGCGTTCACGGGGATGTCCTCGCCCATGATCCGCACGCGCGCGGCGCCGTCGACCAGCTGGCGCCCCAGGCCGCCGGTGGGCTGGAACCCCACGATCATCACCGTGGTGTGCGAGTCGTCGAGGTGGGCTCGCAGGTGGTGGAGGATGCGCCCGCCCGTCATCATGCCGGACCCCGCGATGACCACCGCGGGCTCGTCGGACGCGTTGATGCGCTTGGAGTCGTCCACCGTCTTGGTGTACGTCAGGCGGCGGGGTGCGAACGGGTCGCGCCCGGACGCGGCGACGGCCCGCACGTCGTCGGACAGCTCGTCCATGCACGCGGCGTACACCGTCTCGACCCGGGACGCCAGCGGGGAGTCGACGTAGACGGGCATCACCGGGATGCGTTCCTGGTCCTCCAGGCGAGCGATGTGGAACAGCACGTCCTGGGTGCGCTCGAGCGCGAACGACGGAATGAGGATCTTGCCCTTGCGCCGCGCGGCCTCCTTGAAGACCTCGGCGAACTCGTCGATGGTGGCCTCGAAGTCGCGGTGGTCGCGGTCGCCGTACGTGGACTCGATCAGCACCGTGTCGGCCGGAGGGCACGGCGCGGGGTCGGGCATGACGTCCTTGCGCTCGTTGCCGATGTCGCCGCTGAACACCACGCGGCGGCCGCCGACCTCCACCAGGAAGCCGGCCGACCCTGGGACGTGGCCCGCCACGAACGCCGTGACCGTGAGCCCGGCGGCCTCGAACGGCGTTCCGTACTCGATGGGCCTCATCAGCGACAGCGTGGCGCGCACGTCGTTCTCGTCGAACAGCGGCGGGTCGGCCTGCTTGCCGCGGCGCTTCGCCCGCTCGGCATCCTCGTTCTGCAGCTTGGCCGCGTCCAGCAGCAGGTGCTCGGCCAGCATCCTCGTGGCGGGACGGCAGTGGATGGGGCCCTCGTAGCCGCGCTTGACCAGCACGGGCATGCGGCCCACGTGATCGAGGTGGGCGTGGGTGAGCAGCACGGCGTCGATCGAGGCGACGTCGAAGCCGAACGGGTCGCGGTTGAGCGCGAACAGGTCGCGGGAGCCCTGGAACGCGCCGCAGTCGACGAGCACCCGCGCCGTGCCGGTGTCCAGCAGGTGGCACGACCCGGTGACGGTCATCGCCGCCCCGTACGAGCGGATCTCGAAGCCCTCGTTCATCCCCACATCCCTCCGGTCGTGTGCCGTGCCCTCTGGGCGCGGTGCCCGCGCCGCCGCGGAGGCTAACGAACCGCCCCGGAGCCCCCGGGGCCGGCGGGGCGGGCGGGCCGTTCCATGTACGCGTGGTCAGGCGCCGCGAATCCCGCCTGCGGTAAAGGGCCGTGCGCGTCGTCGGTGTGCAGAGACCGGCGGAACGCGGCCCCGGGCCCCTCGTCGATGACGCAGCGGCCGACGGCCTCCCCCGGGCCACGCCCGCGGTGCCCGCGCGACGCGAACACGCCGCACGGGTGAGCGTACGTCGCGGCGTGCCCGGCGCACTCGGCGCGCGGACGCGGGAATCCCCTCAGTACGGCTCGGCCATCGGGAGGCCGGCGATGGCGTCCAGGTCGGGGCGGGCGGGGTCGTCCGAGATCTCGTACCGGCCGCTCACCGGCGGCGCCCGGCCACGGGGACGCCGGCCATCAGGTCGCGTGCGGCGTTGAGCGCCACGGTGAGGCCCTCGGCCTTCGTGCGGATGTCTTCGTGCATGCCCGCCACGCGGTCGGGGTGGCAGCGGGCGATCTGGCGCTTGTACGCGCGCTCGGCCTCGTCGGGGGCGGCGCTCGCGGGGATCTCCAGCAGCGAGGCGGCCTGCGCGCGCGTGGTGGGCACGTCGACCCCCGACCGCTCACGAGCGCGCAGGGCCGTCACCTCGTCCAGGGCGTGGCGCAGCTTGGCCCGCTGTTCGTCGAGCTTCGCCCGCTGGCCCGCCAGCTCGGCCCGCTCGGCCCGGACGTCCTCGGCCAGGTCGAGCAGCTGGCGCTCGCGGACACCCGGCGCCTCGCGCAGGCCCGCCAGCATGCGCGCCGCGTCGAGGGACGCGGGCTCGTCGGGCGGCACGTCGCGCTGGGCGCCCCCGTCGCCGCGGCGCACCAGCTCCACCACGTCGTCGCGCGTGTGGTGGGCGCGGTTGCCCCCGCCGGGCCCGTCCGTGGGTCCCAGGCGCACCAGGCGAAAGGCCTCCCACCCGGGGTCGACCAGGAACGTGGCCGACGAGCGTCCCACGAGGAATGCGCGCCGCGGCGGCCCGGCGACGCTGCCCAGCAGCGCGAAGCGGGCATCGCCGGACGGGCCGCCCGCCAGCGCGGCGAGTTCGTCGGCCAGGTCGGCCAGCCGGCGCCGCACCTCACGCGCGTCGGGGCCCCGGTCCGGAACGCGCCCGGCCTCCTCCACGACCGAGGCCACATCGGCCGCGTCGGATTGCCCCCGGGCGATGGCGTGCCACCACCGCTCCCAGGGAGCGGCGGGGTCGGCCACGGCACCGAGAGCGGCCGACGGCACGTCGAGCGCGCACAGCGCGGCGGCCAGGTCGGCTCGCGCCGTCGGCCCGTCGTCGACGCCCACGGCGGCGGCCAGCCCGAGCAGCGCCACCTGCCGCCAGCGCCCGCCCTCGGTGCGGGCCGGCGTCGTCCCCGCTGCGGTGGTGAGGTCGTCGGTCACGCGATCACGGTAGCGCGCCCCGCGGTGGCGGGGCGGCCCAGGTCAGGCGGCGGGGCGCCGCGCCACCGCGTACAGCTTGCAGTAGTCGTACGCGAAGCCCTCCGGCCCGGACGACGCGTGCAGCTCGCGCAGGATGCGCTGGTCGAGGTCGCTGAACCCGCCCGGGGGGTTGCCCAGCATGTGTCCCGCGACCGCGCGCGTGCGGGCCATGAACGCGTCGGGGTCGGTGTGCCGGCGCCGACGCTCCATCCACACGTCCAGCGGCTCGAGGCCCGCGGCGCGCATGTCGGCCGCAATCTCGTCGACGTCGCGCTGGTTCTCGTCGAACCACCCCGTCCACGCCCCGGGCGCCCCCACCCGCCGCAGGACCTCCTGCCACTCGAGCTCCCCGCCGCGACCGGTGGTCAGCACGCCCATGGCCCCGCCCGGGCGCACGGCCCGGGCCATGCGCGCGACCGCGCCGGTCTTGTCGGGGAACCAGTGCATGGCCATCGCGCACAGCACGGCGTCGAACGCGCCATCGGGCACGTCCATCCGCATGACGTCCTCGTTGCGCAGCTCCACGGCGACGCCCGGGAACTCGTCGTGGAGCTTCGCGGCGAACCGCTCGAGCATCCCCTCCGACGCGTCCACGCCGACGATCCGCTCGACCGGGTGGCGCCGCAGCATCGCGGCGGACGTCCAGCCGGTGCCGCAGCCGACGTCCAGCACCGCGCGGTACGCGCCGTCCGGCAACGCCGCGACGAGGCGCTCGGAGCCGGCGATGTTATGCCGCACGGCCTCGTCGTACGTGTCCGCGCCCTTGGTGAAGCCCTCCGGGGCGCTCGTGCCCTCGCCGGCCATGCAGGTCCCCCTCGTCGGTGTGCCCGGTGACCGTACCGCTCAGCGGATGACGATCTCGCCGTCGGCCGTGGCGATGCCGCACGCGTGGGCGCCTCGCCCCGTGCCGGGCGCGTACCGCACGGGCAGCCCGTGATCGGGCCCCAGAAACGCCTCCAGCACCTCCCGCTGGTCGCCCACCTCCACGAACGTGAACCCCGTGGGCGCGCACGTGTGGCCGGCGGCCTCATAGCGCTCGGCCTGGATCCGGCGGCGTTCCTCGGGGTCTCCGGCCATCTGGACGAAGAACGGCTGCGGGTACAGCGGCATGCCCGCGGTGCGGAACGTCATCGTGCCGCCGTCGGCGCCCTCTCCGCGGCCTGCGTGGACGGGCAGTCCGCGGCGCTCGGCGGCGGCGTCGATGTCGTCGACCCCCATGCACCACCACAGCACCCGGTCCCGCCCCTGCAGCGTGGCCTCCAGCCACGCGCCGTCGGCCTTGGTCGTGTCGCCGACACCCAGCAGCTCGAGGAAGCACTGGGGGCCCAGCGGCACGAAGCGGTTCGTGGTGCCGCCGAGGTGCCGTCCTCCCGGCACCCACCCGAGGCCGAACTCCTGGCGCAGCCGCTCGCACGCCGCCTCGATGTCGACGGCGCCGTAGATGACGTGGTCGATGTAGAGCCCCTCGTCCTGGCCGCTCATGCGGGATGTCCTCCGGGTTCGTCGCGACGGTCACGGCGAGGATCGCAGACGCCCCCTGTTGCATCCATATCTAAACGGTTAGTAGGGTCCCGTAGGCAACCCGCCGACCTCCCCGAAAGGCACCGACTCATGGCGTCGCTCTACGCACCGCAGATGGTCAAGCGCAGCCGGATGCTCTACTTCACGTGGGTCCCCGAGGACAAGGACGCCGTCCGTGCCCTCGTGCCCGCCGAGCTGGAGCTGGCCGACAACTCCCAGTGCTTCATCAACCAGTACGTCGTCGACTCGTCGGACGACACGTCCGGCTTCGAGCAGTACTCGCTGACGTACGCGGGCCTGGACGTGAAGGGCCAGGACTCCCCGCAGGGCATCCCCGGTCGCTGGTGGACCCACTACCTCAACTCCAACGCGGACATGGTCGCGTACGCGGCCGAGCGAGGTGTCCCCGCCGAGGGGGGCGGCGAGACGGTGCTGGAGATCTCCGGCGGGGTGCTGACCGCGACGACGTCGCAGAACGGCACGGCGCTGATCCGCACCACCGCCACGGTAAGGGACGACATCGCCGCGGTCGGCCGCGGGCAGCTGAGCTACCTCACCAAGGTCGACGGGCAGCTCATCCGCGGCTTCTACCCGTTCGTAGCGTCCATGGCCGACGGCTGGGAGGTGACGTCCATGGAGTTCCTGGACCCGTCGCATCCGATTCACGCGCTGCGCCCGGCGAGCCCACTCGAGGTGACGTGGGGCTTCTACTCCCCCGACGCCGGCTTCTGCTACCCCGGCGGCGAGGGGCCGGTCTCGGCGTAGCGCGCGCCCGGGGCCCCCGTTACGCGGGCGGGGGCCCCGCCGAGGCACGGACCACGAGGCCTGTGGGGAGCGCCGGCACGGCCGGCGCGTCGCGCCCCTCGATGCGCGCCGCCAGGATCTCGCCCGCCAGCTCGCCCATGGGCCGGTAGGGCACCATCACGGTGGTGAGGCCCGCCAGGTCCGCCCCCGGGATGTCACCCACCCCGGCCACGGACACGTCCCGCGGCGCCGCGAGCCCCATCTGGTGCAGGGCCTCGAGCACCCCCAGGGCCAGGGCGTCGTCCAGCGCCACGACCGCCGTCGGGCGGTCCTCGGGGGCCAGGATGCGCCGCGCGGTGGTGTTGCCGGCCTGGCGAGTGGGCCAGCCGGCCTCGTCGCCCGAGACGTGGACGGCCGCCACGACGCCGGACGCCAAGCGCTCGACTGCGGCCGTCCGGCCACGCAGTGCGGGCGACGTCAGGACGGCGACGCGCCGGTGGCCCCGCTCTCGCAGGTGGTCGAGGAGGTCCCGTAGGCCGGTCGCGGAGTCGGCGGAGACGCAGGGCTTCGCGTCGTCCTGGGCGTCCACCACGACGGCGGGCGGCCGCGCGAGGGCGCTGTCGCCGCGGAACACCACGTGGCCGTCCACGGGCAGGTCGCACGACGCGCCGGCCAGCACCACCGACAGGCCCGCCCGGTCGCACGCCGCCGTGAGCCCCTGCGCCACCAGAACCCCCGCGGGGTCGGCGATCTGGCGGGCCGCGTCGACGTCGCTGACCAGCGCCACCAGCCGGCTGCGTCCCAGCGCCAGCGTGCGGGCCGACGGATGCGGCCCCGAGTAGTCCAGCTCGACGGCGGCCCGCAGCACGCGCTGGCGGGTCGCGTCCGCGACGCGGTGCGGGTTGCTGAACGCGTTGGACGCCGTCCAGATCGAGACGCCCGCCCGGTGCGCGACGTCGCGGAGCGTCGGTTGTCTGCGGGCCCTGTCGACGGTCACTGTGGCGCCATTCTGCCACCCGGTCGCGGGCGGTCTGCGATCGTGTCCAGGTGAGCGACACCCCCGCGGCCGCGGCCACCCACCCCCTCCGCGTGCCGCGGTACCGCCGCTACTGGTTCGCCCAGATGATGGTGGACTTCGGTCAGTTCGCGACCGTGATGGTGCTGGGCTGGCAGACGTACGACACCGCCCGCATCACCATGAGCACCGAGCGCGCCTCGCTGATGCTGGGCATCCTGGGGCTGGTGCAGTTCGTTCCGCTGGCCGCGTGCGCGCCGGTGGCGGGCTGGGTGGTGGACCGCCAGGACCGCCGCCTCGTGGCCCTATGGGCGCTGCTGACCCAGCTGGCGTGCGTGGCCACGCTGGGGGCCGCGACGATCAGCGGGTTCGTCAGCCTGCCGCTGCTGTTCGGGGTGGGCTTCGCGTTCGGCGCGGCGCGGTCGTTCGGCATGCCCGCCAAGCAGTCCATCACGCCGAACCTCGTCCCGGCCGACGTGCTGCCGTCGGCCATCGCGCTGACCAGCATGTCCATGCAGATCGGCGTCATCGCGGGCCCCACGATGGGCGGTCTGCTGTACGGGGTGTCCCCCGAGCTGCCCCACGTGGTCATCGCGACCATGCAGGTGGTGGGCGCCGTCCTGTTGTTCAGCGTGGGTCCCGTCACCGGCCACCGCTCGCTGCGCGGCCCCGGTACTCCGTGGCAGCAGATGTCGGAGGGCTTCCGCTACGTGCGGCGCAACCGGATCGTGCTGGGCGCCACGTCGCTGGACCTGTTCGCGGTCATGATGGGCGGCGCCACGGCGATGCTGCCGGTGTTCGCCCGCGACGTGCTGCACGTGGGCTCCGAGGGTCTGGGAGTGCTGCGCGCCGCCCCGGCCGTGGGCGCCGTGGTGATGGGCGTGGCGCTGGCACGACGGCCTGTGTCGCGACGGGTGGGGGCGTGGATGTTCGTGTCGGTGGCCGTGTTCGGGGTGGCCACGATGGGCTTCGGGCTCTCCCGCGAGCTGTGGCTGTCGCTCGCGTGCCTGTTCGTGATGGGGGCCGCCGACATGGTGTCGATGTACGTGCGCGGGTCGCTGATCCAGCTGTCGACGCCCGACGAGATGCGCGGCCGCGTGGGCGCCGTCGCCGCGCTGTTCATCTCCGGCTCCAACGAGCTGGGGGAGGCCGAGTCGGGCCTGCTGGGGGCGCTCATCGGTCCGGTGGCGGCCGTGGTGCTGGGCGGCGCCGCGGCCGTGGCCATCGCCGCCGGGTGGGCGCGGCTGTTCCCCGAGCTGCGGCGGGCCGACCGCTTTACCGACACGCCCCTGGTGCGGCCTGACGCGCCGGGCGGCGCCGCGGGGTGACGCCGGCTCCCCGGCGTGGGAGAATCGCACAACCTGTCCGTCCACGAGGTCCCGCATGAACACGCTGCGCGCCGCCCTGGTCACCGTCGCTGCTTCCGCGCCCCTCCTGCTCGCGACGCCCGCCGTCGCGTTCACCGCGCGGCTCAACGGCCAGGTGATCCCGCCGAAGAGGGCCGCGACCCTGACCGTGACGACGCCGGCGGCGGGGCAGTTCGCCTACTGGCTGCGCGCCTCGAGCGACGGCCAGAAGCGGCTGCGGCTGGTTCAGCGCCGGGGGACGTCGGCGTTCACGGTGCTGCGGGTGCCCGGGAGCCTGGCGGGCGAGGTGTGCGAGGGTGCCGCGGGCAGCCTCTACTGCACCGGCTTCACGGCCCCGGCGCCGCGGCGGGCCACGTACCGGATCCGCGTGTTCAACGACGCCAGCCGGCCGCTGACCGTGACGCTGCGCCTGACGTTCACCCGCGTGCGCGGGGACTGATCACCGGGGCGCTACTCCACTACGACGTTCGCGATCGAATCCACGATGTGCGTGGGCCGGTAGGGGAACACGTCGGTCTGGTGCTCGGCCGTCGAGCCGCTGAGCACCAGCACGGTGCGCAGCCCGGCCTCCAGGCCGCTGACCACGTCGGTGTCCATACGGTCGCCGATCATGATCGCGTTCTCGGAGTGGGCGCCGATGGCGTTCAGGGCCGAGCGCATCATCAGCGGGTTGGGCTTGCCCACGAAGTAGGGCTCCACGCCCGTCGCCTTGGTGATGAGGGCCGCGACCGATCCGGTGGCGGGCAGGGATCCGTTGGCCGACGGGCCCGTGGGGTCGGGGTTCGTGGCGATGAAGCGCGACCCGCGCTCCACCAGGCGGATGGCGCGGGTGATGGCCTCGAAGCTGTACGTGCGCGTCTCGCCCAGCACCACGTAGTCGGGGTGGCGCTCGCTGAGGACGTAGCCGATCTCGTGCAGGGCGGTGGTGAGGCCCGCCTCACCGATGACGTGGGCGGTGCCGCCGGGACGTTGCTTGTCGAGGAACTGGGCCGTCGCCAGCGCGGACGTCCAGATGTGGTCGGGCGCCACGTCGAGGCCCGAGTTCTTGAGACGCACGGACAGGTCGCGGGGAGTGAACATGGAGTTGTTCGTGAGCACCATGAACGACTTGCCGCGCTCGCGCAGCCCGTCCAGGAAGGCGGCGGCGCCCGGGATGGGGTGTTCCTCGTGGATGAGGACGCCGTCCATGTCGGTGAGCACGGACTCCGCGTGGATGTGGACCGTCATCGTTCCTCCGGCCGTCGGGTCTCGAGGCCGGGATTGTGCCGCGCCCGCACGCGCGGCGGGTTACGGTCGCGTGAACAGCGCTCACCCGCAGCGGCGCTCCACGTGCCCGACGGCGCGGGGCGGCACGAGCCCCCGGTCGCGCAGCAGCACGGCGATCCGCCCGCCGCGCGCCGCACACGCCCGCGTGAACGCCGTGTCGCCCGCGCCGCTCGGGTACTCGACCTCGAACACCCGCCGGCCGTAGACCCGCGTGTAGGCGCCGCACTCCCGGTGTGCCTCGCACTCCTCGGCTACGGCGAAGTCGAACCCCATCGCGCGCAGGGGGCGGGCGATCTCCGCCGCGTTCTTCTGGCCCGCGGCCAGGCCCGCGCGTCGCGCCTCGCGGACCAGCAGCCGCGCGGCGGCGACGGCATCGGCCGGGGTGAGCAGCCCCCGGGAGCGGGTCCAGCTGTCGAGGTTGTCGGGATCCACCGCCCGGTATCCGCGGCGGGCGCAGCCGCGCATCCACGCACGCCACACGCCGGCGAGCTCGCGGCGCCTGTCCGGGGTGGAGACGTCCAGCAGCAACTCGCCGGGCCAGCCGGGGTCGCCCACCGGCCGTCCGGCGGCGCGCAGGATCAGCCGGGGGTGGCGGCGCATCCACCACGCCCGCTCGTGGGGCTGGGTCTGGAACGCGTTGAGGTAGCAGACGCCGTAGCGGCGCGGGGCGGGGGCCTCGGCGCGGTCGCGGAACACCACGCGCACGCCCGGGCCGGGTGGGTAGGCGCCGCCCAGCTGGTAATCGAACGGCGCCGCCGGAGGGGGTGCGACGATGGCGGCCGCGCCCGGCGTGGCCGGCAGGAGCGCGGCCGCGATGACGGCCGGCCGCCGCCCCTGGATCACCCGGCGCCGGGCCGCGCGTCCTCGACGGCGGCGCGCAGCGCGGCGAGCCCCTCCCCGCCGAGGGAACCGGTGCGCAGCACGGTCCCCCCCGACGGTACGTGGACGAGTTTCTTCCCGTCGAAGCGCAGCTCCGCGAGCGAACCGATCGGGACGCGCTTCATGGTCATGCCCAGCGGGTTCTTGACCTGCACCTCGCGCGGCGTGACGACCACGGCGTCACGCACCAGGTAGAGGACCCCCAGGATGGCGAGGGGTGTGCCGATCAGGACGTTCGTGGTCGCCTCGGACCCGGTCACCGCGAACAGGACGATGTTCGCGATCCCCGCCAGGGCGAGCAGCGCCCCGATCTTGCGGTTGTACCCGACGTGGTAGTCGCGGCCGGTCATCACCCCGATCTTACCGCCGCGCCGCTCTCGTCGGCGCAAGTCCGCGGGGAGACGGCCCGGCGCCGCCCCGTCGCGGTCCCCCGGCCAAGGCCCGCGACGCGTCCGATGCTGCGAGTTGCCCGTGGGCGTAGGGTCGCCCCATGCCGAACCGCCTCGCCGCCGAGCCGAGCCTGTACCTGCGCCAGCACGCCGCCAACCCGGTGGACTGGTACCCGTGGGGAGACGAGGCGTTCGCCCGCGCGCGCGACGAGGATCGCTGCCTGCTGCTGTCCGTCGGCTACAGCGCGTGCCACTGGTGCCACGTGATGGCCCACGAGTCGTTCGAGGACCCGGATACGGCCGCGCTGATCAACGCGCTGTTCGTGAACGTGAAGGTGGACCGCGACGAGCGACCGGACGTGGACGCCGTGTACATGCAGGCCACCATGGCCCTCACCGGGCAGGGCGGCTGGCCCATGACGGTGTTCTGCACACCCGACGGGCGGCCGTTCTTCGCCGGCACCTACTTCCCGCCCGTCGCGCGCGGCGGCATGCCCGCGTTCGGCGACATCTGCCGCGGCGTGGCGCACGCGTACCGCACCCAGCGTGACGACGTGACCCGCCAGGCCGGCGTCGTGATGGACCGGATCACCAGGACGGCGATGCGGGACGCCCCGCGCGACGACGTCGACGAGGCATACCTTGACGCCGCCACCGAGGCCCTGGAGGAGCGCTTCGACCCGGTGTACGGCGGCTTCGGCGGCGCCCCCAAGTTCCCCCCGTCCACGGCCCTGGAGTTCCTGCTGCAGCGCATGGCGCGCGACCCCGGCGACGCCGCGCCACGCCTGATGGTGGAGCTGACCCTGCTGAGGATGGCCGAGGGCGGCATCCGCGATCAGTTGGCGGGCGGATTCCACCGCTACGCGGTCGACGGCGTGTGGGGCGTTCCGCACTTCGAGAAGATGCTGTACGACAACGCGCTGCTTGCCGGGGTGTACGCCCGCGCCCACGCCCTCACCGGCGATGAGCGCTGGGCGGACGTGGCGACATCGACGCTCGACTACCTGCTGCGCGAGATGCGCGTGGGGGGCGGCGCGTTCGCGTCGGCGCAGGACGCCGACACCGCCGACGGCGAGGGCGCGTTCTTCACGTGGACGCCCACCGAGGTGGACGCCGCGCTGGCGCCCGACCTCGCGGCCGTCGTGAAGTCGCACTACGGCGTCGTGCCGGACGGGCCGCTGGACGGCCGCTGTGTGCTGGCCGTCCGCCGGCCCATCGAGGCCGTGGCCGGCCTCACCGGCCTGGACGCGGCGCGCCTGCTCGACGAGGCCCGCCACGTCCTGCGCGACGAGCGCGCCCACCGCGCGGCCCCGGCCACGGACGACACGGTGATCGCGGGATGGAACGGCCTGGCCATGGCCGCGCTGGCCGACGCCGGCGTGGCGCTGGACCGGGACGACTACGTGGACGCCGCCCGCCGGTGCGCGGCGTTCGTGCTCGAGAACATGATCGTCGACGGGTCACTGCGGCGCACCCACCGCGACGGAGCGGCCCGTCACGACGGTCAGCTCGACGACAACGCCCACGTGTGCCACGGCCTCGTGCGCCTGCACCAGGCCACACTCGAACCGCGATGGCTGGACGCCGCGCGCGACCTGGCCGCCCGCATGGTGGAGCGTTTCTCCGACGAGGACGGCCGGGGCTTCTACCGCTCGGCCGCCGACGGCGACCCCCTGCTGGTGGCCCGCACCCGCGATCAGGAGGATCACCCGGCGCCCAGCGGCACATCGCAGGCCGCACGCGTGCTGGCCGTCCTGGGCGCGCTGACCGGCGACGACGCGCTGACCGAGCGGGCCCGGGCGGCCGTGGCGTCGGTGGCGGGCGATGCGGCGCGCTTCCCGCACGCGTTCGGGACCGCCCTGGTGGCGGCCGGCCTGCTGGTGCACCGCGACCCCGCCGTCGCCGTCGCCGGCGACCGCGGCGCGGACGACACGCGCGCACTGGTGGCCGTGGCCCGCGCCGCGGGCGGCCCGGGCGCGGTGGTGGTGGCCGGCCAGGGCGACACGCCGCTCTTGCGCGACCGCCCCACCGTGGGCAACGCGGCGGCCGCGTACGTGTGCCGGGGGCACGTGTGCTCGGCGCCCGTCACGCGCCCGGACGACCTGCGCGCCCTGCTCGCCACGCCCGGCTGAGGGCGGCCGGAGGGGGGCCCGGGCTATCCTGGCGCCCATGGCCGATCTGGAAGAACTCACCCGGATGATCCGCGACGCGCTGCCCGGCGCCGAGGTTGAGGTCGTCGACCAAGGCGGGGGCGATCACCTGTGGGCGCGGGTCGTCGCGCCGCAGTTCGACGGAGAGACCCGCATCGCGCAGCACCGGATGGTCTACGCGGCCGTCAAGCAACGTCTGGACGACGGCACGATCCACGCCCTTGCACTCTCCACCGCCGCCCCGGAGGACCGATGAGCGACACCCTGACCATGTCGGAGGCCGAGATCCTGGAGCAGCTTCAGGGCGAGGTTGCCGAGAACCGCGTGTTCGTGTTCATGAAGGGCACGCCCGAGATGCCGCGGTGCGGGTTCTCCAATCAGGTCGTGCAGATCCTGAACCACCTCGGCGTGGAGTACGGCGCCCGGGACGTGCTGACCGACCCGCGCATCCGCATGGTGCTGTCGCAGTGGTCGGACTGGCCCACGATCCCGCAGCTGTTCGTGGACGGCGAACTGGTGGGCGGCTGCGACATCGCCACCGAGATGTTCAACAGCGGGGAACTGCAGAAGGCGGTGGGCGCGAAGCCCTGACCGCCGCCGGCCGGTAACGGCCCCCGCACCCGCGGGGTCGACCCCTCGACCGCCCCCGCAGGAGACCCCGTGAGCACCGACGAGCCGCAGGCACCGCCTCCCCCGCCTCACCCGCCGCCGGCGGGCGACCGGCCCGGCGCCGGGGGCGGGGCTCCCTGGTGGAGGCTCCCCGCGATCGCGCTGGCCGTCGCGCTCATCGCTTCCGCCCTGTTCGCGCTGAGCCGCGACACGCGATCGCCCGCCGGCCTCGAGACGCCCGCCGACCAGGCCCGCGCCGCGTGCGACCTGATGGCCCGCGTCCCCGAACGGTTCGACGTCGAAAGCGCATGGCAGGAGCAGCAGTACCGCCTCGGCGCCGCCGAGGCGCTGGCGGGGCTCGCGGCGGAGGGTGAGCCGCGGTACCGCCCGCTGGCCGAGGCGATGGCCCGCCCCCGGCAGGTCGTCACCCAGGCGTTCTCAACCGACACGCCCGAGTTCACCGCGGCACTCGAGGGCGTGCGCGCCGCGTGCAGGGACGCGTGACCGCGGAGATCACGTCGGGTACTCGTCGATGCGCGCGATGCGCTCCACCGCGACGATCACCACGTCGTCGCGCAGCCGGCCCCGGTCGTGTCGGCGCGCGGCGTCCATCGCCCGCTCCAAGCGGACCTGCGCGGCGGATGCCCGCTCGGCATACAGCACGTCGCACACCCGCTCGACGCCGAACTGCTCGCGCTCCGGGGCGCCGGCCTCCACCAGGCCGTCCGTGAACATCACGAGCGTCTCGCCCTCGGCGATCTCCAGGGGCACCTCCGGCCACGACGGGTCGTCCACGACGCCCAGCAGGGGTCCGCGCTCCTCGCTGAGCAGCTCGCGGCAGCCGTCCGCGCCCGCGAGGACTGGCGGCGGATGCCCCGCCCGCGTGTACACGCCGGTGCCGTCCGGCCCGATGAGGGCGTAGATGATCGACGCGAACACGCCGTTGGAGCGCAGCTCGGCGCGAGCCATCTGCGCGTTGAGCGCGGCCACCACCACATGCGGGCGCGGATCCACGGCCACCATCGTGCGCCAGCCGAACCGCAGGCCGGCGGCCTGGGCGGCCGACGTCGCGCCGTGGCCGGTGACGTCGCCCACCATGACGGCCAGCCGCCCGTCGGCCAGCAGGTAGGTGTCGTAGAAGTCGCCGCCGACGAGCAGGGCGGTCTCGGCCGGCCGGTAGCGTGCCGCCACCCGGTACACCGGCGTGTTGGGAAGGCGCTCGGGCAGGAGCCCGTTCTGGACCGTCTCCCACAGCCGCCGCTCGGTCTGCTGGGCGACCTCGCGCCGGGCGGCGGCGGCGACGGCGTCGCGCTGCTGGAACACCTGCAGCTGCATCGCGTTGAACCCCCGGATCAGCTGCGCCATCTCCCGCACCGAGCCGGACTGGACGCCCACGGGGTCCGACAGCCGCCCGCGCGCCACCCGCCCCACGCCCAGGGCGAGCTGCGCGATGGGGTCGCCCACGTTGCGCCACACGCGCCGGACGCTGCCCGCCAGCACGGCCAGCGCGAGTACGGCGACCAACACGATGACGCCGAGCACCAGGTTGCGCCGACGGTCCGCCTCGCGTAGGTCGCGCGCGCGCAGGCGCAGCACGTCGGCCCTCAGGAGGGCGAACTGGCGGCGGAACTCGTCGGTCTCGCGCTTCGCCGCCCCCTGGTTGATGCGGGCGATGGCCGCGGCCGGGTCGCGCTGGCGCAGGGAGAGCACGGTCGTGGTCTCGCGGAACCACCGCTGGGCCGTGGCGTCGAGGGCCTCCGCGCGCGCGATCAGGTCCGGCTCGGACCGCGTGAGTTCGCGTAGCACGGCGAGGTCGTTGGGGTACCGCGTGCGTGACTCGGAGTACGGCTCCAGGTATGCGTCGGACCCGGTCAGCACGTAGCCGCGGTAACCGGTCTCGGCGTCGAGGATGTCGATCAGCAGTTGGTTCGCGCCCGTCGACCGGCGCATCGACAGCTCGGCGGCGTCGCGATACGAGCGCGACGTGACCACGGTGCCCATGGCGGCGGCCACGATCAGCACCGCCAGCACCAGCGCCAGCGCGCCCAGCAGCCGGATGAGCATGGCGCGCAGCGTCGGCATGGGTCGGGCGTTCGCCACGGGTCAGGCGGGACCCGGAGTGGCTTCCACCAGCCCCAGCCGGCGCGCGAGTGGTCCCGCCGTGGTGGCCTGCAGCAGCAGCGTCACCACGATCGCCAGCGCGACCATCGCCGCGACGACCGGGGCCCCCTCCACCTGGCGCGACAGCAGCAACCCGGCGAGCGCGGCCGGCACCACCCCCGTCTCACGACACCACATCAGGAACGCCAGCTCGGGCCCCGTCCACCGCGCACGGCGGTCGGGCGCGGCGCACACCAGCACCACCAGGGGCCGGGCAACGAACACGAAGAACGCCATCAGCCCGAGGCCCGGCAGCAGGTGCTCGCGCATGGCATCCACCGGGAGGTTGACGCCGAGTGTCACGAACACGGTCATCGTGGCGATCTCGGTGATCTGGTCCATCCCGGGCTCCATCAGGCGCTCGTGGCTCTCGGCCCGCCGCATGTGAAAGAGGTCCAGGTTGCCGACGATGAGTCCCATGATGAAGGCGGCGAGGAACGAGGATCCCCCGAGGCGGTCGGTGGAGAAGTAGTCCACCGCCACGATGGCGAGGATGGCCGCCAGAGGCGAGTTGCGCCAGAGCCCGAAACGGTGGCCGGACAGCAGCGCCGCCAGCAGCAGCCCGCCCAGCACCCCGGCGAGCACGCCCAGCGCGAGTTCGTGGGCGAAGTCGCCCGCGACGCCCGCCAGGTCCAGGTCTCCGCCGGCGACCACCGACGCGGCCAGCGCCAGCGCCAGCACCGTGCCGGTGGGGTCGTTGAACGCCGACTCGGCGATCACCGTCTGCGACACCTTGGGGCGCAGGTGCAGGCGCTCGAACAGCGGGATGAGTATGGCCGGGTCCGTCGGGGCCAGCACCGCTCCGATCAGCAGGGCGACAGTGAACGACACCCCCAGCAGCGGGCCCGCGACGAGCGCCACCAGCACGCACGACAGGACCACGCCGGGGATCACCAGCAACGTGAGGCTGATCGACGTGCGCTGGATCACGCGTAGCGAGATGCCGACGCCCCCGTGGAACAGGATGAGGGCCACGCCGAACGTGAAGATCAACTGGGCGGCGGGGCTGTCGAGCGGGATCCCCACCCATCCGGCACCGTGCGGGCCGACGGCCAGGCCCATCGCCACGAGCACTAGCATCACCGGAAGGCGTATCAGCGCGGCGAGGGGTGCGGACGCGAGCCCCGCAGCCAGCACGATGCCGGCCTGGCGCAAGATCTCCTCGGTGCTCACCCGCGCCGCCCCGGCGCGGCGGTGGGGACCGCCGGGACTGCTAACCGGCGAATGCCGCGGGGCCCTCGGCCACGAGCCGGCGGATGTCGCCGAAACTCTCGGGACGCCCGATGACCACCAGCGTGTCTCGCGCCTGCAGCACCTCGTCGGGATGCGGCACGGCGAGCGAACCCGAGTCGCGCAGCACGGCGACGATGGTGGAACCCGTCGTCGAACGGATGCGACACGTCGCCACCGTGAGCCCGATCAGCGGGCTCTTCTCGCCCAGCTCGATCCACTCCATCACGAGGTCCTTCAGCGCCACCTCGAGGTCGTGAACCAGGTGCGGGCGGTACACCACGCCGGCGAGGATCGCGCCCAGCTGGCGAGCCTCGTCGTCGTTCAGCCGAACCACGACGGGATCCTCGTCGTCGTCGTCGAGGTAGTGGTAGATCTCACGCAGCCCGTCGACGTGCACCACCGTGCTGACCTTCTCGCCCGCGTCCGTCCGCATCGTGAACTTCGTGCCCACGCCGGGAAGACGGGTCTCACGGACCTCAACCATGCCGTTGCGCTCCTGATCGTCTGCGCCGGGCCGCGGGGGCTCCGGGGAAGACGAGGCGACCGATGCGCCGCGACTCCCTCATGAGAAGCACCCCCGCACCCGCGGTGATGAGAACGAAGATACCCGCAAACGCGGCGACGTGGTCGCGGAAGCGATCGTCAACCGCCGCGCCCGCCGCGGCCATACCCGCGAGGATGATGGTGAACTCGCCGCGGGCCACCAGCGCCGCGCCCGCGTTGAGGCTCTGCCGCCGGGTGAAGCCGGTGAGGCGGCCCGCGACCAAGCCTGTCGCGACCTTGCCCGCGATCGCCGCCGGCACGGCCAGCGCGACCCAGGCCCACAGGTCGCCGATGGCCGATAGGTCCACACCCAGGCCGAAGGCGAGGAAGAACACGGCGGCCGCGAAGTCGCGCATGCCCAGCAGCTCGCGTTCGATCTCCTCACGGATCTCGGTGCCCGACAGAAGCACGCCCGCGAGCAGCGCGCCCACGGGGGCCGACAGGTGGGTTCCCTCGGCCGCCCACGCGGCCGACACGGCGACGGCGATGGCGAACAGGAACAGCTGTTCGGGGGTCAGGCGTCGCACAACCGGCCCGATGAAACGCCCGGCGTAGCGGCTGGCCGCCAGCAGGCCGCCGATGAACACCAGTGCCAGCACCCCGTTGAGCCCCACCTGCGCCAGCGAGACGCCGTGGCCGGCTGCCAACGCCCCGGCGACGCTCAAGAACAGCGCGATGGCCAGATCCTCGAACACCAGGATCCCCAGCGTGAGGTCGGTCTCGTCGTCGCCCAGGCGCTCGAGGTCGATGAGGGACTGCGTGACCACGCCGGAGCTCGTCACGTAGAACAGACCGGCGAACAGCATGGCGGAGATGCTCACGCCGAACAACGCCCACCCCACCAGCGCTCCCAGCGCACCGTTGACGCCGAGGTCCACCAGGCCGCCGGTGAACACCAGCCGCCGCGCGCTGGTGATGCGGTCCAGGGAGAACTCCAGGCCCAGGAAGAACAGCAGCAGGATGACCCCGAGCTCGGAGATGATCTCGATGCCCCGCGTGCCGTGCACCGGCGTGACGCCGATAGGGGTGCCCGGCCCCAGGAGCACCCCGCCGATGATGAACAGCGGGATCGCCGACACCTTCATCCGCCCGGCCGCGACGCTTCCCACCGTGAGCGCGATGAGGATCACGGCAAGGTCGGCGAGTCCCAGCACGTGTTACGCCCCGGGGGGCGCCGCGTCGCGCACGTCACGGGGACGGATCTCGGACACGTGGGCGACGCCCTCGCGCTCCATCCGCTCCAGGAGCCCGCGGTTGATGCGCGCGGCCACCCGTGGCCCCTCGTACACCAGCGCGGTCCACACCTGCACCAGGCGGGCGCCCGCGGCGAGCCGCTCCCAGGCGTCGTCGGCCGAGAAGATGCCGCCCACGCTGATGACGGGCAGCTCGGGGGCCCGGGCGACGACGCGGCGCAGCACGTCCATGCTGGGTCCCGCGAGGGGGCGCCCTGACAGCCCGCCCTCCTGTCCGGTGAGCGACGCGGGGGATCTCAGCCCGGCGCGCGCGACGGTCGTGTTGCACGCGATGATCCCGTCCCCGCCCACGTCGCGCACGAGGTCGACGATGGCGTCGACCTGCTCGGAGGTGAGATCGGGGGCGATCTTCACGAGGACGGGCCGGGGCCGCTGGCCGGTCATCACCGCCTTGTCGCGGTTCATCTCGATGACGGCGTCCAGCAGGCCGGCCAGGGCCGACGCGCCCTGCAGCTCGCGCAGGCCGGGCGTGTTGGGCGACGAGACGTTCATCACCACGTACGACGCGTATGGCCACAGGCGGTCCAGCGCGGCCGTGTAGTCGCGCACCGCCAGCTCGGCCGTGGTCGTCTTGTGCTTGCCGATGTTCACGCCCAGCGGGACACGCCGCAGCCATCCGCCGCGGGCCGCGGCGGCCAGCCGGTTGGCCGTCGCCGGCGCGCCGTCGTTGTTGAACCCCATCCGGTTGATGAGTGCGTCGTCGTCGGGCAGCCGGAACAGCCGCGGCGCGGGGTTTCCTTCCTGGGGGCCGGGAGTGACGGTGCCGACCTCGACGAACCCGAAGCCCAGGGCGTGCCAGCCGGCGATCGCCGCCCCCCACTTGTCGTACCCGGCGGCGAGCCCCACGGGGTTGGGGAAGTCGACCGCCCACACCGTCTCGCGCAGGCGCGGGTCGGAGACCCGGAACCCGGGCGTGCGGGCCAGGACGGGCGCCGCCAGGCCGGCGGCGCGGACGGCGGCGGCGTGGGCGGTCTCGGGGTCGAGCGAGAACAGGGCGGGGCGCAGCGCCCCCATCAGGCGGCTCATCCGGCCAGCGACTGGACGCGGCGGGCCATGTCGGCGTCGGCGGCGGTGATGCCCCCCTCGCTGTGCGTGACAAGCCGGACGGTGACGGTGTCCCAGCGGATGTCGAGATCCGGGTGGTGGCCGGCCTCCTCGGCGATCGCGGCGATGCGGTTCACCATGTCGATCGACCACGCGAAGTCCGCGCCCGAGAACGCCCGCTCGAGGGCCCCGCCGTGGACCACCCAGCCGGGTAGCCCACCCAGCGCATCCTGCAGTTCGGTGTCGGTGAGATGGGCCACTGGCGCCTCCGGTGCGGGTACGTCCACAGCCTAGTCGCCGTGGTCAGGCGAAGAGCGTCTGCTGGAGCAGGAAGAGGTTCAGCGCGACGATCAGCGCCGTCACGACGACGGCCGCGACGGTGGTGGCGCGCCGGTTCACCAGCACCCCCATGAGTTCGCGGTCGGAGCAGAACATGACCAGCGGCACGAGCGCGAACGCGATGCCGAACGACAGCGCCACCTGGCTCCACACCAGCGCGTCGGACGGGTTGATGCCCGCCGCGATCACGGCGATGGCCGGCGCGAGCGTGATGGCGCGACGCAGGAACACCGGGATCTGGCGACGGATGAAGCCGGCCATCACGACCTGACCCGCCAGCGTGCCGACGGACGTCGCGGACAGGCCCGACGCCAGTAGTGCGATGCCGAAGGCCAGGGATGCGTGCCCGCCCAGGACGTCGCGCAGGCCGTCGTACGCCGCGTCGATGTCGGCCATCTCGAACATGCCCCGGCTGTGGAACGCCGCGGCCGCTGTGACGATCATGCTCATGTTGATCGTGCCCGCGATCAGCATGGCGACGACCACGTCCGTGCGCTCGAACCGGAACAGGCGGCGGCGCTGCTCGTCGGTCGCGGCGGGGATGCGGTTCTGGGTGAGGGCCGAGTGCAGGTAGATGACGTGCGGCATGACCGTCGCCCCGAGGATGCCGACGGCCAGCAGGACGCTCTCGGACCCGTCGAACCGGGGCGTCACGAGGCCCTCCAGCACGCCGGGTCCCGACGGCTTCGACAGCACGGTCTGCAGCAGGAAGCCCACGAGGATGATCCCGACGAACCCCGCGATCACGGCCTCCATGCGGCGGAAGCCGCCGTACGTCTGCAACGCGAGGATGCCGAACGAGAACGCCGCGGCGATGAGCGACGCCGGCAGCAGCGGGATGCCGAACAGCAGGTGAAGGCCCAGCGCGGCGCCGATGATCTCGGCGAGGTCGGTAGCCATTGCGATGAGTTCCGCCTGCACCCAGAGCACCAGCGCGACGGGACGTGGGAAGCGCTCCCGGCACATCTCGGGCAGGTTGCGACCGGTCGCGATGCCCAGCTTCGCGCTCATCGTCTGGATGAGCATGGCCATGAGGTTCGCGGCCAGCACGATCCACAGCAGCATGTAGCCGTACTTCGACCCCGCCGCGATGTTCGTCGCGAAGTTGCCGGGGTCGACGTACGCGACGGCGGCGACGAACGCCGGACCCAGGAACGGCCACAGGCCACGCAGCCCGTGAGCCTCGTGGTTGAGCGAGCGGTGGGCCGCCTCGAGCACCCGCACCTCCCCGGGCAGGGCGTGCTCCGACGGGGCTCCGGTGGGGACGAACGGCGCGTCAGCCGCCCCCGCGTGATCCTTGTTAGCCACGGCTAAATTGGATCACTAGTCGTGGCTAGAAACAAGGGACGGGTGCCCCGGCGCGGACCCGCACGCGGCACGCCCTGGACGGGATCGATCCGGCAGAATCACGAGGGAGACGACGGCGACCCGAGGCGGCGACGGATGAGCATCGACATCGACCTGGCCCAGCGCATCGAGGCCCCGCTCGAGGAGGTGGCGGCGTTCGCGATGGACCCGGCCAACGATCCGCGGTGGCTGGACAGCGTGCGCGCGTCGCGCGTGGAGGGCGACGCGCCGCTGGCGGTGGGCAGCGTGGTGGTGCGGGAGCTCCACGTGCCGGGTCACGAGCTCACGCTGCGATCGGAGGTGACCCGCCTCGAGCCCGGGCACCTGCTGGAGCTGCGGACCATCGACGAGATGGGCCCGCTCACCATGACCCACGCGTTCGAGACGCTTGACGACGGCTCCACGCTGGCCCGCCTGGCCGTGAACGGCGCCGCGGGCACGGGCATCGCCGGGTTCGTGCTGCGCAGGGCACTGGAGCGCGGCGTGGCCTCTAGCCTGCGGCGGCTCTCCGACGCCATGCGGCGGTAGGAACGCCGCCGGGACCGTCACACCGACGACACGATGCGCGCGTGTCCCGCGACGGCCTCGGACTTAGGCTCCGCCTCATGACCGACCCCCCGCCCCCCGGACCCGTCACCGGCGACGACGGCCTTGCCCGCTGCCCGTGGGCGGCCTCCGATCCGCTGCTGCGCGCCTACCACGACACCGAGTGGGGAGTCCCCGTGCGGGGCGAGGCGGCGCTGTTCGAGCGGCTGTGCCTGGAGGCGTTCCAGTCGGGCCTGAGCTGGCGCACCATCCTGGCCAAGCGCGACGCGTTCCGGGAGGCGTTCGCCGGATTCGACCCCGACGCCGTGGCCGCGTTCACCGGCGACGACGTGGAGCGTCTGCTGGCCGACGCGCGCATCGTCCGTAACCGGCGCAAGATCGACGCTGCCGTCGCCAACGCCCGCGCAACGGTCGCGGCGCGGGCCGACGGCGGCCTGGAGGCCATCGTGGCGGGCCACGCGCCCGCCGCTGCCCCGCCCGCGCCACGGACGGCCGCCGATGTCCCGTCCCGCACCGACGCCTCGGTCGCCCTCGCCCGGGAGCTCAAGCGCCGCGGGTTCGCGTTCGTGGGGCCCACCACCGTGCACGCGATGATGGAGGCCGTCGGCATGGTCGACCCCCACCTGGAGGGCTGCCATCGACGTGGATCCGCCTGAGGGCGCCCCGGGCGCCGTGATCGGGGGATACCTGGGGGCCCACGGCGTCCCCGGCACCACGGCGCACGCCCACCCCCGGCACCGGCGCGCCCAGCGCGACGGCGACGGCGCGCGCGTGGTGGCGATCACGCTCCGGCACGACGGCACCCACCTCCTGGAGACCGGCGCCGCCGGCCCCCACCCCGGCGACGCGGCATGCGCCGCACGGTGGGTCGGGGCCGACGTCCCCATTACCGCGGCATGGCGGCTGCTGGCGGCCGACCCCGACGTCGGGCCGCTGGTCCGGCGCCTGCGGCTGCCCGGCGTGCCCGGCGCGCCCGACGCGTTCGAGGTGGCCGTCACGACGGTGCTCGGCCAGCAGGTGTCCACCGCCGCCGCCCGCACGTTCGCGGCGCGCCTGGTGTCCGCCGCCGGGGGGACACCGGCGGGCGACCTGCGGGCCTTCCCCGGCCCCGCCGCCGTGGCCGGGCTGGGCCCCGGGCACCTGCGCGACGCCGTCGGCCTCACCCGCGCCCGCGCCGAGACCGTGCACCGCCTGGCGACG
>JAGQUM010000025.1 GCA_020438485.1 Thermoleophilia bacterium | reverse complement strand
GCACTTCGGCCCCGTGCGGGCCGACGGCGCGACGCGGGAGGCGGCGTTCACGGCGGGGTGCCTGGATGTCGCGGCGGGCGGGGTCCTGGCGCTAGGATGGGCGGTGTCCGCGCGCCGGGCCGACCGGCACCGCCGCCGGGCGGTGGCCGCCACCGGCGGGCTGGCGTCGTCGCTGGCCGCCACCATGTACGTGCTGCTCGCGGGCTCCCAGGTGGGCCTCGAGCGCTGGCAGGACGCGCGGCTGGGCCTGTGGACGTGGCCGGTCACGCTGGCGGTGCCGTTCGCGTACGCCGCGTTGGCCGGACGCATGGCGGTGCGTGGGGTCCCCCTCGGCGCGGCCGTCGCGCGGGGGCGCGACGACGGCATGACGCTGCGGCCGGGCCAGAGGGCCGTGTGGACGTCGGGCGCGCACGCCCGGGGCATGCTCGCGTTCGGAACCGGCCTGGTGATCGCGGGCATCGGCGCGGCCGTCGTCGCGCGCCCGGCGCTGGCCGTCCCGCTGTGCGTGGCGGGGGTGGCGCTGGTGGAACTGGGGGTCATCCGCGTGCGCGTGGACGACCGCGGCCTGGTGGTGCGCTACGGGCCGCTGGGGTTCCCGTCCACCCGCATCCGCCTGGGCCGCATCGCGTCGGCCGAGGTCACCGACGTGAGCCCGCTGCGAAACGGCGGATGGGGCTACCGCGGCAGCCTGCGCCTGATCGGCCGCGCCGCCGTGGTGCTGCGGCGGGGCCCGGGCATCGCCGCCACGCTGCGCGACGGCGGCCGCTTCGTGGTCACCGTCGACGACGCCGCGACGGGCGCCGCCCTGCTGGACGCCGAGGCACAGCGGGCCGCCGCCTCCGGGGGCTGAGCGTCCGCTCGGTCGCCCCCCCGGGGCACGCGGTGCCCGGGGTGTTCCGTTGTGCCTCACGGCGGTCGTGGGGTGCTCCGACGTGACGGCGGCGATGACGCGGGCGCCCGGGCCTGAGCCGCGCGACCGGCGGGCCGTCGCGTCTCACCCGTGAAGTGCCGCCCGCCTCCCTGCGGTCGACGGCCGACGGCGGACGGGAAACGGTGCGGTCATCAGGCCGCGCGTCAGCGGCGGAGATCGGCGCAGTTCATCGCGCCGTGCAGCGCGACGTGGGCGATCGCGAACGCCGTGATCCCCACCTTCCCTCGGCCCCGCGCCACCGCCCGGCCGGGCGTGCCCCGGGGTCAGGCCCCGAGAACCCGCGCGAGCGGGGCCGGGACACGGCCGAGCGGCACGGCCGCCGCGAGCGCGCGGGCGGCCGCCACCTTGCGGCCCGCGCGGGTGCCGAGAAAGCGATGGACCTGCGCGTCCCAGGGACGGTCGCGCTGGGCCGGCTGGCGCCGGAAGCGCGCGAACGACGCGGTGTCGCCGAGCCCGTCGAGAACCCCCTCCACCCCCGCGCGGCCGACGGCCCGCAGCAGCTCCCCCTCCAGGTCGGGCCGGCACACGACGAACGTCGCGGGGTCCAGCCCCGCGGAGGCCAGGCGGGACGCCACGTACGGCGCCTCGGCCTCGTCCACCACGCCGGCGAGCACCAGCCCGCGGCCCGCCGGCCCGAACTCCTCGACGAAGCGCCCGATGCCGCCGAACCCGCCCATCGGCACCACGGCGACACCGGCGGCATCCAGGTCGAGCCCGAGCCGCGGGGCGAGCGTCACAAGGGCCGCGTGGTCGGACGGTCCCTCCACGAAGACGGCGGCACGCACGCCGGACCGGGCGGCGCGTGTTCGCGCCTCGGCGGCGATCCGTTGCCCCTCATCGGGGCCGTCGAGGGGCAACGGGATCACGGGGGACCGGCCTACGCGATGCCGCGGTCGTCCTGCTTGAGCGCGGTGTCGACCGACAGCGCGGACGCCACCACGAGCGAGCGCAGCGGGTCGGTGAGCGGCGCGTGGATCTGGACGACGTAGTTGTCGGCCGTCGTGAACATCTGCTTGGCGAGGCCTTCCCACGTCTTGGTGATGCGGGCGATCTCCTGGCCCTGGGCGTCCTCGATGCGGAAGTTCCAGGCCCGCCAGTTCTCGGCCTTGATGGACCCCAGCTCCGTGCCGTCGGAGCCCTGCAGCCCGAAGCGGATCTTGCCGATCATGTTCTCCTGCACGATCCGGCCGATCTCGCTGCCGTCGGCGCCCGACACGATGATGGTGCTCTTGAACACCTTTCCGGGCCGGTTCAGTGTCAGCACGACGACGCCGGCGGCGTTCGTGATCTCCAGGCGCGTGGGCAGGAACTGGTCGAGGTTGCTGAGCAGGCGAATGGCCTTGCGGGCCGTCGACTGGTTGGTCTGATTGACCGACGCGATGCGGCGCCCGTCGCGGTCGTACACCCCGTACTCCTGCTTGAGCTCCATCAGCTTGGCCTTCTGGTTGACCACCAGGATGGGCTCGTCGAAGATGGTGCCGCCGCCCGCCGGGGCCCCCGCGGCCACGTTGGCCCCGCCCCAGCCCTGGCCCTCCACCTGGCGCTTGATCTGGTCGGCCCGGCTGGCGTCGCCGAAGTCGGCGAACGCGTCCACGCGGTCGAGCACACCGTCCTCGCGCGGCGCGGCGGGGGCGTTCGCCGCGGGCTGGGCCCCCGGCGGCGGCGGGGGCCCGGGCGGGTCGACGGCCTGCACCCCGTTCGTGGCGACGTGTTCGGTCCACGCCTCGCCGTCCCAGTATCGGTGCTCGTGCTTGCCGCTGGGGTCGGGGAACCATCCTGCCGCCGATGCGCTCATCGATCGCCTTCCGTCTCGGGGGTGTCGCGTTGGTCCAGTATGGCGCCGCCGTGTGCGCGGAGCCATCGCCGCCGCTCCCGGTACCCCGGCAGGTGCCCCTCCACCAGAGCCCAGAACGCGGGCGAGTGGTTCATCTCCACCAGGTGGCACAGCTCGTGCACCACCACGTACACCGCCACGTTGGGAGGGACCAGCGACAGGCGCCAATTGAGGCTGATGGTTCCCCGGGCCGACGCGCTGCCCCAGCGCGTGCGCTGATCGCGCACCACGACGCGGGCGACGGTGACGCCCACGCGGGGGGCCCACGCGTCGACCAGCGCCACGAGGCCCGGGCGGGCGGCGCGCACCCGGGCGGCGTGGGCCCGGGCGTCCGGCGGGGGCGTGCGGGGCGTCTCGGCCAGCGTCCGGTCGATCCAGGCCGCGTGGTGGCGGAGGGCGGCCTCCATGCTGCGGCGGCGCGTGCGGGCGGGCGCCGTGAGCGTCACCCCCCGGGCGTCCACCCGGATGCGGATGGTGCGCCACCGGGGGTGCGTGAGGACCCGCACGGGCAGGTCGCCGCGGGCGCCGTGGTGGGTCAGCGGGCGGTGGCTCACGCGGCACCGTCCCACGCGACGTCGGCGCGGTGGGCCGTGCGGGCGACGCGCGCGGCGTTCGGTGCATCGGTGTCGCGCTGCCACGCCTCGGCCTCCGCCGGCGTGCGGCCGAACGCCACGTGGCGCGCCACCAGGCGCGGCACACGCACGGCGTCGCCCGGGTCGACGTACCAGGCCTCGTCCAGCAACCCCCGCACCGCGGCCCACGGGCCCTCGTCCAGCAGCAGGTAGTTCCCCTCCGTGACGACCAGCCGCACCGTCGCGGGCACGGCGATGGCACCCGCGACGGGTTCCTCGATGGCGCGGTCGAAGCGCGGCGCGTACACCGTCTCGCCCGGCACGGGCCGGCGCAGCCGGCGCAGCAGCGCCGCGTATCCCGCGGCGTCGAACGTGTCCGGCGCGCCCTTTCGGCCCGCCCGGCCGAGGGCCGCGAGGACGCCCTGGGCCAGGTGGAAGCCGTCCATGGGCACGACGACGCAGGCCCCGGGGTGGGCGCGCTCGACGGCGGCCGCGACGCGGGCCGCTAGCGTGGACTTGCCCGCACCCGGCGGCCCGGCGATGCCCAGCAGCGTGCGGTCTCCCCCCGCGGCCAGATCGAGGGCGCGGCGCTCCGGCGCGGGCGGCGGGCCGGTGTCGGGCGTGGTGGGTGGATCGGCGGGTGTCACGGGCCCGGGTAGGGTAGGCGAATGGCCGACGACGAACACCGCACCATCCGGCTGGGCGACATGGACGTCGCCGTGGACGACTCGGGCGGCGACGGGCCGCCGATCCTGATGCTCCACGGCCTCACGGCAACCCGGCGGTACGTGGTACATGGCTCCGCGCTGCTGGCCCGCGGCGGCTATCGGACGGTGATGTACGACGCCCGCGGGCACGGCGACAGCGCCCCCGCACCCCGCGGGGACTACGGATACGACCGCCTGGCCGGCGACGCGGTGGGCGTCATGGACACGCTGGGCATCGAGAGGGCCGTGCTGATGGGCGTGTCGATGGGGTCGGCCACGGCCCTGCGGGTGGCCCTCGAGCACCCCGAGCGCGTCGCGGCCCTCGTGATCATCACCCCCGCCCACCGCGGCGCACCCAGCGGCAACCTCGATCGGTGGGACGCCCTGGCCGACGGCATGGAGCGCAGCGGCGCCGAGGGGTTCCTCGAGGCCTTCGGCCCGCCCCCCGTGCCCGACCGCATGCGCGACGCCGTCACGACGATGATGCGTCAGCGGATGGGCCGGCACCGTCACCCCGCGGCCGTGGCCGACGCGCTGCGCGGAACGCCCCGCTCGGCGGCGTTCGACGGCATCGCCGCGCTGGCGGCGGTCGGCGTGCCCACGCTCGTCGTCGGCAGCCGCGACGCGGCCGACCCCGAGCATCCCCTGTCGGTGTCCGAGGAGTACGCCCGCGTCATCCCGGGTGCGCGCCTTGTGGTGGAGGGCGAGGACGAGGGGCCGCTGGCCTGGCGCGGCGGCACGCTGTCGCGTACCGTCGCCGGGTTCCTGGAGGACGCGGGGCTGGCCCCGCCGGACACGGAGCAGTGACCCGACCCATGAGATCTCGCGCACTGATCATCGCGGCGGCCTCGGCGGCCGCCGCAACCGCCGCAACCGCCCAGACGCCCACACCCACCGCTCCCGCCCCCGCGCCGGCCACGCCGACGCTGTCGCGCAACGGGCTCGGGCCCGTCACCATCGGGATGACGCTGGCGCAGGCCCAGCGGGCGTCCGGCATCCGCTTCAGGGCCCCCACCGGTGACGTGCCGTCGTGCCGGTACGCGATCTCGCGCGACCCGCGCCTCGGCCTGGCCCTGATGGTGGCGCGCCAGAACCGCGTGGTCCGCTTGGACCTGATGCGGCCCCGATACGCCACGGCGAAGGGCATCCGGGTGGGCAGCACGCAGAAGGCGGTCGTCACCGCCTACCCCACCGCCGTCGTGACCCGCCACAAGTACCTGGCCAGGGGCAAGGAGATCTGGGTCGGCGCGAGGCCGATGGCGCGTACCGGGCGGGCGATGGTGTTCGAGACCAACGGCGCACGCGTGACGAACATCCGCGCGGGCAAGCTGCCGCAGGTGGGCTACGTGGAGGGTTGTTCCTAGCCGACCGGCGTGAGGGGCCGCTCGCCCGCGATGACCGCCGCCGCGTTACGGGCGGCCAGCAGGGCCATTGCGCGGCGGGTCTCGCGGGTGGCCGAGCCGACGTGAGGCAGCAGCACCACGTCGTCCCGGCCCGCCAGGCCCGGATGGATGCGCGGCTCGTCCTCATAGACGTCCAGGGCGGCGCCCGCGAGGGCGCCGGCGCGCAGGGCGTCGGCCAGCGCCGCCTCGTCCACGACGGGGCCGCGGGCCGTGTTGACCAGGAACGCGTCGGGCCGCATGCGCGCGAGGGCCCGGGCGTCAACGAGGTGCCGGGTCTCGGGCGTCAGGGGACAGTGCAGCGACACGACGTCGCACGCCGCCAGCAGGTCGTGCAGCGGCAGGCGGCGGGCGCCCAGCTCACGCACCACGGCAGGATCGGCGTCGCGGCGCCCGGCATACGCGATGTGCATGCCCAGCGCCCGCGCCCGGCGGGCGGTGGCGGCGCCGATCTGCCCCAGGCCGACGATGCCGAGCGTGCGCCCCTGGAGGCCCGTTCCCAGGTTGCGCCCCATTCCCCACCGCCACGGTTCACCCGTGCGCACGCGGCGCTCGGCGTCGCCCAGGCGGCGGGTGGCCATCAGGATGAGCGCCAGCGCGAGGTCCGCCGTCGCGTCGGTGAGGACGCCGGGCGTGTTCGTGACCACCACGCCCCGCCGGGAGCACGCGCCCACGTCGACGTTGTCGTGGCCCACCGCGACGTTCGCCACCACGCGCAGGCCCGGACCGGCCGCGTCGAGGAATGCGTCATCCACGCGGTCGGCCAGCTGCGTCAGCACCCCCGCACATCCCTCCACGAGCGCCAGCGTCCCGGCCCGGGGCAGGGGGTCGTCGTCCACACCGCGTCCCCCGTCGGCCACGTCCAGACCGGCGTCGCGCAGCAGCGCGGCGGCCTCGGGTTGCAGCCACTGGGGGATGGCGACCCGGGCGGCCACGTCAGGCCCCGTCCGCCGGGTCCGGCGTGCGCGTGACCGCGTAGCCCAGCGCGGCCACCAGGCCCTCGGCGTCCGCCGCGGTGGCGCCGCCCACCACGGTCAGCAGCAGCTCGCCGCCCTCGGGCGAGGACTGGTGCAGGGCCATGTCCTCGATGTTGATGTGCGCGTGGCCCAGCGCGGTGACGATCTCGGACAGGACGCCGGGTCGGTTGGGGACGCTCACCACCAGACGCCACGGCTGCCCGTCGTGGTCGGCCCAGTCGCGCCGCAGCCGCTCCCGGCCCTCGGCGGCCCGGGCGACGAAGCCGGTGAGCGCCTCGCGGTCGCCGGCGGCCAGGTCGCGCTCGACGTCCTCAAGGCGGCCGCGATAGTCGCGCAGGGCGTCCAGCAGCGCGTCGCGGTTCGCCAGGAAGATGTCGGCCCACAGCGGCGGGTTGGAGCCCGCCACGCGCGTGAGGTCGGCGAACGACGGCCCGGCCGAGCGCAGCGCCTCCCGCCCCCCGGGCGTGGTGGCCGCGCCCTGGTCGACCAACGCGGAGGCCAGGACGTGCGGGACGTGGCTGACCAGGGCCATCAGCCGGTCGTGGACGTCGGCGTCGATGGCCACCGGGCGCGCCCCGACGGCCGCGACGTGTGCGTGCAGGCGCTGGAACAGCTCCGGCCGCACCTCTCCGGTGGGGGTGAGGAACCATGTGGCCCCCCGGAACATGTCTCCGCGGCCGGCGGCCACGCCGGAGCGCTCGCCCCCGCAGATGGGGTGCCCGCCCACGAACCGGTGTCGCTCGCCGACGGGCACGGACGCGACGACCCCCGCCTTGGCCGAGCCCAGGTCGCTGACCACGCAGTCGTCCGGCGCGGCCCGCAGCACGTCGGCCAGCACGTCCCCCATCACACCGATGGGCGCGCCGACGAACGCCACGCGCGCACCGGCGAGGGCCTCGCCGATCGTCGGGGCCACGCAGGTCAGCGCGCCCAGCGCGACGGCGTCCGCCCCCACGGCCGGGTCGGGGTCGACGCCGCGCACGTCCCGGGCGCCCGCCGCGATCAGCGCACGCCCGAGCGAACCCCCCATGAGCCCGACGCCGACGACGGCGACGGGCCCGAGGGATGCGGAGCCGGGGATCCTCCCCGCCCTAGCCCGCGACGGTGGCGGGCTCGGTCCCCGCGATGACCTTGCCCATCACGTCGATGACGCGCTTCACGTCGGCGACCCACGCCGCGAACGTGTCGGCGTACAGCGCCTGCGGGCCGTCGCACAGCGCGGTCTCGGGGCTGGGGTGCACCTCCACGATGAGGCCGTCGGCGCCGGCCGCGACCGCAGCGCGGGCCATCGGCAGGATCAGGTCGCGCTTGCCCGCCGCGTGAGACGGGTCGACGATGACGGGCAGCCCGGACACCTGCTTGACGGCCGGGATGACGCCCAGGTCCAGCGTGGAGCGGTACGCCTGCGTCTCGAAGGTGCGGATGCCGCGCTCACACAGCATGATGCGCTCGTTGCCGCCGTGGGCGATGTACTCGGCCGACAGCAGCCACTCCTCCATGGTGGCGGACATGCCGCGCTTGAGCAGCACTCCCAGGTCGGTGTGGCCGATCTCCTTGAGCAGGTCGAAGTTCTGCATGTTGCGGGCACCGATCTGGATGACGTCGGCGACGCCCACGACGTCCTCGATCTGGCGGACGTCCATGACCTCGGTCACGATCGGCAGGCCGGTGCGCTCCCGCGCCTCCGCGAGGATCTCCAGGGCCTCCTTGCCCAACCCCTGGAACGTGTAGGGGCTCGAGCGTGGCTTGTACGCCCCGCCGCGCAGCATCGTCACGCCGATGCCGTTGACGACGTCGGCCGTGTCGAGCGTCTGCTTGCGGCTCTCGACGGTGCAGGGGCCCGCGATGAGGCAGAAGTTGTCGCCGCCGATGCGCCGGCCACCGATCTCGAACGTCGCGCCCGCGCCGCGGAAGTCCTTGGACACCAGCTTGTACGGCTTGAGGATGGGGACGACCTTCTCGACGCCGCCCTCGCCCTCGATGTCCAGGGCGGCGATCAGCTCGCGGTCGTCGCCGATGGCACCGATGACCGTGACGAACTCCCCGGAGCTGACGTGCGCCTTCGCGCCGGCGCGCTCGATCCTCGCGACCACGGCCGCGATCTGTTCGGGGGTGGCCCCCTCCTGCATGACGATCATCATCGTGGCGTGCCCGTCCTTAGTTGCGTCGCGGCGCCGTCACACGGCCGCCCGCGGGTTGTCCCGGAGTTCTCGCGCGCCCCTCACCGCGGCCAGCGCGTCGAGGAACCTGTCGTTGTCCTGCGCGGTGCCCACGGTCACCCGGATCGTGCCGGGCGCCCCGAGGGCGCCACCGTCGCGGACGATCACCCCGCGGCGGAGGAGTTCTTCGTGCACCGGCGCGGCGTCCACGGCGGGGGCGAAGGGCCCCACCAGGATAAAGTTGGCCTGGCTCGGGGTAAAGGCGACGCCCGCGGCCCGCAGCGCGCCCTGCACCCGCTCGCGCTCGGCCGTCAGGGTCCGCACGCGGGAATCGAGCTCGGTCAGCGCGCCCAGCGCCGCAAGCGCGGCGGCCTGCCCCGCGGCGCCCACGTGGAACGGCGGGCGCACCCGGTCGATGGCGTCCACCCACCCGGGCGACCCCACGCCGTACCCCACGCGGGCGCCGGCCAGGCCGAAGGCCTTGCTGAACGTGCGCGTGACCAGCAGGTTGGCACGCTCGCGGGCCATGCTCATGACGCGGCCCCGGTCGACCTCGGACACGAAGTCGTGGTACGCCTCATCCACCAGCACGCCCACGTCGGAGGGGATCTCATCCAGCAGGCGTTCCACCGCGGCGGCGGGGACGTAGCCCCCGGTGGGGTTGTTGGGAGAGCAGATCACGACGAGGCGCGTGCGCTCGTCGACGTACGCGGCCATGGCGGCCACGTCGTTGCGGCCGGCGTCGTCCAGCGGCACCGGGACGGCCTCGGCGCCCGACGCCTGGGCCAGGTGCGGGTACAGCGCGAACGACGGCTCCGGGTACACCACCGTGGTGCCGGGGTCGAGCAGCGCCTGCCCGGCCAGGAGCAGGATCTCGCCGGAGCCGTTGCCCACGATCACCTGGTCGTCGCCCACGCCGTGCAGGTCGGCGATGCGGGCCCGCAGCGCGCCGGCGCGGCCGTCGGGGTAGCGGTTGAGGCCGGCGGCGACCGCGGCGACCGCCTCCTCCACGCCGGGCAGCGGCCCGAAGGGGCTCTCGTTGGACGACAGCTTCACGGCGTCCTCGACGCCGAACCGCGCGAGGGCCTCGGCCGTCGACATGCCCGGCACGTAGCGCGGGATGGCGTCGAGGCGGGGTGAGACGCGCAGGGTCATCGTGGGCCGACTGTAGCGAGCCGCGGGAGGCGCCCGCCTCGCGGCGTCGCGGGGTCGCCCGCCGGGCGACGGTCCGGCCGGGGTGCCCTCAGCCCTGCGACGACCCGTCGTCGGCCTCGCGCAGGTAGCGCTCCAGCTCGGCCGCCAGATCGTCTCCCGACGGCAGCGGGCCCGCATCGTCGACCGGCTCGGTGTCGGACGCCGCCTCGAGCTGCTCCACCAGGCCCTGCAGCCGCTGGTCGGATGCGACAGCGTGGCTGACCTGCTGCTCGTACTGGAGGGCGGCCGCCTGCAGACCCGCGGCGCCCAGATCCATGCCCGTCAGCGTCTCGACGGCGCGCAGCAGCGCCATGCTGGCCTTCGCGTTGCTCACGCCCGCCGCGTAGTGCGGCGACGGTGCCCACAGCGAGACGGCCTTCAGACCCCGCTGCTCCGCGTAGCCGTGGAACACCCCGGTGATGCCGGTGGGGCCCGCGTAGCGCGGCGGGCGCGTGCCCAGCGGCTCCATCAGCGCGGCGTCCGACGAGATCCCCGTCAGCCGCACCGGACGCGAGTGCGGCACGTCGGCCAGCAGCGACCCCAGCGACACCGCCGTCTCGACGCCCATGGACTGCGCCGCGTCCAGCAGGGCCGCGCAGAACGTGCGCCAGCGCATCGACGGCTCGGGCCCGTTGATGATGACCAGGTCGCGCTCGAGCTCCGCCGGCCGGGCCACGTGAACCTCGACCTCGGGCCACGTCACGCGGCCGTCCCCGTCCTCGGACAGATCGACCATGGGACGCGACACCTGGAAGTCGAAGAACTCCTCGGGGTCCAGGGCTCCCACGCGCTCCGCTCCGTGCCGCTCGGCGAGGTACGCCACGGCCCCGGACGCCGCCGACGCCGCGTCGTTCCATCCCCTGAACGCGCTCAGAAGGATGGGTCGGCGCAGCGGCCCGGGCGGTGTCGTCCACGTGATCTCGGTCATGGAGCGTGCATCCTTGCACGTCTCCGGCGGGCCCGACCCGCCGGGGGCGCTAGCCGAGGTTCCAGGTCTGGAGCGCCGTGCCGTCGCTGTTGCCCAGCACCGTCGTCACCCTGCGGCCCCGGGGCGCCACGAAGATGGCGCAGCCCGTCAGCGTCGCGCCGGGCGCAAGGGTCGTGGTCCTCGGGGTGGTGCATGCCGGGAAGGGCGCGGTGAGGACGATCTGGCGCGCCTGCGCGCCCGAGTCGAGGTCGGCGCCGAGCGGATCCGGGAACGACCACCGGGTCAGCGCCGCGTCGTCGGTGTTGCGGAACCGCACGCGTACGTAGTACGGCGTGGCGTCGGCGTCGGCGCCCATGTCGAAGTCGGCGAGGTCATCCGGCGTGCCCCGGCGCATGCCGAGAACCGTCACCTCGAGCGCGGTGGACGTCTCCTTGCCCCCGTCGTACCGGGACAGGACGAACGGCACGACGTCGCCGACGGCGTGGGTCGCCGCCACCGTGCCGGGCCTGGGTGCGTCGTCGCCACAGCCGGCAGCGAGGGGGGCCAACGCGACGGCGAGCAGGGCGGGCGCGATGCGGGACCTCATCGAGACGGGAGTCTAGGGGGCCCGTCGGCGCCCCCGCCTGGCGCGGGTCAGCGCCGGGCGCTCGCGGGGCGCGCGAACATCATGTCGTAGCCGTTGTGGTCCACCCCGGTGCCGATATACGCGAAGCCGGCGCCGTTCAGCCGGTCAGCGACGCTCTTCAGCGCCTCGCCCATGTGCAGATGTTCGAACGACAGGCGCCGGCAGTTGACGCCGTCCCAGTCCGTCTCGAGCAGCACCTGCGCGTCAATGCCCTCGATGTCGAGCGCCAGGAGCTCGATCGGGTCGTCACCCACCACGCGCGACAGGAACTGCGTCAGCGTGAGGCACGGGACGACCTCGGTGCGCAGCTCGGTGTCCGGGTAGTGCGCCAGCACGTGCCCGGGGTTCATCGAGAACACCTGGAACGTCGGGCCGTCCTCGGGCGCGTAGTAGAACGTGATCTCGGACTGCTCCACCGCGTCCGGGCGGATGCCCAGGTTGTGGATCTCGGCCTGCGGGTAGCCCGACCAGGAGCGCGTCAGCGCGGGGATGTTGAGGGGGTTCGGCTCGACCAGCACGACGCGGGAGACGTCCTCGCGCGGCAGGTCCTTCACCATCTCGGTGAACCCGTCGCGGAATCCCGTGCTGGGGTCCTCGTCCCCCGCGCCCGCCCCGATCTGCACGTAGACGCTCACGCCGCCACTTCGAGCGGGGGCACGGCGGCGCCCGCCATGGTGTCGAGGAAACGCTTGGCGAGGGCGCTGGTGGTGAGGTGCGTGCGCGTGTACTGCTGGAACCACTCGGCGTGGCGCTCGTACGTGTCCTCGTTGGCCCCCTCGTGCAGCACCTGCAGGCAGCGCAGCTTCGGGAACATGTGCAGCGTCGTCGGGGGGCACGTGCCGATGTCGAGGAACGCCGGGATCGCTCCGTTGGCGAGGATCTCGTAGTGCCGCATGCAGTCCCAGCCGGCCTTCCTGATGGTCACGCCGAACCGGGCCTCCCCGTAGCCCGCGTAGTACGAGGCCTCGTCCTCGTAGATGTACGTGCTCGTGTCGCGGGGGTCGCAGAACGCGATGTCGCGGGTCTTGGGGCGCGAGAAATCCAGCTTGCTCTCCGGGATGCCGAACATGATCGGGTGGACGGTCGGCAGCGTCGCGGGGTGCTGCGCGAACAACTCCCGCTTGAAGTACCGCGTGTGGAACGCCACCAGCGGGTGCAACGACGCGGCGTCCTCGCCGTCGACGAACGCGATGGCCTCAGGCGGGTACGTCTCCAGCACCAGGGGCAGGTACTCGTGGCTGCGCCACACGGCCCCGTAGACGACGAGGTCGAACTCCCGCGCGGCGATGCGCCCCTCGATGTCGTTGCGGTCGACGAACAGGTCGGGCAGCACCCGCGAGATCGTCATGCCCTTGCCGTACATGTTCGCGAGGCCGTCCTCGGGGAACGTGTCGTACAGGTGGTGGTGCTTGTTGACGTCCACCACGTCGGCGCCGAGCAGCTCCTTCAGGCCGATCAGCAGCGAGTCGTTCTGGTAGTCGAGCGAATCGCCGGGGGACAGGAACAGGACCTTCATGGCGGGCGCCTCGGGGTCGGGGGCTTTCCCGGTACCTCGGCGCGGCGGCCGGGACCTGAAGCGTTGGGGCAGCCGCTCCGTCAGGCGTGGGCGGCCGCGGCGGCCCGCACCATCCCGGCGTACCCGGGCCCGAAGACCGCCGCGTGCAGAAGCAACGGGTGTAGTTGGTGCAGCCCCACCCGCTCCGCGCGCCCCGGCGTCGCCGGCGTCACGTCGTCGTACCCCGCCAGCGCGTCGCCGAGGTGAGGGAATCCGAAGAGCGCCATCATGGCGAGGTCCGTCTCGGGGTGGCCCCCGTGCGCCGCGGGGTCGATGAGCACGGCGGCGTCCGCGGTCCACATGACGTTGCCCGACCAGAGGTCCCCGTGGAGTCGGGCCGGGGGGTGGCCCGTGTCGTACTCCCCCGCCTCGCAGCGGGCCGCGACGGCCTCGACCAGGACGACGTCGCCGGAGTCCAGCGCCCCGCGGTCGCGCGCCAGGCGCGCAAGGGGCATCAGGCGCTGCTCGGCCCAGAACCGGCCCCAGCACGGCGTGGGCCGCAGGGGCAGGGGCAGGGGCTCGGACAGGGGCCCCAGGAACCCGTCGCCGTCCCAGCCGGCGGGCGGCGCCCCGAACGAGGGCGCCCCCGCCGCGTGCGTGCGCGCCAGCGCGGCACCGAACGCCCGGGCCGACGCGGCGGTGGGCGGCACGCCCGCCAGGCGCTCCAGCACCAGTCCGTCGTCGTCCACCCCGAGCACCGGCACCACCGAGGCGCCGCCGGGCGCGTCGGCCAGCCAGCGCAGACCGGCGGCCTCCCAGCGGAAGTAGCCGGCGGGCGCGCCGGCGCGCGCCTTGCGAAACGGCGCGCTACTGGACGTCGGCTTCGCTGGCCAGGTCGGGGCGCAGGCGCACGGCGTCGCGCAGGTACACGTGCCGGGGGTCGCGGCCGGCATCCATGTAGCAGTGCATCATCACGCGGACGCAGCGCGGCAGGCTGCCCGGTACGTCGATCTCGGCCGCGCACATCAGCGGCACGCGGTTCATGCCCATCTCGCGCGCCGCGACGGCGGGGAACTCGGCGCGCAGGTCATGGCTGGCCGTGAACCACATCGACACGATCCGGTCGCGGTCGACGTCGTTGCGCTGGAGCATGGCGGCCAGCAGCTCGGCGGTCGCCTCTCGGATCAGCGTCCCGTCGTCGGACGCCACCGTGGTGGCGCCCCGCAGGGCACGCAGGATGTGGCCGTCGATCACGCCCTCACCGTACCGTCCGCGAACCCCCGCAGGCGGGCGACCTCCTCGCCGGTGAGAAAGCGCCACCGGCCGGTGCGCAGCCCCTGCAGCCCCACCCCGGCGTACCGGGCGCGGTGAAGCCGCGTGACGGGGTGGCCGACGTGGGCGCACATCCGCTTGACCTGGCGGTTGCGACCCTCGGTGATCTCGATGCGCAGCCACGTGCCGCCCGGGTGGCGGCGCTCCATCACGTCCACCCTCGCGGGCAGCGTCGGGCCGTCCTCCAGCTCCACGCCGCGGCGCAGTTCGCGCACCGTCTCGGCCGACACCCGCCCCTCCACCCGCACCTCGTACGTCTTGGGCACGGCGAGCCGGGGATGCATGAGGCCGTTGGCCAGATCGCCGTCGTTCGTGACGAGCAGCGCGCCGGTCGTGTCCAGGTCCAGGCGTCCGACCGGGTACAGGCGCACGTCGTCGGGCAGGTCGTCCAGCACCGTCGGCCGCCCCTGGGGGTCGTGGGCGGTCGAGACGCGCCCGGCGGGCTTGTTCAGCAGGATCACCCGCACGGGCTCGGGCGTGACGACCCGGCCGTCCAGGCGGATGACGTCGTGGGGACCCGCCGTGGCGCCGAGCGCCGCGACGACGCCGTTGACGGTGACCCGGCCGTCCGTGATGAGCGCCTCACACGCCCGCCGGCTTGCCACGCCGGCCTGGGCCAGGGCCCGCTGCAGCCGCGTGCCGGGCGCGGGCCACTCAGCCATCGGCGTCACCCGGCCCCGGGCGGGGGTCGCCGCCCGCGTCGGGTTCCGCCGGGGTCCCGGGTTCCGGCAGATGACCGGCGTCCACCAGGCGCCGGCGAACCGCGTCGGCCTCGTCGCCGGACAGCTCGAAGTCGGCCAGCGGCGGCAGGTCGGTGGCGTCGCGCAGGCCGAACCGCTCCTGGAACGCCGCCGTGGTGCGGTAGAGCATCGCCTGCCCGCCGGGAACCCGGCCCGCCTCCTCCAGCAGGCCCCGCTCCACCAGCATGGCCACCGTGGCGTCGGCCGACACGCCCCGCAGGCGGGAGATCTCGGGACGGCTGACCGGCTGCAGGTACGCGGCCACGGCCAGGGTCTCGAGCGCGGCGGGCGACAACACGTCGGCCGGCGGGCGCTCACGCAGCCTGTCGCACACGTCGGTCAGGTCGGCGCGGGTGCGCAGCGCGTAGCCGCCGGCGATCTCGGCCACCTCCAGCCCGGCGCGGGTCCCGTCGAGCCGTTCCCGCAGGGCATCGACGGCGCCCCGCACCTCGTCGGGGGGCCGGTTCGTGACCTCCGCCAGGCGGGCGACGTCCAGCGGCCCGGGCGAGAGGAACAGCAGCGCCTCGATCTCGCGGTCCGGGCTCAGCGTGCCCCCTTGCCGGGGTCTTCGCGCGGGGCCCGCCTGATGGCGATGTCGCCGAACAGGCGGGGTTGGTCCAGCGTCACCTCGCCGCGGTGCGCCATCTCCAGCGCGGCCAGCAGCGTCGTGCCCTCTCGCAGCGGGCCACCGATGACGCGGCCGTCGCGCTCCGCCAGCTGGGCCTCGAAGCTGAGGACGTCGTCGTGGTGGAGGGCGGCCCGCAGCCGGTGGATGATGTCCGAGACGTTCACGCGCGCCGTGTTGAGGTGGGCCAGGGACGGGGCCGGGGGCTCGCGCAGCACGCGCGCCATCGCGGCCGCCAGGTCGGCCGCGTCGCCGGGCGTGACGAAGGCCGGCGCGCCGTCCAGCGGCGCCCTGCGGTAGTGCACGCGCCCGGCCACTCGGTCGGCCTCGGCGAGCCACGCCGCGGCCTTCTGGAACGGCGCGTACGCCACCAGGCGCTGGTACAGCAGCTCGCGCACCTCCGCGGCGTCGGGGTCCGGCTCGAGGTCGTCCTCGTCGTCTCCCACCAGGCGGCGCGACTTCAGGTCGACCAGCGCGGCCATCAACACGATCAACTCGCCCGCCGTGGCCGGGTCCCACGGCTCGGGGCCGCCCAGGCTGGCGTTCACCACCCCGGCCACGGGCAGCTCGGCCAGGTCCACCTCGTCACGCAGCACCAGGGTCAGCAGCAGGTCCAGCGGCCCCTCGAACAGGTCGAGGTCGAGGGGCAGGCGCAGCGGGTCGGGACGGGTCACCGCGCCGCCCTACGCGCCGTGCCGCAGGCCCATGGCCTCCTCGGCCTCGGCCAGCACCGGCTGGGCGATGGCGTTGGCGCGCGCGGCGCCGTCCGCCAGCGTGTCCCTCAGCGCCGACGCGTCGGCCAGCAGCGCGTTGCGGCGCTCGCGTATGGGAGCGATGGTGTCGGTGACACGCGCACACAGGCGCTTCTTGCAGTCCACGCACCCCAGCGTGGCCGTGGTGCAGCCCTCGTGGATCTCGTCGACCTCGGCCGGCGGCGCTCCGAACAGCTTGTGGTAGCTGAACACGTTGCACACCTCGGGGCGCCCCGGGTCGCTGCGGCGCACCCGCTGCGGGTCGGTGACCATGCCCTTCGTGAGGGTCGCGATCTCGTCGTCGCTCGCACCGAGCGTGAGGCTGTTGCCGTAGCTCTTCGACATCTTGCGGCCGTCCGTGCCCAGGATCAGCGGCGTGTCGGCCAGCCGGGCGGCCGGCTCGGGAAACACCCGGCGGCCGTACATGTGGTTGAACCGCCTCACCACCTCCCGGGCCAGCTCGAGGTGCGGCAGCTGGTCCTGGCCCACGGGCACCTGGGTGGCCTTGTACAGGATGATGTCGGCCGTCTGCAGCAGCGGGTAGCCCAGGAACCCGTACGTGGACAGGTGCTCGCCGAGCTCCTCGATCTGCCCCTTGTACGTGGGTACGCGCTCCAGCCACGACAGCGGCGTGATCATGCTGAGCATGAGGTGCAGCTGGGAGTGGCCCGGCACGTCGGACTGGCGGAACACGACGCTGCGCTCGGGGTCGACCCCGACAGCCATCCAGTCGGCCAGCATCAGCAGGCCGTCGTCGACAACGCGCGAGGGGTCCTCATACGCCGTGGTGATGGCGTGCAGGTCGACGACGCTGAAGATGCAGTCCGCCTCGTCCTGCAGGCGCACCCAGTTGCCGAGGGCACCGAACAGGTGGCCGATGTGCAGGGCCCCGGTGGGGCGCATGCCGGAGAAGACGCGGGGGCGGGTGGTGTTGTTGCTCACGGGGCGGGATGGTACCGGCTGGGCGCGGTCATCCACCCGGTCCGCCGCCCGTCCGCCGGGTACGGGACAATCCCCGCATGACGTGGCCTCCCCCGCCGCCGGCCGACCGGCCTCCCCCGCCGCCCGCAGACCCCCCCGCCGGGGACGACCGGCCCACCGGCGGCCCGTGGCCGGGCCGGTTCCTCTGGGGACCCCCCGTGTCGCTGGTGCTGGCCGTGGCGGTGCTGATCGCCGTCGCGCTGTCGCTGGTGCCGGTGCTGGACGACAGGCTGGCGGGGGCGATCGCGGAGTTCTGCTCGGGCCTGGTGATCCTCGTGGCCGGGCTCGTCCTGTGGCGGTCCCTGGCGCCCGCCCCCCGCGACGCAACCCTCGACTCGCGGGCGTCACCCCTGCAGACCGTGGTGGCAGGCATCGCCTGCGGCGTCGGGCTGATCGTGGTCCAGGGCGTCGTGGTCGTCACCGGGGCGGCCATCGACCCCGGCGTGCGGCGCGCGATGGACGACCCCGACAACCGGGTGGACCTGAACCTGCCAGGCCCCGCCCTGGCGCTGTCGCTGGTGGCGCTCGTGGTGCTGGCCCCGCTGGGCGAGGAGCTGCTGTTCCGCGGTCTGCTGCTGCGCGCCGTGTGGAGCCGCCTGGGCTTCGCCTGGGGGTGCGCGCTGTCGTCGCTGGCGTTCGGCCTGGCCCACCTGGACCCGTGGTTCACGGGCATCTGGCCGCGGTCGATCGCGCTGGTGCTGGTGGGCGTGGGCCTGGCGCTGGTGTACCGGCGGTGGGGCTTCGCCACGGCGGTGGCTGCCCACGCCACGGTGAACGCGGTCGCCGTGATCGCGCTGCTGTCGGCGTAACCGCCGGGCACCGGGGCCGGTCCACGGGGTGTGCCCCACGAGAGCCCCCGCGACGCGGAAGTCGGGACACGGGTGCCGGCGGCGGTTACCCCGTACCGCACTGCCGGCACCCGTGCCGGACGCGCACCCAGATGTGATGGCCGGGTCCGCAGGACGAGTGCGCGGCTGACCTACCCCGAAGGTCCCGTGCCCCGTCCACAACAGGTATCGGCGGACACCGGACCGACCAACTCACGCACGGCGCGTGAGATCGCACCGGTTCGCGATAGCCTCGGTGGCCGAGGGCGACGGGAAACGACCGGAGGTGGACGGCCATGTGCCGGAGGGTGACGTGCCGGACGTGCGGGCGGCCGACGTGGGCGGGATGCGGGCGCCACGTCGAGCAGGTGCTGTGCGACGTGCCCCCCGCCGAGCGGTGCGCGTGCCCCCGCGGCGCGACGCGCCGCAGGGGTCCCCTCAGGGCCCTTCTCGATCGCCTGAGCCCGCCCTGAGCAGGCATGTCACACGCCGAGCGATCGCCGGTGGGCTGGCGGTGGCGGCGGCACTGGTCGGCGTGCGCTCGATGCGCGACGACGGACCCAGGGTGCCATCGGGCACCGTGATCGGCGACGTGGACGTGGGCGGCCTCGCGCCGGACGTGGCCCGCGCCGCGGTGGAACGCCACGCCGCGCGCGTGCGCGAGCGGGGGGTCAGCATCACGCTTGACGGCGTCAGCGCCCAGCCGATCCACGTGAGCGGGCGGGAGCTCGGTGCCCGGCCGCTGGTGGACGCCGCGTTCGAGGACGCCGGCGACCGCGGGGCCCTGTCGTCGGCGCTGGACAGGGTCGGCATCCACCGCACCAGGCAGGTGCCCCTGCGCTTCGCGCTGGCGCCCGGCCGCGTGGAGGCCCTCGTGGCCCGGGTCCGTCGTGAGGCGGGCAGCCCCCCGCGCGCCGCCACCGTCGTGGTGGCCGCCGGGGGGCTTCGCGTGCGCGCCGGGGCCCGCGGCGTGGGGTTCGACGAGGACGCGCTGCGTTCCCGCCTGACGGAGCTGCCCGCCTCCATCACCCTGGACGCCCACGAGGTCGCGCCCCCCGTCTCCGTGGCGACGGCCCGGGCGGCACGCGCCCGGGCGCAGAACCTGCTGGACGATCCCCCCGGCGTGGTGGGCCCCGGACCCGTCCGCTACACGCCGCCCGCCGGCCTGCTGCGGCGCGCCCTGCGGTTCGTTCCCCGGCGCGGCGAGCTGGTCATCGGCCTCGAGCCCGCGCTGCTGGGGCCGCCGCTGCGGCGTGCGTTCCCCGGCGCCGAGCGCCCGCGTCGCAACGCGGAGTTCCGCGTCACCGGCAGCAGGGTGTCCATCGTGCCGGAGAGGGCGGGGGTCGCGCTGGACCTGCCCCGGATCGCCGCCGCCATGGTGACCGCACCCGGCCGGGGGGTGCCCCTGTCGACGTCACCCGTCGCGCCCGCCGTCACCACGGCGCGCCTGAAGGAGCTCGGCGCGACGGACGTCGTGGGCGCGTTCACCACCGAATACCCGGCGGGCGAGCCGCGCACGGTCAACATCGCGCGCGCCGCCGCGATCCTGGACGGCGCGGTCATCCCCGCCGGGGCGACTTTCTCGATGAACCGCTCCGTGGGGGAGCGCACGACCGCCCGCGGATTCGTCCCGGCGCCGCAGATCGCGAACGGCAAGTTCGAGGAGGGCGTCGGCGGCGGCGCCAGCCAGGTGGCCACCACGCTCTACAACGCCGCGTTCTTCGCGGGTCTGCGGATCATCAGCCACCAGCCCCACGAGGTGTACATCAGCCGGTACCCGATGGGACGGGAGGCCACTATCTCGTGGCCCAGCCCCGACCTGGTGTTCCGCAACGATTGGGACGCGCCGATCTACCTGCGGGTGCGCACCACGGCGACGTCCGTGACCGTGCAGATGCTGTCGCGCAGGCTCGGGCGGCGGGTCGAGACGACGATGGGCGAGCCGGAGGGCCGGGTCGAGCCGAAGACGATCCGCAACTACGACCCCACGCTCGCCCCCGGCACGGAGGCGGTCGACCAAAGCATGGGCGGGTCCGGCTTCACGATCCGCTACACGCGCAAGGTCTACCGGGGATCGCGCCTGCTGCGCGACGAGGCGTGGAGCTGGAGCTACCGCGCCGTCGACGCGATCGTCCGCTACGGCCCGGACGCGCCCGCGTCGACCGCCCCCACCGGCCCGCCCGCGTCGTCCACGGCGCCGCCGGAGCCGACGGGCACGGCGCCCCCGGGCTGAAGCCCCGCCAGCCACCGGTCCTCGTGGCGACCGCGCCCGCGGGCCCGCAGCGCGTTGAGGATGGTCACGAGGTCGACCAGCTCCTGCATCGCGGCGCCCGCGATGGCCGGCAGGTAGCCCGCGGCCGCGATCACCATCAGCACGACGCTGAACGCGATGCCCAGCCAGATGCTCTGGCGGGCCACGGTCATCGTGTGCTTCGCCACCGCGACGGCGCGGGCGACGCGCGACACGTCGTCCAGCATCACCACCACGTCGGCCGACTCGCTGGCGGCGGTCGACCCGCGGGCGCCCATGGCCACGCCCACGTCCGCGGCGGCCAGCACGGGGGCGTCGTTGACCCCGTCGCCCACCATCAGGACCGGGCGGTCGGGGGACTGGGCCACGGCCGCCACCTTGTCCTGCGGCAGACAGCCGGCGCGGACGTCGTGGATGCCAAGCCCGCGGGCGACGTGGCGCGCGGTCTCCTCGCCGTCCCCCGTGAGCATCGCGACGTGCCCGACGCCCATGCGCCTCAGGGCCTCCAGCGTGGAGCGGGCCTCGTCGCGCACGTGGTCGGCCAGCACGACCGCCCCGGCGAGCGCCCCGTCGATGCCGACGTAGACGGCCATCTCCTGCGGCCCGAGCGGGGTCGTGCGGCCACCCGACGGCCCGGCGACGAACGCGAGCTTGCCCACGGCCACGCGCCGGCCGTCGACCTGCCCCTCCACGCCGTGCCCGGTCCGCTCGCGCACGGCGCGGGCCGGGGGGATCTCCAGGCCGCGCCCACGGGCGGCCGCCACCAGCGACGCGGCCAGCGTGTGGCTGGAGCGCTCCTCGGCCGACGCGGCCAGGCGCAACACCGCGTCGGCCTCGTGACCGGGCTCGGGGCGCACGTCCACCACCTCGGGGGCGCCGCGCGTCAGCGTGCCGGTCTTGTCGAACACCGCGGTGCGCACGCGCGAGAGCTGCTCCAGCACGCCCCCGCTCTTCACGATGGTCCCGACGCGCGCGGCACGGCTCATGCCGGCGATGAACGCGACGGGCGCGCCGATGAGCAGCGGGCACGGCGTGGCCACCACCAGCACCTCGGCGATGCGCTTGGGGTCGCCGGAGATCCACCACGCGGCGCCGGCCAGCACGTACGCGGCCAGCGTGAACGGCACGGCGTACCGGTCTGCGAGGCGCACGAACGGTGCCTTGGAGCCGGCCGCGTCCTCCACCATGGCCACGATGCGCTGGTACTGGCTCTCGGACGCGGGGGCCGTCGCGCGCATGCGCACGGCCTCGTCGCCCACCACGGCGCCGCTCAGCAGCGCCTGACCGGCCGTGCGTTCCACCGGCAGGCTCTCGCCGGTGAGAGACGACTCGTCGAACGATGCGGCGGCGGACACCAGCACGCCGTCGACGGGCACCACCTCGCTGGTCTTGAGCAGCAGCACGTCGCCCACCGCGACGTCCCCCACGGGGATGTCGGTCACCGCGTCGCCGTCCACCCGGTGGGCCACCCGGGGTGCGCGGTCCAGCAGCGCCGTCAGCTCCGTCCGCGCACGGCCCGCGGCGTAGTCCTCCAGCGCCTCGCCACCGGACAGCATCAGCACGATGATGAGGGCCGCCCAGTACTCGCCCACCACGACCGTGGCGACGATCGCGGTGATCGCCAGGATGTCGATGCCGACGCTGCCGCCCAGGATCGTGCGCACCATCCCGATGCACTCGTAGGCGGCGACGGCCACGGCGTAGCCGCCGACCAGCAGCGTGGCGGCGTGGTGACGGCCGGCCGCCTCGAGGGCCAGGCCCGCGGCACCCACCATGAGCGTGATGACCACGACGGGGTACGTGCGGATGAACGACGCGGCGCGGGTCACGCCCATGACGCTAGTGCAGCGCCGCCCGCGACGACCGGCCCCGGAACGGGCGGCTCTCCAGGGTTCGGTAAAGGCCCCGCCGCCCGGGACGGTCGGCGGGTCAGCCCAGGAAGGATGTCAGGGCCGCCAGCGTTGCCGCCGGGCTCTCCTCGGCCGGGAAGTGGCCTCCGTCGATGGCGTGGCCCCCGACGTGCCGGGCCATGGCGCGCCACGTGCCGAGCACGTCGTACAGCCGCGCCATCGCGCCCGCCGCCCCCCACAGCACCTGCAGCGGGACCTCCAGGGGGGCGTCGGCATCGGCGTCGTCGTGCTCCAGGTCGACGCCCGACGCGGCCCGGTAGTCGGCGCACGAGGCGGCGATGACCGGGGGCGTGAACCGCGCGATGTACTCGTCCACCGCGCGCGGGTCGAGCGCCGTCACGTCGGCCGACCACCGCGTGAGGATCTCGCGCACGAACCACCCCGGGTCGGCCCCGATCATCCGTTCCGGCAGCCCGCCGGTCTGGATGAGGAAGAACCAGTGCCAGTACGCCGTCGCGAACGCCTGGTCGGTGCCGCGGAACAGGGTCCGGGTGGGGACGATGTCGAGCACCGACAACCGCGTCACCCGGTCGCGGTGGTCGCGGGCCATGCGGTGCCCCACGCGCCCGCCCCGGTCGTGGCCCACCACGGCGAACCGGTCGAACCCCAGCGCGTCCATCACGGCCACCTGGTCGGCCGCCATCTCGCGCTTGGAGTAGAGCCGGGCGCCGGGATCGGGCTCCGGGGCGCCCGACTGCCCGTAGCCGCGCAGGTCGGGGATCACCAGCGTGTGGCGGCGGGCGAGGTCGGGAGCGACGCGGTGCCACATCGTGCGGGTCTGCGGGTAGCCGTGCAGCAGCAGCACGGGCGGCCCGTCGCCGCCCACCCACGCGCGGATGCGGCCCGCGGCGGTGGGGACGGGGATGGTTCGGTCGTCGAACCCGGCGAACACGCGCCCCATCCTACGGCCCGCGCGCGGGCGGGGGGACGCGGAGCCGCGCGGATGCCTACCATGCGTGCCGTTCCGTTCGCCGCCCGCAACCCAGGGGACCCAGCCCGCGTGTCCACGATCTACGTCACCGGCCACCGCAACCCGGACATGGACTCGATCGCCGCCGCGATCGGCTATGCCGAGCTCAAGCAGCGCCTGAACCCGGACGACACGTACGTCCCGGTGCGCCTGGGCGTCGTCAACACCCAGACCGACTGGGCCCTGGAGAAGAGCGGGGCGCCCGAGCCCATGCTGCTGGACCACATCATGCTGCGGGCCCGCGACGTCATGCGCCCGTTGCGGGAGGCGGCCACCGTCGACGATTCGCTGCGCGAGGTGGGCCTGGCGATGTCGCGCGCGCAGACCGACATCATCCCGATCCTCGACGACGGGCGCATCGTCGGCATGGTCACGTCGCGCGACCTTGCGCGCCGCTACGTGCACGAGTCGCGCGAGCCGTCCAGCTTCCAGGACCGCCCGGTCTCGGTGAACCTCATCGCAGAGGCGCTGGAGGGCGAGGTCCTGGTGGAGCCCGAGCGCCGCCTCGACGGGCGCCTGTGGGCCGTCACGGTGGACGTCGCAACGATGGGTTCCACCATGGGCGCGCACGACATCGTGGTGATCGGCGACCGCGAGGACGCCCAGGCGCGCGCCGCCGAGCTGGGCGTCGGGATGATGCTGGCGACGTACTCCGCACGTCCCAGCGACGAGACCCTGGAGCTGTGCCGGCGGAACGGCGTGGGCGTCGTGCTGTCGCCGCTCGATTCGTACACGTCGGGGCGCCTGGCCTCACAGGCCGTGGCGGCCCGCGAGGTGATGAGCCGCGACCCCCTCACCGCGGAGCCCGACGACCTCATCTCCGAGATCGCGGACCGCGTCAAGGACGTCTACTACAGCGCGTGCATCATCGTGGACGACGAGAACCGGCCCGTCGGGGTGGTGACCCGCACCAACCTGGTGAACCCGGAGCCCCGCAGGGTCCTGCTGGTGGACCACGCCGAGCAGGCCCAGAGCGTGCGCGGCGTCGAGCAGGCGAACATCGTCGAGATCCTCGACCACCACCACATCGGTTCCATCGAGACGAAGCTGCCCGTGGCCGCGACGTTCGACCCCGTCGGCTCGACCGCGACGCTCGTGGTGGAGCGGTTTCGCGCCAACGGCCGCGAGCCGAAGCCGTCCACCGCGATGATGCTTCTGGCCGCCGTGCTGTCGGACACCGTCATCCTCAGCTCCCCCACCACCACCGACCGCGACCGGCGCGTCGTGGAGTACCTGGAGGAGCTGCTGACGCTGGACGCCCGCGAGTTCGGCCGCGAGATGTTCGAGGCCTCGTCGCGCGTGGGCGGCGTGCCGGCCACGGAGATCATCCGGCGCGACGCGAAGGAGTACGAGGTCTCGGGCGGCGACACCATCTGCATCGCGCAGATCGAGGTGGTCGGCCAGCCGTTGAACGCCCGCCTGAGCGAGCTGTACGAGGCGCTCGAGCAGGCCCGCACGTCGCACGGATACGCGATCTACGCGTTGATGGTGACCGACATCGTCGACAAGAGCACGCAGCTCGTCGTGGCCGGGGAGCTGGCGTCGGTCGAGCGCGCGTTCGGCGTGGAGCCCGAGGGCCGCGTGTTCGCCCTGCCCGGCGTGATGAGTCGCAAGAAGCAGGTGGCGCCGAAGCTGCTGGCCGCCCTGTAGGAGTCGTGGCGGCACCCCGCCCGGCGAGCCACGCCGCCGTGCTCGACCGGGCGCGGCGCATCCCGGAGGGCTTCGTGGCGTCGTACGGCGACGTGTGGCCACCCGCGCCGCGGCTCGCCGGGCGGGTGCTGCGGCTCGCCGGCGACGCGCAACTGCCGTGGTGGCGGGTGGTGCGCGCCGACGGGTCGCTCGCCAAGGGCGCCGGGCAGCGGGCCCGCCTGGCCGCCGAGGGGGTGCCGTTCCGCGGCGTCCGTGTCGACATGGGCCGCGCCCGGGTCCCGCCGGAGGTGTTGGACGCCTGACGGCCGGGACGCACCCGCCTCGCCCCCGGAGGCGGGCGCGCGGTGCCGACGAGCCGCTCGGCTGGCGGCACGAGACCCGCGGATCTCGCGTTCACGGCGAACCTCACCCTCCGTGGCGGTGAGGTCCCGCCCCGCGTTGCCGCGCGCGGGCGTTGGGCAGCGAGGACCTCGCATACGGGCAGGCGATCGTCGGCGGGACCGTCGAGAACCCCTCTTCGGTGAACCGACGCGATGAGCCGAGTGTGGGAGGCTCAAGGGCGGCGCTCACCACCCAGAAGGTCCCGCCACGCACCCGCCCAGTACCGCGAGGCGACGAGCGGGGCGGCCGCCATGAGGCCCCACGCGTCGGCCTGCGAGACGTGCAGCGCCGAGTCGCGTGACCACGGCGGCGCGAGGCCCCGCACCCACGACTCGCGCGCCGCTTCGCGCGCGACGCGCCGCAGCATCACGGCGTCCACGTCGACGTCCGGCGAGACGTCCGCGACCACGCCGGAGAGAGTCAGCACGTTCTTGCGGAAGAGGGCGAGGTTCTGCGGGTAGCGCAGCGCGCCCGACACGCCCACCGCGTCCATCAGGTCGGTCAGCCACCCGACACCCGGCACGCGGCCCCGGCGGACCTCGGCCAGGGACGACCGGACCGCGTCCCCGACGGCCGCGGGGTCGGCCACGTCGCCCAGCGCCTCCAGCGCCTCCGTCGTCCGTCGTTCATCCTGCGCCGCGCCCCCCAGCACCGCCTGGACGACGGCGACGTTCTGCTCCTTGCGCAGGCGCGTGACAAGCGCCCAGTCCAGGATGGCCAGCCGCCCGCCGGCGGTGGCCATCAGGTTGCCCGCGTGCGGGTCGGCGTGGAACGGCGCCCGGCCGGGGTCGGCGTGCCAGAACGGCGCGGCCAGCAGGGCGTCGACGACGCGCTCCGCCAGCCGACGGGCGCCTCCGGGCGGCCGCGCGTCGGTCACCCGCACGCCGTCGACTCGCGTCATCGCGGTGACGTCCGGGGCACAGAGCGGCAGGAGCGCCGGGACGACCACCCCGTCGTGACCCGCATAGAAGTCCGCCGCCTCCGCCAGATGGCGCTGCTCGTGCTCCAGCGCGACCTCGCTGGCCAGGAGGCGCCGCAGGCTGTCGAACGTCGCCCGGAACTCCAGCGGCGGCAGGCCCAGGTCGGCGCACCGCTCCTCCAGGTGAGCGCTGAGGTCCGCCCAGATCTCCAGGTCCTCGCGCAGGGCGTCCTCCACGCCCGGCCGCAGGACCTTGAGCACCCCGTCCATGCCCGCGCCGCCGCGACCCGGCGTCCGGGTGAACGGCACCACCACCGCCACGCTGGCCTCCGCGAGGGGGCGCCCCAGGCGCAGCCCGCGCACGCCGGGGAGGGCCGCCCGCACCCTCGCCCGCACCGCATCCACCGGGGTGGCCGGGGCCATGGTCTCGAGGCCCTGCAGCGTCGCGCGCAGCTCGGCGGGCAGGCGGGCGTCGCGCGCGAGGATCTGCCCCAGCTTGTGAAGCGTCGGGCTGCGGCGCAGCAGCAGACCCAGGCGCCGGTGGGCGGGGGTCTCCGCCGGCAGCGCGACCTGCTCGGCCATGATCGCCTGCCGGCGGGGGCCGCCCATGCGCGCGACGAAGAACGCGAACGCGTCGCGCACCAGCGGCCGGTACTCGGCGTGTGCGTCGGGCACGAGGGCGTCGAGCCCGAGCGCGCGCAGCATGGCGGGGTGTGGCTCGGGTGGGCTGGGCAATGGGTGTCCTCGCGGTGACGTTACCCGGCCCGCGGAGGCCGTATCGTGTTGCGCCGAGAGGAGTTCGTCATGGCCCACCGCGTGACCCGACCCGACGACACGGCCTGGCGCCTGTCGAACCAGATGAGAACCGAGAACGCGAACGTGGGGGCCCAGCTGGGCGCCACGACCCTGGGTGCCCGTTTCTGGCGCCTGCACCCGGGCGAGACGAGCACGAGGCACCGCCACATCGACGAGCACGAGCTGTACCTCGTCGTGGAGGGCACGGGGCGCATGCGCGTCGACGACGAGGTGCTGACCCTCCCCCCGCACTCCGTCGTGCTGGTCGACCCCGGCAGCGTGCGTCAGGTGTTCAACGACACCGACGCCGACCAGTTGTGGTTCATCGTGGGCGCGCCCCCGGAGGCCCCGCCCCTGTCCACGCTCTCTCCCCCCGACGTGCTGGCGCGCGTCTACCCGGACGGCCCGGCGGCGCGTCCCCCCGAGCTGGGCGGCTGAACCCCAGCACCTGCGGAGACGGGTACGACGGGGCGTCGAACCGCACCCCGGAGCAGACAAGCGGCGGGCCGGCGGTCACGCGCACCTCCAACGCGGGCGACCAGCTCGGCGACCGCTCATCCGTGCTGTTCACCCACGATGCCGACGGCAACCTCACCGGCCGCCGTCGCGCGGGGTTTATTTGACAGCGCAATTATTCCCCCTTATGCTTGCCCCAGCAAACAAATGCACCCTGCCGCTTCCCGAGGAGACCCCCATGAGCGCCGCCGCCCCCGCCTCAACGCTGATCCCGACCGGCACCTGGAGTCTCGACCCCGCGCACTCGGAGGTCGGCTTCGCCGTCAAGCACATGGGTATCGCCACCGTGCGCGGACGCTTCACCGAGGTTGCGGGCACGCTCGTGTCGGATGAGTCGGGTGCCGCGATCGAGGGCACCATCCGGGCCGCGTCCATCGAGACGGGGGCCGAGGACCGCGACGCGCACCTGCGCTCGGACGACTTCCTGCGCGCCGAGTGCCACCCGGAGATCGCGTACCGCGCCACGAGCCTGCGCCCGACCGGCGACGACGAGTTCGAGGCGGTGGGCGAGCTGACGATGGCCGGCATCACCCGCATCGTCCCCTTGACCGGCGAGGTCCTGGGCCAGGAGACCGACCCGTACGGCAACGCGCGCGTCGGCCTGGAGCTGCGCGGCTCGCTCAGCCGCAGGGACTTCGGCATGACGTTCAACCAGATGCTGGGCGGCGGCAACGCGCTGGTGGGCGACAAGGTGAAGATCGTCATCGACGCGTCGCTCATCAATAAGGCGTAGGCCCATCCGCACCGCGGGCGGCGGACACCCCGGCTTGCGGGCCCGCCGCGCCGGGGTCATGCTGCCCCACCTGCCGCAGGAGATGCCATGAACCACCCCACGATCCAGGTCTCGCCCTCCGCCTGCGTCCCGGGCGCGGGCGACGCCATCCGCCACGGCGCCATCCACCTGCGGGTCACCGACCTGGGCCGGGCCCGGGCTTTCTGGGGCGACGCGCTGGGACTGCGCGAGCGCGACCGGACGGCCACCACGCTGACGCTGGGGACACCCGGGCGCGACCTGGTGGTGCTGCACTCGGGCGCCGCGCGACCCGCCCCGCGGGGACACGCCGGCCTGTACCACGTGGCGTTCCATGTGCCCACCGAGGACGCGTTCGGGCGGGCCCTGCTGCGCCTTGCCGTGCACCGGGTGCCCCAGGCACCCACCGACCACATCTTCTCGATCGCCACGTACGCCCACGACGCCGACGGCCTGGGCCTCGAGGTCACGCGCGAGACCCCCCGCCGGGTCACGGGCCGCATCGTCACCGACCGCGAGATCGCCCTGATCGACGACGACGGGCGCCGGCGCGCGCCCACCGAGGCGCTCGACGTCCGGCCGATCCTGGCGCCCCTCGCGGGCGGCGACCCTGGCCCGCACGCCGACGACGACACCGTCGTCGGGCACGTCCACCTGCACGTCGACGACATCCCGCCCGCCGCCGCGTTCTATGAGAGCCTCGTGGGCTTCGACGAGCACATGCGCATGGACCGCATCGGCATGGCCGACTTCTCGGCCGGCGGGGACTTCCCCCACCGCCTCGCCGTCAACGTCTGGCAGGGCCCGGGCGCCGCGCCGACACCGGACGACGCGGCGGGCCTCGTGCATCACGAGTTGCGCGTCGACCCCGACGGGCTGGCCGCCATCGCCGAGCGCATGGACGCCGCCGGGCACCCGTACGAGCGCCGCGACGGCGCCCTGTGGGTTCGCGATCCCGCCGGCAACGCACTGGCAATCGACGCGCGCCCGGTGTGAGGCGGCCATGACCCCGCCCCGCACCGGTTCCCCATCCCCCGCGGCCGCCGTGGCCGCGCGGGCCGACAACATGATGGGCGTCCACGCCGCCGGGTGGAGCCCCGACGAGCGCCTGGCCTGGGAGGGGCTCCTGGACGTCGCGCGCGTGCTGCGCCGCGACGCCGAGGCCCACCTGGACGACGAGCACGGGCTCAGCGTCACGACGCTCGGCGTCATGGGACGCCTGCTGCGCGCCCCCGATCAGGCGCTTCGTCTGACCGACCTGTCCGACGCCATGGGCCTCAGCGTCAGCCGCGTCTCGCGCGTCATCGACGCGCTCGCGGCCCGCGGCTTCGTGCTGCGCCGCAGCTGCCCTACCGACGCGCGCGCCGTCCACGTGGTGCTGCAGCCCGCCGGACGCGCCGCCGCCGAGGCCGCCCAGGAGTCCATCGAAGCCCACGCGCGGGCGCGCTTCGTCGACCGACTGACCCCCGAGGAGACGGCGATGCTCGCGGGCGTGTTCGCCCGCCTGATCGACGGCCCCGTGGCGGGCGACTGCGCCGGGGGCGGCTGACACCGGTCGGGTTTTCCGAATGCGGCGGACGCATCGCGGGCGATGGAGATCCCGCACGAAGAGGACCTCATGGGCCGCTCCCCGCACCCGACCCGCCCACCGGCGGCGCGCCGCCGGTGACGGGGAGGCGGGACGGCAACCGCCGACGCGTGTGTGCCCCAGCGGCCGGGCCTCGGCCCGGCCAGCGCCAACCGCCCGCTCACATACGCCGATGGCGCCGACGCAGGCGGGGACCGGTGCCCCGCCCGGGGCATCACGCGCCGCGTCCGACTCCCCGGTGTGGTCCGGCGGCTCGCGACGCGGGACCACACCGTCCCCGTGCTCAGCCCGCCGCGGGCCCCCGCCGGTCGAGCTGCGCCACGAGGCCTTCCGGATCGGCCCCCATCTCGCGCAGCACGGCGGCCGCGTCGCCATCGTCGGCGACGATGGCGCGCAGCACGTGGTCGGCGCCGATGTGGCGGTCGCCGCGGTCGCGGGCACCGGCGAGCGCCCCCTCCAGCACGCGCCGCGCGGCCCGCGTGAACGGCCGTCTCCGGCGCGGGTCGTCGGAGCCGGCCGCCAGGCGCGACGTGACGGCCGCCCGCACGGCGTCGGCGCCCGCCCCCGCCGCGGCCATCGCGCGCGCCGCGGG
>JAGQUM010000071.1 GCA_020438485.1 Thermoleophilia bacterium | reverse complement strand
GCTCGACCTCGCGGTGGTGGCGATAGTGGTCGGCCAACTCGTCGGCGACCTCCGCCGGCACCCAGCCGGCCGCGGCCAGCGCCGCGGGGGTCACGGCGGCGGCGCGGGCCAGGCCGGCGGGCACCGGCAGCCGCGCCGCGAGCTCGATGACGCGAGGCACGACGGACGACCGCGGGGTCGCGTGGGGCGACCCCAGGAGCGCCCGTACCGCCAGCACCGTACTGACGGCGACGAGCAGCACGGCAAAGGCCTGCCGTCCGTCACAGCCGCACCCGGGCGAGGCGCCGCACGGCCGCCACGGCCACGGCGAACATGGCGACCGCCAGCACGACGACGGCCCGGCCGGCGGCCCCCCCGAGCGTCCGACCCACCACCCCGGGCGCCGCCAGCTCCACCAGCGCCGCCCCGGCGACCGGCATGGCCGTCACCAGCCACGCCGTGGTGCGGGCCTGTGCCGACATGGCGGCGAGGTCGGCCGCGGCCGCCCGGCGGCTTTCGATGCCATCGGCCAGGTCGCGCAGCAGGCCCGCCAGGTCTCCCCCCGCCCGCAGCGCCACGAGCGTGACGCACCCCACCACGTCCATGTCGTGGTGCGGCACGCGGGCCACGAGGGCCTCGAGCGCGTCGTCCACGCGGGCCCCCGCCTCAAGATCGTCGTGCACCCGCCGCAGCTCCGGCCCGGCGGGCGCGTCCACGCGGGGGGCGACGCGGGCCAGCGCCTGGCGCAGCGACAGCCCCGACGCCAGTGCCGCGGCCACGCGGCGCAGCGCGTCGGGCATCTGCGCGACGACCCGGTCCGGGCGGCGGGCCACGCGCGCGTGCAGCCACACGGCCGCGCACGCGCCCGGCAGTGCGACGCACGCGACCAGCAGTGGGACCGACACGCCCAGCACGGCGGCCGCGAACCCCGGCCCGGCGGCGACCAGCAGGGCCAGCGCCCGCGCGGCCCGCGGAGAGAACCGCAGGTCGGCGCGGAGCAGGTACTCGTCGACCGCGTCGAGGCCGACGTCAGGCATCCGCGTCCCGGCACAGCCCCACCACGCCCCCGGCGTCGCGCGTGACCGGCACGAGGCGCCACGGGTCGCCGTCGGCCACGCGGTGCACGGACGCGATGCGACGCGACCCGTCGGCCGCCCGCTCCTGGTGGACGACGAGGTCGACGGCGGACGCCACCTGGTGGGTGATGGCCGCGTAGGGGGCGTCGACGTCGGCCATGGACGCGAGCAGGGCGAGGCGGCGCATGGCCTCGTGGGGGGACGACGCGTGGATGGTCGACAGCGACCCCGCGTGCCCCGTGGTCATGGCGGTCAGCATGTCGAGTGCCTCCCCGCCCCGCACCTCGCCCACGACGATGCGGTCGGGGCGCATCCGCAGGCAGTTGCGCACGAGCGCCCGAATCGTGACCTCGCCGGTGCCCTGGCCGGAGGCCGGGCGGGCCTCAAGCCTCACGACGTGGTCGGACGCCAGGCGCAGCTCCGCCGCGTCCTCGATGGTGACGATGCGCTCCCGTGGGCCGGCGGCGCCCGCCAGCACCGCCAGCGTGGTGGTCTTGCCGCTGCCCGTCCCGCCGGACACCAGGATGCTGCGGCGCCCGGCGACCGCGGCCCGCAGGAACGCCAGCACCTCGGGGGCGAGCGTCCCCATGCGCACCAGGTCCTCGCCGGTGTAGCGGTCCCGGGCGAACCGGCGGACGGTCAGCGCGGGCCCGTCGACCGCGAGCGGGGGGATCACCACGTTGACCCGCGATCCGTCGGGCAGGCGCGCGTCGACCATGGGGCTCGCCTCGTCCACGCGGCGTCCCAGGGGGCTCAGGATGCGGTCGACGACGTGCATCACGTGGGCGGCGTCGGCGAAACGCGCGCCGCTCGGCTCGATGCCGCCGTGGCGCTCCACGAACACCCTGTCGGGGCGCACCACCATGATCTCGGTGACGTCGGGGTCCCGCATGAGGGCCTCCAGGGGGCCCAGCCCCAGGGCCTCGTCCAGCACGGCCCGCACGAGCGCGTCTTCGGCGTCCGCATCGACACCGGGGTGTTCCTCGGCGATGAGGCGTACCAGGTGCTCCTCCAGGCGGTCGCCTGTGAGCGGGTCGCCGCTGTGGCGGAGCTCGCGCACGGCATCACGCCGCAGGCGCTCGACCAGCGCGAAGTCTGTGCCGGCGTCAGCCATCGCCGCCCCCCGGTCGCGGCGCGTAGCCGCAGCGCCCCAGCACGTCGACGGCCGCGGCCCGCAGCCGCGAGCGGCCGCCGGGGGGCTCTCCCGCCGCGACGCGCTGGGCGTCGCGCGTGTCGCGCGCCAGCGCGACCCAGTCGGCGAACCCCAGAAGACGGGCGGCCGACCGCGGGCCGACGTCGTGGCGCCGGCACCCGTCGTTCATCACCAGGACGGCCCCCGGGGCGTCGGGCAGGGCCGCCCGGGTGCGTTCCGCGGCCCGCAGCCCGGCGGCATCGCGGGTGGTGACCAGGATCCACGGGGTGTCAGCGTCCACCCGTCGGGCGCCGGCCGCGCCCGACCCGCAGTCGACGAGGGCCGCGGGGCCGTCGGCCACGCACGCGACGCGGTGCGCGATCGCTCCCGCCCCCGGCGGGAGCGCGCCCGCAGGCACGAGGCTGCCCGCGCGGGGGTGCGGGTACGCGGCGGCCCGCAGGGCGTCGGCCGTGAGGACGCCGTGGACGGCTCCGGGGGCGGGCGGCGTCGCGCGGATGCCCGCGAGGTCGCCGTGGACGCCGTCGGGGTCGGCGTCGATGAGCACCAGCGGGCGGTCCATGGACGCCGCGACGAGCGCCATGGACGCGGCCAGCAGCGACCCGCCCGCCCCGCCGCAGGCCCCGACGACGCACCAGACGCGCGGCCTCATCGTCCCACCCCGGAACGGGGAGCGGCCGAGCGCACCACGAGCCGCACGTCCTGCGCGAAGTTGAGGGCCCCCGTGAGGCGCAGCGCCTCGCGGGGGGTGGCGCGCAGCAGGACCGCGGCCGCCGGGTCGGCGTAGCCGTCGGGCGCCGCGGGCGGCACGGCGAGGACTTCCGCGTCCCACACCACCACGCGCGTGGAGCCGCCGGGGCGGTCTCCCCGGGCGGCGACCACGTCGACGCGGGTGCCGGGAACGAGCATCGCGGCCGACCCCCCGGCCGCGGTGAGCGGCACGGGCACGGCTCGCTGGCCGGCGGCGAGCGGCGCAACGGCGTCCGCGGGTGCCATGGAGCGGGTGACGAGGTCTCCCTCGGCGATGGGGCCGAGGGTGCGGCCGCCGACGAGCCGTGACGGGTCGGCGACGACGCCGCCGGCATCCCACCCGGCGGGGACGGGCGTGGCTCGCAGGTCGCCCGGCGCGATGACGGTGCCCGCGGGGAGCGGCCGGGCCGCCGTCGCGACGAAGGCGGAGGGGCGGGCTCCGCCGCCGGTGGAGACCACGACGGCGCTGGCGGCGACGCCGGCCGCGATGGCGCCCCACGCAAGCACCCGGTTGCGGAGGCCGGGCCGGGGGCGGGCGCTC
>JAGQUM010000024.1:40963-41769 GCA_020438485.1 Thermoleophilia bacterium | reverse complement strand
CCCCCGCCGGGCTCCCGCCATCGGCCCCGGGGTGACGCGCGCGCCCGCGCGGCCGCCGTGCGCGCCTCCCGCGCCCCCGGCCGCGCCACCGTGGGGCGGTTATGCCCCGCACGCGGGGACATCGCGTCCGTGCGCGTATGGTAGAAACCGCAACGTGACGCATGTTGCAATGTCCCCCGCCGGGGGGCGCGACGGGGCGTCCATCGCTTCATTCCACGCGGTTCCGGCCGGGGCCGCGACGTCATACGAATCAACGAAAAGGGGCGCCTGTGGCCGACTTCTTGTCGGACAACACACCGTTGCTCGCCGTGATCTGCGGGCTGCTGGCCGTGGTCTACGGCATCGCCCTCACTGCCTACCTGCTGAAGAAGCCGGCGGGCAATGAGCGCATGCAGTCCATCGCGAAGGCCGTTCAGGAGGGCGCGCAGGCGTACCTGACGCGCCAGTACACCATCATCGCCGGCGTGGCGGTGGTGCTGTTCCTGGCCATCGGCTTCGCCGGATCGGCCGTGGAGTCCAGCCTGCTGGGCTGGAAGGCCGCGATCGGCTTCCTCATCGGGGCCGTGGCCTCCGGCGCCGCCGGGTTCATCGGCATGAACGTGTCGGTGCGCAGCAACGTGCGCACGGCCGAGGCCGCGCGCGGCGGGCTGGGCCCGGCGCTCGACGTGGCGTTCAAGGGCGGCGCCGTCACCGGCCTGCTGGTGGTGGGCCTGGGCCTTCTGTCCGTGGCCGGCTACTTCCTGGCGCTGGGCGCCGACCCCGAGGACGCGGCGCCCCTGGTGGGCCTGGCGTTCGGCGGCTCGCTG
>JAGQUM010000024.1:0-40837 GCA_020438485.1 Thermoleophilia bacterium | reverse complement strand
GGCGACAACGTCGGCGACTGCGCGGGCATGGCCGCCGACCTGTTCGAGACGTACGCGGTGACCATGGTCGCCGTGATGTTCCTGGGCTCGCTGTTCTTCACCACGCTCACGACGAACGCCGTGATCTACCCGCTGGCCCTCGGTGCGGTGTCCATCATCGCGTCGATCATCGGGACGTGGTTCGTGCGCGTGAAGGAGGGCGGCAACGTCACCGCCGCGCTGTACGGCGGCCTGGCCGTCGCGGCCGTACTGGCCGCCATCGGTTTCTGGCCGGTCACGAAGTGGCTCATGGACGGGGCCATCGCGAAGCCCGAGAACGGCCCGATGGGCTCGTGGAGCGACTACTACTGGTGCGCGCTCATCGGCATCGGCGTGACCATGGGCCTCGTGGCCATCACCGAGTACTTCACGGGTACCGCGTGGCGCCCGGTCAAGAGCGTCGCGGAGGCGTCCGAGACGGGCCACGCGACGAACATCATCGCGGGCCTCGCGGTGTCGCTGAAGTCCACCGCCCTGCCGGTGATCGTGATCGTGGCCGGCATCGCGGGCGCGTACGAGCTGGGCGGCTTCTACGGCGTCGGCACGGCCGTCATGGCCATGCTGTCGATGGCCGGCATCGTCGTGGCGCTGGACGCGTTCGGCCCCATCACCGACAACGCCGGCGGCATCGCCGAGATGGCCGACATGCCCGAGGCGGTCCGTGGCATCACGGACCCGCTCGACGCCGTGGGCAACACCACGAAGGCGGTCACGAAGGGCTACGCCATCGGTTCGGCCGGCCTGGCTGCCGTCGTGCTGTTCGTCAGCTACTTCGAGGAGCTCAAGCACGCGATGGGCCCCGACGTGGCCACCGTGAACTTCTCGCTGTCCAACCCGTTCGTGGTGATCGGCCTGCTCGTGGGCGGCATGATGCCGTTCCTGTTCGCCGCGTTCTCGATGGAGGCCGTGGGCCGTGCCGGCGGCGCCGTGGTGAACGAGGTGCGCCGGCAGTTCAAGGAGAAGCCGGGCATCATGGAGGGCACGGACACGCCCGACTACGCGCGCTGCGTGCGCATCGTGACATCGTCCGCGCAGAGGGAGATGCTCATTCCGGGCCTCATCCCGATCGTGTTCCCCATCATCGTGGCCTTCGTGTTCGGCAAGGCCAACGGGCGCGAGATGCTGGGCGGCCTGCTGCTGGGCGTGATCGTGACCGGCCTGTTCGTGGCCATCTCCATGACCTCGGGCGGCGGCGCGTGGGACAACGCCAAGAAGCTGATCGAGGACGGCGCGCACGGCGGCAAGGGCTCGGACGCCCACAAGGCGGCCGTGACCGGCGACACCGTCGGTGATCCCTACAAGGACACCGCCGGCCCCGCGATCAACCCGATGATCAAGATCGCCAACATCGTGGCGATCCTGCTCATCCCGTTCCTCACGTAGCAGCGTCATGCGCGAGCCCGCCGCCTTCCGGGGCGGCGGGCTCGCGGGCTACGAGACGAACGCCTCCTCGTCGCCGTCGTCGTCATCGTCGTCGTCCTTGCGGGACGGCGGGGGCGGCGTTCGGGGGTCACGCAGGTGGAACATCACGTCGAACTCGGCGTCGTCGTCGGGGGTCCAGGCGCGGTCGCCCCACTGCTCGCGGGCGCGCCGCGCGGCGACCTCGGTCACCAGCTCACGGACCGCGCGCTCCCGTTCGGCGAGCGTCATCCCCTCGAGGCGCCGCACCTGGTCGGGTGTGGCCGTGATGCCGGGCGTGTCGGCCAGTGCCCGCAGCGGGTCCCGGATGAGGGCCTCGCAGAAGTCGCGGTCCGAGACCGCGCGGTTCCACAGCGTGGTTGAGGCGGGGGGGAGGTCCGGCATGACGCGATCCGTCGGTGGCGGGGGACGCACACCAGCGTGCCACAGGCGCACGCCGGAGGCCAGGGAGGGCGGCTGCTAGCCTCCGCCGAGCATCCATGCCGAGGGAGCACCGTGGCCGAGAACCACAGACTGCCGAAAGGCCGTCCCCAGCCCGACAAGCCCCGCGCGGGCGAACATGTGCGGAAGTCCGGCGGCGCCGACCTGCAGAACGGATGGTACGCACGGCACGGGACGCTGTCGCTCAGCGACGAGCGCCTCGTCTTCGTGCCCACACCGCTCGACACGCTGCTGCGCGCGCGGCGCCACGAGATGCGCCTCGACGACATCACGGAGGTCGAGCGCTGGCCCAAGCATCCGGGCGACATCCCCGTGGGCGGCCGGCGGCCGCGGCTGCTGATCCACACGCCCGAGTGCGTGTACGAGCTCATGGTCGGCGACCTCGACGGCTGGTTCGACGCCGTCGAGAAGGTGTACCAGCTGCGCGGCATGCGGCGGCCCGACGCCCACGTACCCGCGTTCACGCGGGAGGGCGTCGAGAACTTCATGCTCGCCGAGGAGTAGGACCCGCACCTCGGCCAGCGACCCGCCCGTGGTGTAAACTCAAAGAATGCCGCAGGGTTTCTTGGTTTTAGGGACGCCGTGATCGTCGTCAGCGACAAGAGCCGCGCCGCCGTGGGGGCGCTGGCCGAGCTGGCGTGCCGCTCCGGCGGGCCCGTGCCCATCCAGGACATCGCCGAGACCCGCGGGCTCGCGCTTCACGTGCTGGAGCACCTGTTCGTGCCGCTGCGCCGCGCCGGCATCCTCCAGAGCCAGCGCGGGGTCAAGGGCGGCTACTCGTTCCGCCGCCCCCCGGCGTCCGTGACGCTGCGGGACGTGGTGGAGGTGGTCGACGGTCCGCTGGGGCAGGACCTGTCCGCCACGCCGTCGGCGGTCGACGAGGTCTGGCGCGACGTCGCGGCGGCGCTGGCCGAACGCCTCTCCGAGCTCACGATCGCCGACATGGTCGAGCGCGAGGCGCAGGCCCAGAACGCGCCCATGTTCCACATATGAGAGGCCCGCGCGTTAGGTTGACCGGTGGCCGCGGACGGCCGCGGACGGCAACGGGCGGGGGGACGGCATGAGCCAGACGGACGACGTGCGGTGGGACATCGCGGGCATCGGCAACGCGATAGTGGACGTGCTGACGCACGCCGATGAGGCGTTTCTGGAGCGCCATGGCCTGGTGAAGGGGTCCATGACCCTGGTCGACGGCGAGCGCTCCGAGGAGATCTACCGCGACATGGGTCCCGCCGTGGAGGTATCGGGCGGGTCCTGCGCGAACACCATGGCCGGGGCGGCGGCCCTCGGCGCCCGGGTGGCGTACGTCGGCAAGGTTCGCGACGATCAGCTCGGGGAGTTCTTCGCCCACGACATCCGGGCGACGGGCGTCGACTTCCGCGTACCCCCGGCGAACGACGGCGCGCCCACCGCGCGCTGCATGGTGATGGTGACGCCCGACGCGCATCGCACGATGGCCACGTACCTCGGGGCATCCACCGAGCTGCAGCCCGCCGACATCGACGACGACGTGTTCGCCGGCGCGGGCATCACCTACCTCGAGGGGTACCTGTGGGACCCGCCGAAGGCGAAGGAGGCCATGCGGGCGGCGATCGCCGTTGCCCGGGCCCACGGGCGCACGGTGGCGCTCACGCTGAGCGATTCGTTCTGCGTGGAGCGGCACCGCGACGAGTTCATCGAGCTGCTCGACGCGGACCTGGGCCTGCTGTTCGCCAACGAGGCCGAGCTCCTGTCGCTGGTCGGGGGTGCCGACGTGTGGGAGGCGGTCGACCGCGTGCGGGGCCGCTGCCCCGTCGTGGTGGTCACACGAAGCGACCAGGGGTGCCTGGTGGTGACGCCCGACGAGGTGCTGGACGTGCCGGCGCACCACGTCGAGCGCGTGATCGACACCACGGGGGCGGGCGATCTGTTCGCGTCGGGCTTTCTCTTCGGCCTCACCCGCGGCTGGGACCTGGCGGCGTGCGCCCGCGCGGGGTCCGCGGCGGCCGCCGAGGTCATCTCGCACTTCGGGGCCCGCCCGGAGGACGACATCACCACCCTCGTTTCCGCAGCCATCCATCAGGAGGAGCACACGTGAGCACTGCAACGACGGGCCGCCGCGTGGCGGACCGCATCACCGACCTCATCGGGGGCACCCCGCTGGTGCGCCTGCGGGCCGGCGACGCGACGGGCGCGACGGTGCTCGGCAAGCTCGAGTCGTTCAACCCCGCCGGGAGCGTGAAGGACCGCATCGGCCTGGCGATGATCGAGGCGGCCGAGCGCGGTGGCCTCATCGAGCCCGGCAAGAGCGTGATCGTGGAGCCCACGTCGGGCAACACCGGCATCGCGTTGGCGTTCGTCGCCGCGGCGAAGGGCTACGACCTGATCCTGTGCATGCCCGAGACCATGAGCATGGAGCGCCGCTCGCTGCTGAAGGCCTACGGCGCCGAGCTGGTGCTGACGCCCGGCCCGGAGGGCATGCGCGGCGCCATCGCGAAGGCCGAGGAGATCGCCGCCTCCACCGAGAACAGCTTCGTGCCGCAGCAGTTCAAGAACGGGGCGAACCCCGAGGTGCACCGCAACACCACGGCCGAGGAGATCTGGGCCGACACCGGCGGGGACATCGCCGGCTTCGTCGCCGGGGTGGGCACGGGCGGCACGGTCACCGGCGTCGGTGAGGTGCTCAAGCAGCGCAAGGCCGACGTTCACGTGGTCGCCGTCGAGCCCGTCGACTCGCCGGTGCTTTCCGGCGGTTCGCCCGGCCCCCACAAGATCCAGGGCATCGGGGCCGGCTTCGTCCCCGACGTGCTCGCCACGGACTCGTACGACGAGGTCATCCAGGTCTCGTCCGACGATGCGTTCGAGACGTCGCGGGCCCTGGCTCGCACCGAGGGCATCCTCGTGGGCATCTCGGCGGGCGCGAACGTGAAAGCGGCGCTCGAGCTGGCCGGGCGCCCCGAGTTCCAGGGCAAGACCATCGTCGTGATCCTCCCGGACACGGGCGAGCGGTACCTCAGCACCGCGCTCTTCGCGGACGCGTAACGGCACCCGTCGGGCCCGCGAGCACGCGGCGGGCCCGACCGACACCGCGCGGGCGTGCCCGGAGGCTCAAGTTCGCGCGCCGGCTGCCGATGGACGGGCGCGCGACGCACACCCGCGCCGCGCCCACCCACCGGAAGGCCGCCACATGCCCCGTCACGCCCGCAGTCGCGCGGCGCTCTCCGCCCTCGCCGTGTGCGCCGCGCTGCCCGCCGCCGCGAACGCCCAGGCCACCCGGACCTGGGTGTCCGGCGTCGGCGACGACGTCAACCCCTGCAGCCGCACCTCACCGTGCAAGACGTTGGCCGGCGCCCAGTCCAAGACCGCCGCCTGGGGGACCATCGGCGCGCTCGACCACGGCGGCTGGGGATCGGTCACCATCACGAAGGCCCTCACCGTGGACGTGTCGGGCGACGGGGCGGGCGGCATCCTCGTGAGCGGGGCGCCCGGCGTCATCGTCAACGCCGGCGCCACGGACGACGTGGTGCTGCGGGCGCTGGTGATCAGGGGAAGCGGCGACTGCGGCGGCGCCACGTCGGCGCAGGCGGCCACCGCGGGCGTTCGGGTCGTCCAGGCCCGCTCCGTGACCCTCGAAGACGTGACAGTGGCGCAGGCGACCGTCGGGGTGGACGTGGCGCCCTCGGCGGCGGCCGTGGATGTCACGGTGTCGCGCAGCCGGATCCTCAACGCGTGCACGGGCATCCGGGTGGCCCCCACGGGCGGCGGGTCGGCCGACGTGCTGGTGACCGGGTCCACGGTGGCCAACGCCTCGACGGCCGCCCTCGCCGTTAACGGCGGCAGCCTCACGGTGGCCGACTCCACGCTGGCCTCGAACGCGCTGGCGTACGCCCCCGCGGGTGGCGGGACGCTGGTCAGCGCCGGCAACGTGCGCCTCATGGGCAACGCGTCGGACGGCGAGCCCACCCGCACGATCGCCGTCGCCGGCACCGCGGGCCCGCGGGGTGAGCCGGGGTCGGCCGGCGCCACCGGGGCGCACGGAGCCACGGGCGCCACCGGCGCCACGGGCCCCCAGGGGACGTCGGCCCCGTCGGCCCCGTCGGCGTCGCGGCTGGTGATGTTGGTGGGCCGGCCCGTGGTGGGCCGCCGCAGCGTGCGCATGCCGGTGGCGCTGTCGTCGCGTGGCACGGTCTTGGCGACCGTGTTCCGCGGCAGGACCCGTGTGGCCACCATCCTGCAGGGCGTGGCCCCCGGCCCGCGGGCCGTGGCGTGGAACCGCCGCATCGGCCGGCGCGCCGCGCCCCGCGGCGTCTACACCGTGCGGCTGATGGCGACCGCGGCCACCGGCGCCATCGCGCGCGGTAAGGCCAGGGTGGTGATCCGCTAGCCGACGGCCGGGGCCGCGCGGAGGATCAGCAGGGTCCGCGCCCCCTTGGCCGCGAACCCCATCGCGGCCAAGAAGGGTGCCCCGGCGGACCCGTCCTCCGCGAACGCCATCAGGTGCGTGCCCCGGGCGGCGCGCACCCGGTCGGCCAGCCCCCGCACCAGCGCCGTCCCCACGCCCTTACGGCGTGCGGCGGGGATGACGCCCATCCAGTCGATGATGCCGTCCGGCATGTCCGCGTGCGCGAAACCCACCAGTTCGCCGCGCAGGTACGCCACGACGAACACGCCCTGGCCCTCGCCCCACTCGTAGCCCGACGGGCTGCCCATCTCGGCGAACGCGCCGAGGCCCTCCATGGCGCGGCGCTCGGCGGCCAGGAAGTGGCCGGCCATGGTGTTGCGGTAGTCCTCCACCTGCAGCAGCCCCGCGGGCGCGGCGCCAGGGATGCCCTCCACGGGGCGTGCCCACAGGGTGCCGCGCGCGTACTCGCCGAAACCCGCGGCGGCCAGCAGCCCCGCCAGTGGGTCGCCGGCCGGTACATCGGCGTCCCAGGGGGGCGCGGGGAGCTGGGCCAGCAGGGCGTCGAGCGCGGCCGCGTCACGGGCGCGCAGGCCGTCCAGGCGGACGGCGAGGGCGGTGGGGGAGGGCCGCAGCCGGCACGTCGCGCCGGGGGCGGTGACGACCGGACCGAGTGGGCTGTCGCTCATGCCACGAAGCCTATACTTGGCCGGATGACCGTCCAGAACACCACGTCAGGTGTGCTGAGTCGCGTGCGGAGCGCGCTCGCCCGCGACTTCCGCGCCGTCCGCGAGCGGGACCCCGCGCTTCACTCGCCGCTCGAGCTGCTGATGTACCAGGGACTTCACGCCGTCTGGATCCACCGGTTGGGGCACGCGCTGTACCGGGCCGACATGAAGGTCGGCGCCCGGCTGGTGTCGCAGGTGGGGCGGTTCCTCACCGGCATCGAGATCCACCCCGGCGCCACGCTGGGCAACGGCGTGTTCATCGATCACGGCATGGGCGTCGTCATCGGCGAGACGGCCGAGGTCGGCGACGACGTCACCATCTACCAGGGCGTCACGCTGGGCGGCACCGGCAAGCAGGGCGGAAAGCGCCATCCCACCATCGGAGACCGCGTGGTGGTGGGCACCGGGGCGCAGGTGCTGGGCGCCATCACGGTGGGCGAGGACGCGAAGATCGGCGCGGGCAGCATCGTGGTGCGCGACGTGCCGCCGCGCTCGACCGTGGTGGGCAACCCGGGGCGCCCCGTCATCATCGACGGCCGCAAGGTGGCCCCGGACGACGCGAACGGCCGCCTCGAGCGGCTGCCCGACCCGGTGGCCGACGTGTTCCGCTCGCTGATGGACTGCATCGAGCGGCTCGACGCCGAGGTGAAGGTGCTGCGCGAGGGCGGGACGCCCCCGCCGCGCATCCCCGGGGCGGACTGCATGGGACGGGCCGAGCGCCAGGTCAAGGCCCTCACCCAGGATGAGCCCATGTTCTACGGAGACGGGGCACACATCTAGCGCGACCTGACCGAAAGTACGGGTCGAATTGGTCTTTCGGCTCGCGGTGCGGGGGGCCCGCGGTGGCACCCTTCGTGGTGTGGGCAGGACCGCCCACACCACGGACAGGAGGGCCACCATGGCACCCCACCTCTGCTCCCGCCGCGCCATCGCCGTCCTCACGGCCGCCGCCCTCGTCGCCGGCACGGCCACGGCAACGGCCGCGACCCGCACGGACGACGGCTACACCGGTCAGAACGTGACGGTGTACCTCCCCGACGGCACCGCGAAGGCCGCCTGGGCGGGCGCAGTGCACACCCGCATCGACGCGGGTGACCTGCGCAACGTGCTCTGTGTCGACCTCGGCCACACGTACGACATCGGGACCCACCCTGTGAACGTCGTGCCTCAGGACATGACCGCCGCCGACAACCGTGCCGTCGGGTACATCCTCGACACGGCCACGCCGTCGCGTTGGGTCGCGCCCGCCACCGGGGCGTCCGCCGCCGACGCGCACCGCGCGGAGGTCGCACAGATCGCCGTGTGGGTCATCGTCGGGGACGTGCGCGCCACGAACCCGACCGCCAACGCGGCGCTGAACGCCGAGGTGGCGGCCCTGGTTGCCGAGGCCCGCGCGGCCGCGGCGACGCCCACGGCGATCGCCCTGTCCGCCGCCGCCCCGGCCGCCGGCGCGACCCAGGCCGTCGTCACCGTCACCGGCAAGGCCGGCGCCGCGGTGGACCTCACCATTCCGGCCGGCGACGGCACGCTGTCGGCCGCGAGCGTGGTGCTGGGGTCCGACGGGACGGCCAGGGTGAACCTGACGCGTCTGACGCCGGGCACGGCCCGCGTCACCGCCGCGACGGCGGGAGACGGACGCGTGATGGCCCTCGTTCCGACCGACTACCCCCAGCAGAAGACGGTCATCGCCGAGCCGTCCACGATCACCGCCGGCATCAGCGTGGCGTTCACGGCCGCCCCGGTGGTGATCCCCAACCCCAGCACCGGCACCACGCCCGTCGTGACGCCGCCGTCGAACGCGACGCCGTCCGGCACGACCACGCCTGCCCCGGTCGCCACGCCCGCCCCCCAGGTGGCCGTGCTCGCCCAGACCGCCGGCGCACCGCGCCTGGCGCTGCGCAAGACCGGTCCGGCCCGGGCCACCGCCGGCGCCGTCGTGCGGTACGTCATCACGGTGACCAACCGCGGCACCACCGAGGCCCGCAACGTGACGCTCACCGACCGGCTGCCGTCGGGTCTGACCGTGGAGCGCGCCGCGGGCGCCCGGGCCCGCTCCGGCGCCGTGCGCTGGAACGTCGGCCGCCTGGCCCCGGGTGCGTCCCGCCGGGTCGTGATCTCGGTGCGCACCGCGTCCACCGTGTCGGGCCGCCGGGTGAACGTGGCCACGGCGACGGCGAGCGGGACCCGCACGGTCCGCGCCACTGCCGCGACGCTGTTCGCCGGCCGGCGCCCGGCCGCCGTCCGACCCGCCGTCACCGGCTGACGCAGATCCCGGGGCGGCCTCGGCCGCCGATAGAGTGAGGGGGTGACCGACCTCGTCGCCCACCTCAACCCCCCGCAGGCGGAAGCGGTCCTTCACGACGAGGGGCCGCTTCTGGTGCTGGCGGGGGCGGGAAGCGGCAAGACGCGGGTGCTGACGCACCGCATCGCGCGCCTCGTGGCCGAGCGGGGCGTTCCCCCCTGGGCGATCCTGGCGATCACTTTCACGAACAAGGCCGCGGGGGAGATGCGCGAGCGCATCGTCGGCCTCATCGGCCCGCTGGGGCGCGAGGTGTGGGCGTCCACGTTCCACTCGGCGTGCGTGCGCATCCTGCGCCGCGAGGCCGAGGCGGCCGGCCTGCCGCGCGACTTCACGATCTACGACGCCGACGACCAGGCGCGCCTCATGCGTCAGTGCCTGGTGGACGAGGACGTCGACCCCAAGCGGTTCGCCCCCCGCGCCGTGCTGGCCCAGATCTCGGACGCCAAGAACCGCCTGCTGGCCCCCGAGGATCTCGCCTCCCAGGCGGGCTCGTTCACGGACGACATCGTCGTGCGCCTGTACCGGCGCTACGCCGACCGCCTGCGGGCCGCGGGGGCCCTCGACTTCGACGACCTGCTGATGGTCACGGTGCGCCTGCTGGAGAACGACGAGGCCACCCGCCATCGATACCAGAGCCGCTTCCAGCACGTGATGGTGGACGAATACCAGGACACGAACCACGCGCAGTACCGCCTGGTGCGCATCCTCGCCGCGCCGCAGAACAACGTGATGGCCGTGGGTGACGACGACCAGGGCATCTACTCGTGGCGCGGCGCCGACGTGCGCAACATCCTGGACTTCGAGCGCGACTACCCCGACGCCCGCGTCGTGGCCCTCGAGCAGAACTACCGCTCCACGGGCACCATCCTGGCCGCCGCGAACGCCGTGGTGGCGCTCAACACCGGCCGCCGGCCCAAGAAGCTGTGGACCGACCTCGGCGACGGTGAGCCGCTGACCGTCGCCGGGTTCCGCGACGAGCACGACGAGGCCCGCGCCGTGGCGTCCGAGATCGATCGCGCCGCGGCCGAGGGCGTCCGGATGGACCAGATCGCGGTGTTCTACCGCACCAACGCACAGAGCCGCGCCATCGAGGACCAGCTGGTGCGCCGGCGCATCCCGTACGCGGTCGTGGGCGGACCCCGGTTCTATGAGCGCGCCGAGGTGCGCGACGCGCTGGCCTATCTGCGGGCCGTCGCCAACCCCGGGGATGTCATCGCGTTCACCCGCGCCATGGGCACCCCCCGGCGCGGGATCGGCCCGGGCGCCGTGCAGAAGCTGCAGGCGTTCGCCGACACGCACCGCATGGGCATCGGCGAGGCCCCGGCGCAGGCCGACATGGTCGACGGCCTCACCGCCGCCCAGCGCCGCTCCCTGGCGGCCGTCGCGACGCTGTTCGCCGAACTGTCGCAGGCCGCTCGCGCCGGGCTGCCGTTCGACCAGCTCGTGCGGATGGCCGTGGACGGCTCGGGGCTGCGGGCCATGCTCGAGGCCGACGGCACGCTGGAGGCCCAGGGGCGCCTCGAGAACCTGGACGAGCTCGTCTCCGTCGCCGCCGAATACCAGGCCACAGCCGACCAGCCGAGCCTGCAGGGGTTCCTCGACGAGGTGGCGCTGCAGTCGGACGGCGACCTGGTGGACCAGGACACGGGCGCCGTCACGCTGATGACGGTGCACAACGCGAAGGGCCTCGAGTTCGACGTCGTGATGATGACCGGTATGGAGGACGGGACGTTCCCGCACTCGCGCAGCGACACACCGGAGGCCCTCGAGGAGGAACGGCGCCTCTGTTACGTCGGCATGACCCGCGCGCGGCGCCGCCTGGGCCTGACGCACGCCGAGACGCGCGGTTTTCGCGGGTCGCGCGAGTACCGCCTGCCGTCGCGGTTCCTGGCAGAGATCCCCGTCACGGCAACCCGGGCGACCTCACGCGGGCCGGCGCGGCGGGCGACGGCCGCGACGCTCGGCCACCGGGTCGCGTCCGCCCCCGGACGCACCCAGCCGGGCGGGCGTTTCGACCCCGGCGACAACGTCGTCCACGCGACGTTCGGCGAGGGGGTGGTCACGGGGGTCGAATCGCGTGGCAGTCTTGTGCGCGTGAGGTTCGCGAACGACGGCACCGAGCGCCGGCTGATGGCCGGGGCGGCCCCGATGCGAAAGGTGGAGACGGCATGAGCGCGACGATCATCGACGGGCGGGCGGCGGCCGCCGTCGTGCGGCACGAGGTCGCGGAGGGCGTCGCCCGGTTCCTGGCCGCGCACGGCCGTCCGCCCGGTCTGGTGGGCATCCAGGTGGGCGACGACCCGGCCAGCGAGATCTACCAGGCCAACAAGGCCCGCCAGGCCGATGAGTGTGGCATGTTCTCGCGCCGCATCACGCTGCCGGGCGACACGTCGCAGGCTGAGCTGGACCAGGTCATCGACGAGCTCAACGACGCGCGCGACGTGGACGGCATGCTGGTCCAGTTGCCCGTGCCCGACCAGCTCTCCGAGCCCCTCATCGCCGCCCGCATCCACCCCGACAAGGACGTCGACGGCTTCGGGCCCGGCAACATGGGCCGCCTGATGCGCGGGGAGCCCGGCAACGTGCCGTGCACGCCCGCCGGGGTGATGCGCCTGCTCGACGACGCCGGCGTGCCCCTGGAGGGCGCGAACGCCGTCGTGGTGGGCCGTAGCCTCATCGTCGGCAAGCCCCAGGCCATGCTGCTGCTCGAGCGCAACTGCACCGTGACCATCGCGCACTCGCGCACGCGCGACCTCCCCGGGCTCTGCCGCACGGCCGACGTGCTGGTGGCCGCCGTCGGGCGCCCCGAGATGATCCGGGGCGATTGGATCAAGCCCGGGGCGGCCCTCATCGACGTGGGCATCAACCGCACGGACGACGGCCTGCGCGGCGACATCCATTTCGGCGAGGCGTCGAACGTGGCCGGGTGGATCACGCCCGTGCCCGGGGGCGTGGGCCCCATGACCATCGCTTTCCTGCTGGCGAACACGCTCCTCGCCGCCCGGCGGCGGGTGGGCGACGAATAACACGACCAAGGGTGGAGAACACGTGAAGATCGCGATCTTCGGCGGCACCGGCGACCTGGGCCGCGGCCTTGCCATCTGCTTCGCGGCGGCCGGACACGACATCGTCGTCGGCTCCCGCAGCCAGGAGCGCGCCGACCAGGCCGCCGCGGGCCTGCGCGAGGGCTATCCCGAGGGGAACTTCGTCCCCATGGAGAACGCCGAGGCCGCCGCGGAGGGCGAGATGGCCATCGTGTCGATCCCGTGGGAGGGCATCGACTCGACGATCCCCGCCCTGGCCGACGCGCTGGCCGGCAAGGTGGTGGTGTCGGTGGTGAACGCCCTGAAGTTCGGCAAGTCCGGCGCCATGGCCGTGCAGGGCGACGAGCTGCCCGGAGGGGGCCCCAGTTGCGCGCACCGCATCCAGGAGCTCGCCCCCGAGGCCAAGGTCGTCGTGGCGTACAACAACCTGCCCGCGGCGGCGCTGCAGGCCCGCCACGACCTGCACGCCGACGTGATGGTGTGCGGCAAGAGCAAGGCGGCCCGCGAGGCCGTCATCGAGCTCACGAAGGACCTGCCGGGCGCACGTGGCCTGGACGCCGGGCCGCTGGCCAACGCCATCGTGATCGAGGGCTCCACGGCGCTCATCATCAACCTGAACAAGCGCTATGGCGGCGAGGCCAGCCTCGTCCTCACGGGCCTGGAGAACGCACCCGAGCGCTCCGCGGTGCCGGAGCACTGACGCGGCTGCCGGGTGCCCGCCCCGCGCCCGGGGCGGGCACCCGGAGGTTCACGCCGTGGCGTTGATCGCCGCGATCAGGGCGACGCCGAGGCCGGTCATCAGCGGGAACAGCCAGGGCGTCAGCGCTGCCACGATGGCCGTGGACCGCGGGGACGGGTCCCCCGTCAGGGGGTCGGAGACGGGGTCGAGATCCCTGTCGCGGTACTGGAGCACCACGGAGGCGGCCAGCAGCGCCGCGGCGCCGGCGACGGCGGCCCACACGGGCATCCTCGCCAGCGTGCCGCGAACGCCGGCCTCCAGCGCGATCGTGGCCGCCAGCGCGGTCGCCACCAGCAGCGCGCCCGCCCACAGGTGCCGCAGGAACACCCGCCCCATCGCCACGAGCGCGACCGCCGCGCACAGCATCACCGCGATCGCCAGCGCTACGCCGGCGCGGATCGCCACCGGGTCGCCCGCGTGCACCGCGTCGACCACGGCGAACGCCAGCAGCATGCCCGCCAGGCCCGCGACGCTCGGCACGGCGTGTCGCGCGAGCATCGCGGGGGAGAGGCGGCGGCGCTCGTCGTCGGACAGGGGCACCGACTCGGCGTAGGCGCGCGGCGTGCCGAACGCCTCCTCGGCCGCCTGGCCGCTGTCGGCGCAGTGCGCGTCGACGACCGCCAGGGCGTCGCCGATGGTTCCGCCCGACGCGCCCCGTATGCGCAGCTCCAGGGCCGCTCGGTCCCGCCAGGCCTTGGTCATGCCCACGCTTGCAGTGCGCCCGCTCATCGTTCGATCCTTTCCGTCGGCATCGTCGTGAGGAACCCCGACATGTGTCGGGCGAACCCGTGCCACATGCGCCCGCGGTCGTGCAGCAGGCGCCGCCCGGACTCGGTGAGCCGGTAGTACTTGCGGCCCGGGCCACCGTCGCCCTCGCGCCATTCGGCGCTCACGTCGCCCGACTCCTCGAAGCGCCCCAGCAGGGGGTACAGGGTGCCGCCCTTGATCTCCCCGAAGCCCTGGTCGGCCAGCGCCAGCGCGATCGCGTACCCGTACGTGGGGCCGTCGGCGATCACTCGAAGCACGGCGAGGCCGAGGACGCCGCGGAGCCACTCGCTGGGGTAGGGGTTCTCGGTCACGCCCCTATTGTCTGCCTATCTAGATCGGCGTGCTACCTAGCGACGGCCACGGCACGGCAAAGGGACGGTCAACCGTCGTCCTGGCGGAAGCGGTAGCGGATGGCGGCGATGTCCAGGCCCGACGACAGGCACGCCAGCAGCTTCATGCGGATGGCCTGGGGCGACAGGAAGCCGGCGGGGATGACGCCGGAGTCGCGCAGGTCTCGCTCGGACGCGCGATATCCGTAGGTGGTGGTCAGCAACGTGCCGCGCTCGGGACGGCAGTACGCCACCACCGGGATGCGCTCGGCCTGCGTGGCCCACAACTCCAGCAGGTCGGGGGCCAGGTGGCCGCCTCCCAGTGTGCCGATGACCACGCCGTGTGGCTCCGTGGCCAGCGCCGCCCGTGCCAGCAGGCTGTCGTCACCCGAGCACGTCGGCAGGATCACGACGCGCCGGTCGAGCGCCTCCGGGTCCACCGGCAGGTTTCGCGGGATGCGCGACCAGATCGTGGGGTGCCCCTCCGTGACCCGACCCAGTGGCCCCACCTGCGGCGACGAGAACGCCACGAGCGACGTGGTGTCGGTCTTGCGCACGCACCGGGCGTGATGGATCTCCCCGCCGAACACCACGAGCGAGCCGAGGCCGGCGCCGTCGCCGGACGCGGCCACGCTGACGGCGTCCAGCAGGTTCGCGGGCCCGTCGGCCCCGGCCGCGGACGCCGGCCGGATGGCGCCCGTGAACACGATGGGCGCGTCCGCGTCGTGCAGCACGTCGCACAGCATCGCCGTCTCCTCAAGCGTGTCCGTTCCGTGCGTCACGACGACGCCGAAGCCCTGGCGCGCCAGGTCGCGGGCCGTGCGGCAGACGGTCAGCTGATCGTCCAGCGTCAGGTGGGCGCTGGGCTTGTTCATGAGCGTGATGGCCTCGAGGCCGCTGAACCGTGACAGTCCGGCGACGCCGTCCACCAGCCCGTCCGCGTCGAGTTCGGGCGCCACCCCCTCGGCACCGCCCATGGCGATGGTGCCGCCGGTGGTGAGGATCCGCACCGGCCGCACGGGGCGGCGAACGTCGTCAGAGATCATGGTCGGGCACGGTAGCGCGCCGCGGGGCCCGGGGCACGGGCCCGGGGGCCACTATCCGTCGCGCCATTCCGCCACGTCGGCGGTAGCCGGCCGTGGCGGAGCGGGCGGCGCGTCCCCGTCGGGCAGGCCGACGTACACGAACCCGACGATCTCCTCGCCCGGGCCGCAACCCAGGTGCGCGCGCACCTCGGGCTCGTCGACGAACGGCCCGGTGCGCCACACCGCGCCGAGCCCATCGGCGTGCGCGGCCAGCAGCATGTTCTGGATGCCGGCGCTGACGGCGTCGCGGTCCTCACGGCGCGCCACGGGGTCGTCGCCGGGGTGGCGCACCGCGCACACGATGATGTGCGGAGCGCGGCGCGTGAGGGCCCGCTGCGCCAGGGCCCCCTCGGGGGTGAGGCCTGGGTCGAGGCGGCGCCGCGCGTCCGCGTGCGCGTCGCCCAGGGCGTCACGTGCGTCGCCGCTGACCACCACGAACCGCCAGGGCAGGGTGAGCTTGTGGTTGGGGGCCCACAGGGCCGCCTCGATCAGCGCGTTCAGCCGCGCGCGCTCCACCGGCGTGTCGGCCACGCGTGTGACCGAGCGGCGCTCCCTGATCGCACGTTGTACGGTGTCCATTCGGTCTCCCTGGGTCAGTGCGAGTGCTCGGTGGCCGCGTGGATCTCACCGAGCGAGCCGTCGGCGCCGATCTCCAGCACCACCACGCCATCGGCCAGCGGCAGCACGACCGAGCGACCGTGGTCGTCGGCGGAGATGCCGTGCTCGCGGGCGTATGTCAGCGCCTGCGCCCGCGCGTGGCCGGGCACGGCGGCGGCGGCGGTCCGCAGCCGGTGGGGCAGGGTCAGCGCCGACGGCGGGGTGCGCCGCACCGCGGGGTCGGTGATGGCCAGGTACGCGATGCCGTCGCCGTAGTCCACACCGAAGTACGCCCCCGCCCCGATGGTCGTGGCGGCGACCGATGCGACGCTGGCGCCGGGGCCGTACCCGGCGTCGATGACGCCCTCCAGCGGGAAGGCGTCGTCCTCCAGCTCCCACCAGCCGCGGACGGGCCCGATCTCGTCCCGCAGGCGCAGCGACGCGGCCGACGTGGGGTGGTCGGGGCCGATAGCCGGGTTCGCCCACGCCCACAGCCACGTGTACGACGCGCGCGACAGGGACCCCAGCAGCGCCGCGGCGAATCGGTGGCCGTCCAGCACGAGAGCCCCCTCGTCGAGGTTCAGCTCGTACGGCGCGGTGCGCTCGGCGATGGCGAAAAGGCGATCGCGGCCCTCCTGGGCGACGGGCGCATAGGCCGCCACGGCTTCGTTCAGACGGTCGTGGCTGCGGCGCATCGGCGAGGATTCTACGGGGCGGTTCCGACGTCGGCGTCCGGGCGTGACCGGCCGCCGACCGCCGCGGCCTCGTGGCGAGGTGCGGTCCGATCAACCCGGCGTCCCACTCCGTCGCGAAACGGGCGTCACGCCGGCGGGTGGTGCCGGGTCGCCGTCGTGGACGGGCCACGCAGGGGCCGTGGCCACCGTCGCCGGCCGCGATAGCGCCGCCCAGGGCGATGAGCCGGGTGCGGCGACCGAAGGCCCGCTCGTCCCGGCGCTCGTCCACCAAGCGCACGGCGGGGCGCCCCGTCACGCGACCCTGCGCGTGCCCGGCCCCTCGCCGCGAGTGCCTAGCTGCGTCGCGCGCGGCCGACGCGCGTGACCGTGACCGTTCCGTCGACCGACACGGTGCAGTTGATCGTCGCGTTCTCGGTGGCACCGAAGGCGGGGTACGGAAGCTTGTCCTGCCACAGGATCGGTCCGGGTTCCCGCTCGTTGTTCCGGTCGGCAAGCCGGATCGAGGGTCGCGACTCGACGGCCCAGCAAGGCCCCGTCATGTCGATGGGAAAGGTCATGCGCGGCTTCGTCGCCAGGGAGCGCAGCTTGAGCCGCGCATTGCGGACCGGGATCGCCAGGATGAGGTTGTTACGTTCGACCGTGAGCCCCTCGACGTTGCGTTCGCCGCGCGGCGGCGCCGCCATCGCGATCCGCGGGATCGCGCGCAGGCAGTGCTCGCCCATGTCGGTGCCCGGAGGCGTCGCGGCGATGCCGGTGGGCGGGGTGCGGCGCTTGTTGCGGCCGATCACGATCACACCGTCGTTCTGGGAGATGCCGGAGCCGGAGATCGCGTTCATCATGGTCATGTGCGAATAGTCGCCGACTCCATTGCAACGGGCGAAGATCGGCGCTGCGTTCGCCGTTACGCAGCGTGGGTCGTCGAGGTTCCTGACGTCGACGTTGGCGCTGAACAGCCCGGTGACGCTGTTGGTCTGTCCCACCGAGTTGGTGAAGCCGAAGGTGTTTCGGCTGCCGAGCCTGCCGGACGATGCCACCGCGTTCGGCTGTCGTGACCTGCTGGACGCGCGATGATCGATCGTGAACCAGACCCTCGACCGCGAGTTCTCGTACGAGCATTCGTTGGAGTCCCCGCGGAAGGACGAGTCGACGCGGACGTTGATGTCGGTGTCGACCTGCACCGGGTAGCGGACGCCCTTGAAGACGGCCGAGTGGGCGATCGACGGCGCGAGCGAGGGGGCCAGGACGGCCAACAGCCCTGAGGCAAGAGGCACGGCGCGTGGAAGTTTACGGATCGGCATGGAGTGAGGGTACGCCGGTGAACTCACCGACGCAAACACACGATGAAACAGCCGATCATCGACATCATCCGGAGCCGGTCAGATGGCTGACGGACACGGCTTCCGGTGTCGACCGCACTCGACCTCACGGCGGTGTCGTCCTTCGCCCTGCATACGACACCCGTGCACGCCCATGCCGGAAACCGGCGTGGGAATCGCTTGGCCGCGGCTTCGAAGCGGCAGAGACCTCGGTTCCGGGGGGACTCGTGCGCGCGGCGGTGAAGCGGCGACGGTGAGGGTCGGGCAGGCTGCCGGTCGGGCACGTCCCGCATTCGGGGTGTTGTGCAGCACCACCCCGGGGATCGTCAGCGTGCCGCCCCGTCGGGCCCGCGCCCACGGCGACGACGGCCAGCGGCAGAGCCGGTCACGCCCGTGCCGATCGCGACGTCGCCCAGCGGGGGCACCTCGGGGGTGGCAGGAGGTGCGCATAGACCGACGAGGCCCGGCCGGGACCCCTCGGAATCCCGCGCGAGGGGCCCACCTCGTCGGCCCTCGACTGGCGTCCGGTCCCGGGGTCCGGACTGGATGACCGATCGGGTGAGCCCTCAGGCGTATTCGCCCGTGGACGGCCCCCGCGTGTGCCCCCGGGGCTCACTCCATGACGACCTCGCCGGTGAGCAGCGCCTGGATCTCATCGCGGATGGCGTGGAAGCGGTCCGTGCGCTTGATTTCCGGCGTGCGGTCGTCGGGGAACGGCACGGGCACCTCCGCCCCCACCCGGCCCGGGTGGGACGTCAGCACGTAGATGCGAGACGACAGGTACACCGCCTCCTCCACGTCGTGCGTGACCATGAGGATGGTGGCGCCGGTGCGGCGCCACACGTCCAGCAGGTGGTCCTGCATCACGCGCTTGGTCTGGGTGTCGAGGGCGCCGAACGGCTCGTCCAGCAGCAGCACGTCCGGCTCGGGCGCCAGGGCCCGTGCGATCGCCACGCGCTGCCGCATGCCGCCCGACAGCTCTTTGGGCAGCCGGTCGGCCCACGCGGTGAGGCCCATGACCTCCAGCAACGCCTCGACGCGCGCGCCGCGGTCGGCCTTCGGCATCCGCGTCTCCTCGAGCCCGAACGCGACGTTCTCGCGCACGGTCCTCCACGGGAAGAGGCTGTACCCCTGGAACACCATGCCCCGGTCGGGGCCCGGGCCCACGACGCGTTCGCCGTCGATGGCCGCCGCGCCCTCGGTGGCGTCCTCGAGGCCGCCGACGACGTTGAGCAGCGTGGACTTGCCGCAGCCCGATGCGCCGACGATGCACACCAGCTCACCCGCCCGGACGGTGATGTCGACACCGTCCACGGCCAGCGTGCCGGGCCGTCGCCGGCCGCCGCCGTAGCGCTTGACGAGGCCGCGGACCTCGAGCTTCTCGGGCCGCAGGATGATCGTGTTCTCGCCCATCACGGCCTCGCCCACGGCGCGCTCTGGTTACGCAGCCACCGCAGGGACAGGTCGGTGACGATGCCGATGATCCCGAAGATGATCAGCAGTGCGAACATCTCGTCGATCTGGCGAAAGCGCTGCGCCCGGGTGATGCGGAACGCCAGGCCCTGGTCGGCGGCGAGCAACTCGGCGACCACGAGGATCGCCCACGCCGCGGCCAGGTTGATCCGCGCGACGTCGATGATCCCTGGGACCGAGTGGGGGAGGATCACCCGCCGCAGCACGCGCAGGCGGCCGGCGCCGAGCGTGTACGCCGCATTGATGAGCTCGCGCGGCACGTTGCGGGCGACGTCGGCCACCATGAGGACGTTGAAGAACACCGAGCCGATGACGATCAGCGCGATCTTCGGCGTCTCGTCGATACCCAGCCAGAACAACATGAGCGGCACGAGGGCCGTCGCCGGGATGTAGCGCATGAACGCGATGGGGGCCTCGAAGAACGACTCGGCCGATCGGAAGGACCCCATGAGCAGGCCCAGCGCAACCGCGATGGCCATGCTGATCGCGTAGCCGATCAGGATGCGCCTGCCGGAGGCCCAGACATCCCCGGTCAGCACGCCCTCGTGCCACAGGGTCCGCGCGCCCTCCCACGTCTGGGCCGGGGACGGCACCAACAGCGATGTCGACGAGCTGGTCGACATGAACAGCCACAGGGCGAGCGGCGCCAGCATCCCCACGATCATCAGGCCCACGCGCCATGGCGCCGACAGCTCGTCGCGGATGCGGAATAGGGGGTGGCGGCGCGTGCCGCGCGTGGGGGCGTTGCGCCCCGCGAGCGAGTTGCGCCAGTCGAGGGTGTGGGCAGGGTGCGCGGCGCCCTCGGCGACCGGCTCCAGGGGCGTCACGCCTCCGGGCCGGTCGTCGGACCGCACGAACACCGTGCGTCGCGGGATCACGGGGATCAGCCCCCGTTCCCGTCGACGGCCTTCTGCGTGAACTCGGGGGCGAACAGGCCGTCCAGCGGCGCCTCCTCCTTGGTGAGGCCGGACGACACGAGGAACGGGTTGATCTTCTTCGCCGTGGCCGGCACCGACGTGGGCTTGGCGTCGTCCGTGAACGCGGCCAGCGCGTCCTTCGCGTCGAGGATGTTCGTGCCCTCGTCGAGCGTCTTGTACTCGTCCGCCGACACGCCGGCCTGCTTGGCCATGATGGCCCTGGCGTCGGCGGGGTTGGACTTCAGGTACGCGACCGTCTCGTACCACGCGTCGACCACCTTCTGCACGTCCTCGGGGCGTTCGGCGACGGTCTTCGCGTCGAACACGATGTGGTCGGGGATGGAGCCCGGGTAGTCCTTGCTGGAGAACAGCACGTGCGACCCGGGACGCTTCAGCGCCTCGAGGGTGAACGGGGCGAACACCGCGACGCCGTCGAACTGGCCGGACGCGAAGCCGGCGGCCGCCGCGTCGGTGGGAGAGCCGCGGAAGTTGATGTCCTTCTCGGTCATCCCGTTCGCCTCGAGGCCCTGCAGCAGCAGGTAGTGGTCCACCACGCCGGCCTCCGCCGCGATGGTCTTACCCCTCAGGTCCTTCACGCTCGTGATCGACTTGTCGACGATCACGGCGTCGTTGCCGGCCGAGAAGTCCGTGTTGACGACGATCTTGAGGTCGGCGCCCGCGGCCTCGCCGGCCAGCGTGTCGTTGAGCGTCTGCGTGTTGGCGTCGGTCTGGCCCGCGGTGAGGGCGTCGATGGAGGCCGTGTAGTCGTTGAAGTACTTGAGCTCGACCTTCACGCCGGCCTTGTCGAAGAAGCCCTTCTCCTCGGCGACCTTCAGCGGGAACCAGCCGGGCCACGCGCTGTAGCCGATGACGATGGGGTCGCCCGAGCCTCCGGACCCGGAGGATGAGTCGTCCCCGCCGCACGCGGCGGCCGAGAGCACGAGGGCCGCGGACGCGGCGATGGCGGCGATGATGCGTGGCATGGGGCGCAAGTGCGCACCTCCGGGACTCGGGCACAGGGCGTGCCGGCTGACTTTTGACAACGTATGGAAAGGACGCCGGCGCGCCGTGGGCCCGCGGGCGGAAGTGGCTCGCGCGCCGCTTGTCCACGCGGCGAAGCCGGGGTGGCGACCTAGAACATCCGCAGGTAGCGGTCGCGCTCCCAGTCGGACACGTGGTTGTGGTACTCGGTCCACTCCGCGCGCTTGAACTCGGTGAACGCGTCATGCATCAGGGGCCCGAACGCCTCGCGGGCCAGCGGGTCCGCGGCGAAGCCCTCGACGGCCTCGCCCAGCGTGCGGGGCAGGAAGCGGATGCCCATGGCGTCAAGCTCGGCGGGCGTATGCGCGTACATGTCCTCGTGGAACGGCTCGCCGGGCTCCAGGCCCTCGCGGACGCCCTCGAGCCCGGCGGCCAGGATCATGGCCGCGCCCAGGTACGGGTTCGTGCTGATGTCCGCCGCGCGGCACTCCACGCGGCCGCCGGCCAGCGGGATGCGCAGCATGTTGGTGCGGTTGTTGTTGCCGTACGACACCTGGATGGGTGCCCACGTCAGCCCGCTCATGTTGCCCCGGGCCACCAGCCGCTTGTAGCTGTTGACGGTCGGCGCGATGGCGGCGCACACGGCGGGCGCGTGGCGCAGGATGCCGGCGATGAACGCGTAGCCCAGCTCCGACAGGCCGCACCCGCGCGGGTCGTCGTCGCAGGCGAACAGGTTGTCGCCCGTGTCGATGTCGGCAAGCGACATGTTGAAGTGCGCGCCGCTGCCGGTGCGGTTGCCGAACGGCTTCGGCATGAACGTGGCGAACAGGCCGTACGGGCGCACGATCTCGTTGGCCATGAGGCGGAAGAACACCACCCGGTCGGCCATCGTCAGCGCGTCGGCGTACGCGAAGTCGGTCTCGAACTGGCCGTTGCCGTCCTCGTGGTCCCACGAGTACACGTCCCAGCCCAGCTCGTTCATCGCGTCGACGATGCGCGACACCCACGGGTAGTTGTCGAGCATCCCGCGGATGTCGTAGCAGGGCTTGTCCAGCGTGTCGCGGTCGGAGGCGGGCGCCACGCCGCCGTGACCGTCGTCGCGCAGCACGTAGAACTCGGTCTCCACGCCCAGGTTGAACGTGTAGCCCATGTCCGCCGCCCGGGCCAGCGCGCGCTTCAGGATGCCCCTGCTGCACGCCGGGAACGGCTCGCCGGCCAGGTGCAGGTCGCTGGCGAACCACGCGATCTCGGGGTTCCACGGCAGCACGGTGGCCGATGCGGGGTCGGGGTGGGCGGCCACCTCCTCGTCGTTGACCTTCTGGGGCACGGCGTCCAGGGCGGCGCCCGTGTACAGCTCGCTGCCGTCGAAGAAGTGGGGCACGTGCGCGATGGGCACGACCTTGCCCTTCGAGATGCCGTGCACGTCCACGAAGCTCGCGAGCGCGTGTCGGACGCCGCGGGCCTCCAACTCGGCCGCGACGCCCGCGGTGTCGGGGTGCGTGGTGCTCATGCGGTGTCCTCCGGGGTGATCGGTGGGTCCTCGGTCAGGGCGACCGAGAGCTGGGCGGAGAGGGACGCGACGCACTCCTCGATCAGGCGCGCGCCCTCGTCGGCGGTGGCGCCCGTGGGGGCGCCGACGGTGCCGGTGCGGGTCTCGTGGTCCACGGGGTAGGCGAAGAAGTGGTCGGCACCCCTGTCGGGCTCGTCCACCGCCCGGTCCATGTGGACGAGGTCGGGTCTGACGGCGAGGACCAGCGACGTCTCGGCCCGGTTGGCGTGGAAGTTGGCGGCGTCGTCGTGGTACACGCGGTGAGCCTCGGGGGAGGCCTCCCACAGCGACCTCAGGGCCACCCGCATGCCGGGCAGGTCGTGACGGGTCACCTCCAGCGCGCAGCGCAACGGGGCGGCGTTCGTGACGTGGCCGTTGAGCAGCAGCAGCCGGCGCACGCCGGCGGCGTGGAGCCACGCCGCCACCTCGGTCACGACGGCGGCCAGCGTGGCCGGGCGCAGCGACAGCGTCCCCGGCCACCGGGTGGTGTGGCCCAGGGAGCAGCCCACGGGCAGCGCCGGCAGTACCGGGATGCCGGTGCGGGCCGACACGCCGTGCGCCACCGTCACGGCGGCCAGCGTGTCCATCCCCAGGGGTAGGTGGGGACCGTGCTGCTCTGTGGCGCCGACGGGCAGGATCGCCATGTCCATGCCGTCGGCGACAAGCCGGGCGACCTGCTCCCATGTCAGCTCGTCCCACAGCACGGGGCCCCGCCCGGCGATGTCGGGTGGTGTCGTCTCCATGATTCGAGACGGTATTGAAAGTCCGGCCGGGGGCGTGTTGGACCGGCGGCGCAACATCCGCGCGCCGGGTTCGGCCACCGGGCGAGGGGGTGGCCCTCGGTGCTTACGGATCCAGGGTCTGCGCGCGCTCCCGCAGGCGCGGTAGCGCCGCGCGATCGCGCAGCAGCGCGCCGACGCCGAGGTCGGCCACGAAGACCGCGACGCGGTCGGCGTCGTACGCGCCGGCGCCCTGGCCGAACTCGCCCACGGCGCGGAACCAGTTCTGCGTGCCCTCGTCGTTCGACAGCAGCACCAGCGACGCCAGCGTCGGGTCGGTGTCCACCAGGTTGCCTTCGGCCACGCCGTCGGCGACCATGGCGGCCACGGCGTGCGTGAGGGCCGTGCGCTCGGCCCAGAACTGCGCGAAGCGGTCCTCCTGCAGGGCGGGCAGCCGGTAGATCTCGTTGATGTCGAACGGAAAGCGGCACATCTGCCGCGCGTCGAAGCGGATCATGCGGTACAGGCGCTCGGCGGCCGTGCCGCCGTGGGCGTTGACGGCGTCCAGGTGGTCCAGCACCACCCGGTTCGCCGACGCCACGATCCCGGCCAGGATCGCCTCCTTGTCGCGGAAGTAGTAGTAGACCGACGACTGGCGCAGGCCGGAGCGGCGGGCGATCTCACTCATGGTGGTGCCCGCCACGCCGCGCTCGGAGAACAGACGGCTGGCGGCGGCCGTGATCTCGTCGCGCGGGTCGCCGTCGTGCGCGCTGCCGTCCGCGCGGGGGCGCCCGATGCGCCCGCGCGCCCGGCCCGGGCGGGTCCCGTCGGGGGTCTGGGCGTGCGGCGACATGCGGGCCAGCATGCCAGACGGGCCGCGTGCCGGCGGGGCGCCCCGTGGCCGGGGTCGCGCCGGTTTGGCCATCGGGCCAGGGTGGCCTATTTCGACATGGTGTAGAAACCCGGCAACCCGACCGGGAGACGCCCGTGAGCACACCGTCCGCCACCGCCACGACCCACGCCGCGCGTGACCACGCCCGCGCGCAGGCGGGGGCACGCGCGGCCACCCAGCCCACCGTGCCCGCCCGCCTGGCGGCCGATCCGCCCGCCGGCGTCGACCCGGCCGACCTGCTGTGGGAGGAGACGCTCGGCCCGGGCGGGTACGCCACGCACCGTCTGCCGCGCGGCGCCCGCCTGCGCCTGGCGGACGTCGAGGGCGATGCGTGCGTGTCGCTCGTGCTGCACCGCGGCGACGCGCCGCAGGAGCGCCTCAACGTGGCCGACACCGTGAAGGTGCAGTGGCAGGCGTACCTCGGGCCGGGGGCCGTCCTGCTGTCGGACATGGGGCGCGTGATGGCGTCGCTGGTGGAGGACACGTCGGCCCGGCACGACGCGCTGTGCGGGGCGTCGACGGCCGCCGAGAACGCCGCGCGGTACGGCCGCGGGGAGGTGTGGGGGCCGGCGCCGGCCGCCCGCGACCGGCTGCTGGTGGCGCTGGCGAAGAACGACCTCGGCGCCCGCGACCTGCCGCCCGCGCTCACCCTGTTCAAACGCGTCGCGGTGGACGCCGACGGGGCCCTGACCCTCGACGGCGCGCCGGCCCCCGGGACGCACGTGACGCTGCGCGCCGAGATGGATCTCGTGGTGTGCCTCGCCAACTGCCCGCACCGCCTGGACGACCGCGCCGAGTACGCGGCGACGCCGGTGCGCCTCACCGCGTGGGCGGGGGATCCCGCCGGGCCCGATGATCCCGTACGGCGCTCCAGCCCGGAGCGCGGACGCGCGTACGACAACACCGACGAGGCCGTTGCGGCCCGGGGAGGCGCCCGGTGAGCGTGATCCTGGACGAGGTGGTGCCCGCCCGGGCCCCGTGGAGCGGCGTCGTGCGCGCCGGCCAGACCCTGCGCATCGTCGACGAGGGCGGCAACCAGGCCGTCGACTGCCTGCTGTACAACGCCCACCGCACCGACGAGCGCTACAGCGCGCCCGACACCATCGCGGCGCAGCGCAACATCTTCCTCACCACGGGCTCGCGGCTGATCTCGGGCGAGGGCAACGTCATGATGACGGTGGTGGACGACACGTGCGGCCGCCACGACACCATCGGCGGCGCGTGCAGCCAGGAATCGAACACGCTGCGCTACGGCCACCACACCAAGCACCAGCATGCGTGCGTCGAGAACTTCCTGCAGGCCGCCGGGCGCCACGGGCTGGGTAAGCGCGACCTGGTGAGCAACATCAACTGGTTCATGAACGTGCCGGTGGAGCCCGACGGCACGCTGGGCATCGTGGACGGCATCTCGTCGCCGGGCCTGTACGTGGAGTTGCGCGCCGAGATGGACACGCTGGTGGTCATCTCGAACTGCCCGCAGGTCAACAACCCGTGCAACGGGTTCGACCCCACGCCCATCCGCCTGATCGTCAGGGAGTGCGACGCGTGAGCGGCGACCCCCGCGTGCTGGTGGCGAACCGCGGCGAGATCGCGCGGCGCGTGCTGCGCACCGTCCGGGAGATGGGGGGCACCGGCATCGCCGTGTACTCCGACGCCGACGCGGCCGCGCCGCACGTGCGCGAGGCCGACGTCGCCGAGCGCATCGGCGGTCCCGCTCCGTCCGACAGCTACCTGAGGGCCGACGCCGTGGTGCACGCGGCGCGCGCCCACCGGGCAGCGTGCGTGCACCCGGGGTACGGGTTCCTCAGCGAGAACGCCGCGTTCGCCGAGGCCGTGGAGGCCGCCGGGATCGGGTTCTGCGGGCCCACGCCCGCCCAGATCCGCGCGTTCGGGCGCAAGGACACCGCGCGCGACCTCGCCCGGGAGTGCGGCGTGCCGCTGCTGCCGGGCACGGGCGTGCTGGACGATGCCGACGAGGCCGCGGCCGAGGCGGAGCGCATCGGCTACCCGGTGATCCTCAAGAGCACGGCGGGTGGCGGCGGCATCGGCATGGCCATCTGCGACACGCCCGGCGCGCTGCGCGACCAGTTCGCCCGCGTCGGGCACCTGGCGGCGGCCAGCTTCGGCGCCGCCGACGTCTTCCTCGAGCGCTACGTCGCCCGCGCCCGCCACGTCGAGGTGCAGGTGTTCGGCGACGGGCGGGGCCGCGTCGTCGCGCTGGGCGACCGCGACTGCTCGCTGCAGCGGCGCAACCAGAAGGTGCTGGAGGAGTCCCCGGCGCCCGACCTGCCCGACACCACGCGGGCGCGGCTGCGCGACGCGGCGGTGGCGCTGTGTGAGCGCGTCGCGTATCGCTCGGCCGGCACCGTGGAGTTCCTCCTCGACGCCGACACGCACGAGCCCTACTTCCTCGAGGTCAACACCCGCCTGCAGGTGGAGCATCCCGTCACGGAGGCGGTGCTCGGCATCGACCTCGTGGAGTGGATGGTGCGCCTGGCGTGCGGCGAGGACGTGCTGGCGGGCTGGCACGACCGGGAACCCGAGGGCCATGCCGTCGAGGCCCGCGTGTACAGCGAGGATCCGGCCCGCGACTTCCGGCCCAGCGTCGGCACGATCACGGCCGTGGAGTGGCCGGACGACGCCCGCGTGGACGGGTGGATCGAGGCCGGGACGGAGGTCACGCCCCACTACGACCCGCTGCTGGCCAAGATCGTCGTGCACGGCGCCGACCGCCCGGAGGCGCTGCGCCTGCTGGCCTCCGCCCTGGACGCCACCGAGGTGTGGGGCGTCGAGACGAACCTGCCGCTGCTGCGCGATGCCGTGCGGCACGGGCCGTTCGCCGAGGGAGCCCCCGTGACGGCCGCGCTGTCCGGCGTTGACCACCGCACGGCGACCGCCGAGGTGATCTCCCCGGGCCTCGTGTCCGCGCTGCACGACTGGCCCGGGCGCCTCGGCTACTGGGCCGTGGGGGTGCCGCCGTCGGGCCCCATGGACGACCTCTCGCACCGCCTCACCAACCGAATCCTGGGCAACCCGTCCGACGCGGCCGTGCTGGAGATGACCCGCATCGGCCCGACGCTGCGATTCGCCGTGGAGACGGTGATCTGCCTGGGCGGCGCGGACATGGGCGCCACGGTCGACGGCCTCGCCGTGCCCCTGTGGGAGCCGCGCGCCGTGCCGGCGGGCGGCGAGCTGCGGCTGGGCCAGGTGGTGGGCCCGGGCGCCCGCGGGTACCTGGCCGTGCGTGGCGGCTGGCGGGCCCCCCGCTACCTGGGCAGCCGCACCACGTTCGCGCTGGGCGGCTTCGGGGGGCACGGCGGCCGCGCGCTGCGCACGGGCGACGTCCTGCGCCTCGACCCCGCCCTCCACGTCGACCCCGCCCCCCAGGACGAGCCCGCACCGCCCGCCGCGTGCCCGCACGCGCTGCGGCCCGCGATCGGCGCGGAGTGGACCATCGACGTGCTGTACGGCCCGCACGGCGCGCCCGACTTCTTCGCGCCCGAGTACATCGACACGATGCTGGCCGAGCCGTGGACGGTCCACCACAACAGCGACCGCACTGGCGTGCGGCTTGTGGGGCCCGCACCTGTCTGGGTGCGCCCCGACGGCGGCGACGCGGGCCTTCACCCGTCCAACATCCACGACACGCCGTACGCCGTCGGCGCCGTGGACTTCACGGGTGACATGCCCGTCGTGCTGGGGCCCGACGGGCCCAGCCTGGGCGGGTTCGTGTGCCCGGTCACCGTCGCCCGCCACGAGCTGTGGAAGCTCGGCCAGCTGTCGCCCGGCGACACCGTCCGCCTGCGCCTGGTGCACCCCGACGATGCGCACGCCGCGGCGGAGGCCCGCGACCGGGCCGTCGCCGACCTGGCCGCCCCGCCCGTTCCGCCCGCGCCGCGCGCCCCGGTGCGCGACGCTGTCATGGGGCGCATCCCGGAGGGCGACGACACCCCGGCGGTGACGTACCGGCGCAGCGGCAGCGAGAGCCTGCTGGTGGAGTACGGGCCCATGGAGCTGGACCTGGCGTTGCGCCTGCGCGTGCATGCGCTGGCCGCCGCGCTCGAGGCGCGGGCGGTGCCGGGCGTGACCGACCTGACGCCGGGCATCCGCTCCCTGCAGATCCACGTCGACCCGCGCGCGATGACGGTGGAGAACGCGCTCGAGCTGGCCCGCGACGTGGAGGCGACTCTCCCTGCGGGCACCGCCATGACCGTCCCCAGCCGCATCGTGCGGCTGCCGCTGGCGTGGGACGACCGGGCCGCGCTGCTGGCCGTCGAGCGCTACATGCATTCCGTGCGCCCGGACGCCCCCTGGTGCCCCAGCAACACGGAGTTCATCCGGCGCGTCAACGGGCTGGACGACGTCCAGCGGGTGCGCGACGTCGTGTTCGGCGCCCACTACCTGGTCATGGGCCTCGGGGACGTGTACCTGGGCGCGCCGGTGGCGACCCCGCTCGACCCTCGTCAGCGGCTGGTCACGACCAAGTACAACCCCGCCCGCACGTGGACGCCCGAGAACGCCGTGGGCATCGGGGGCGCCTACATGTGCGTGTACGGCATGGAGGGGCCCGGCGGCTACCAGCTGGTGGGGCGGACGGTGCCGGTGTGGAACACGTACCGCGTCACCCGCGACTTCGCGGAGGGTGTGCCGTGGCTACTGCGCCCGTTCGACCAGGTCTGCTTCGTGGAGGTGTCGTCCGACGAGCTCGCCGCGTGGCGGGCGGGCGTGCGCGACGGCACGCGGCACCTGGACATCACGGCGACCGAGCTCGATTTCGGCGAGTACCGCGAGTTCCTGGCCGGCATCGCCGACGAGACCGGCGCGTTCGTGGAACGTCGCCAGGCGGCGTTCGCCGAGGAACGCGCCCGGTGGGCGGCCGCCCCGCCGCCCGCCGCGCCGGCGCCCGAGGCGGAGGTCGGTGCGAACGGCACCGGCCCCGTGGGAGACCGCGTGGATGCGCATCTGGCGGCCAATGTGTGGAGGGTCGAGGTCGAACCCGGGACCCCCGTCAGGGAGGGAGACGTCGTGGTGGTGCTCGAGGCGATGAAGATGGAGGTTGACGTCACCGCGACGCGCGACGGCACCGTGGGTGAGGTGTGCTGCCGGCCGGGCGACCTCGTGACGCCGGGCCAGGCGCTGGTGACCATCGTGGACGCGCCGTGAGCGGCCGCGCCCGCCTCGACGACGCGCTCTCCCGCATCGCCGCCGCGCCCGCGAACGTCTGGATCGACCGCAGGGACGGCGCGGACGTCGCCGCCCGCGCCGCCGCCGCCGCGGCGGCCGGGCCGCTTGCCGGTTGGCTGGCCGCGGTCAAGGGGAACATCGACGTGGCCGGCCTGCCCACCACCGCGGCCTGCCCGGCCTTCGCGTACGCCCCCGCGCGTGACGCGCCGTGCGTCGGGCGCCTCGAGGCCGCAGGGGCCGTGGTGGTCGGCACCACGAACATGGACCAGTTCGCGACCGGCCTGGTGGGCACGCGCACCCCCCACGGCCCGCTGGAGTCCGTCCCCGCCCCGGGGTTCATCGCCGGGGGATCCAGCAGCGGGTCGGCCGTGGCCGTGGCCGCCGGGCTCGTGGACGTGGCGCTGGGCACCGACACGGCGGGCTCGGGCCGCGTGCCCGCGGCCATGAACGGCATCGTCGGGCTGAAGCCCACGCAGGCCCTTGTCACACGCGAAGGCGTCGTGCCGGCGTGTCGCAGCCTGGACTGCGTGTCGGTGTTCGCCCGCACCGTCGATGAGGCGTGGCGCGCGCTCGGCGCCATCGCGGACCCGGGCGCTCCCCCGTGTCCGGTGCCGGCCGCGGCGTCGGCGGCGCCCCGCGTGGGCGTGCCGGCCGCCGACCGGCTGGAGTGGTACGGCGACCACGAGGCCGCGGCCCTGTTCGCGGACGCCGTCGACGGACTCCGCCGCGACGGTGCCCGCATCGTCGAGGTCGACGTCGGCCCGTTCCTGGAGACGGCCCGCCTGCTGTACGAGGGGCCGTGGGTGGCCGAGCGGTACGCGGCCGTCGGGGACTTCATCGAGGCCCACCCCGACGATGTGCACCCCGTCGTGCGCGACGTGGTGCTGGCCGCGCGTGGCATCGGGGCGGCCGACGCGTTCCGCGGCCGCTACCGCCTGGACCAACTGCGCGCCGAGACGGCGGCCCGCTGGGCCGAAATGGACGTGATGGCGCTTCCCACCACGCCCATCGCGCCGACGCTGGCCGAGACGCTGGCCGACCCGAACGGCGTCCACGCCCGTCTGGGCACGTACACGAACTTCGTGAACCTGCTCGACCTGTGCGCCGTCTCGGTGCCGGCGGGCGCGCGTGGCAGCGGCGCGCCGTTCGGCCTGCAGCTGGTGGCGCCCGCGTTCGGCGATGCGCTGGTGTGCCACGTGGGCCGGCGCGCGGCGGTGGCCGCGGCCGACCGGTCGATCGCTTTGGCGGTGGTGGGGGCACACCTGTCGGGCCAGCCCCTCAACCACCAGCTGACGTCCCGCGGCGCCCGGCTGGAGGCGCGCACGACCACCGCCGCCGACTACCGCCTGTACCGCCTGCCCGACACCACGCCGCCGAAGCCCGGCCTGGTGCGCGCCCCGGGCGGCGGCTCCGCCATCGAGGTGGAGGTGTGGCGGCTCGACGCGGCCGCGTTCGGCGCGTTCTGCCGGGAGGTCCCCCCACCTCTGGGTATCGGGAACGTGGCGCTGGCCGACGGCGCCGTGGTGAAGGGGTTCATCTGCGAGCCGTGGGCGCTCGGCGGGGCCGAGGACATCACCCGGTTCGGCGGCTGGAGGCGCTACCTGGGCGGCTCGTGAGGGCGCGGTGCGACGTGGCGCGAGCTCACGCCTCTCCGACGCACCAGCCCCCCGGGGTCAGCCGTAGCCCAGGTCGGCCAGCTGGTCCTCGTCCATTCCGAGGTGATGGCCGACCTCGTGCAGAACGGTGACGCGCACCTGGTGCACCAGGTCGCCGGGGTCCGGGAAATCGCTCACGAGCGGCCGCATGTAGATGCTGATCCGGGCGGGTGGTGCGGCGTGCCACGACCCACCGAACGCCGTGCGCGGCACGCCGTGGTACAGCCCGTACGCGCGGCGCGACCCGGGCGGGCAGTCGTCCTCCACCACGATCGCCACCGTGTCCAGCGCGTCGCGGAACGCGTCGGGGATCTCGTCGATGGCGCGCAGCACCAGCGCCTCGAACGCGTCGCGGGTCATCCCGCCGGGCGCGAAGTCACTCATCGTGCGCGATCCCAATGGCCGTTGCGTGTGCCCACACTGAGCGCATTCTAGGGCGCCCTAACCGGTCGCCGGGGCCCGACCGTCCAAAGGCGGGGTGTGGATGTCCGTGTCGACCGCTTCCCTTTCCACATGAGAACTCGCCGCGTCAGCGCCCTCCTGGCCTCACTGGCTCTCGCGCTGCCGGTCGGCGGCGCGAACGCCGCGTCGCCGGCCTCCACGGCGCCGGCCCCCGCGGCCGCGCCCGGCCCGGCGGCCGCCACTGTCGTCCGGCCAGTCCAGGTGGTGCCGCTGTCGCGCGCCATCGCCGACCTCGCGCGAGGCCGCGCGAAGGCCGCGGTCATCTATGGGCCCACGTCGTCGCCGACGCTGCGCCTCGACACCGCGACCGGCTCGCGGGAGGCCGCGCTGCTGCCGCAACTGACGTCCCAGGTGCTGGACGCGGCCCGCCGCGGGGGGGTCCCCCTGACCGTGGAGCGCGAAGACGTCGTGCTGACGCACCTCGACGCGCCCGCCGAGCCGGGTGGGTTCGACCTGTCGGGCTGGCTGCAGACGTGGGGACCGATGCTGCTGATGCTGGGCCTGATCGGCGTCACGGCCTACGCGCTGCGCATGATGGGCGGCGCCCGGTTCGCCCACCGGATGAAGCCGGTGGAGTCGCCCGTGCGCTTCGACGACGTCGCCGGCATCGACGAGATCCGCGACGAGGTGGCCGAGATCTCCGACGCCCTGCGCGACCCCGACCGCTACCGCGCCGTCGGGGCCCGGCTGCCGAAGGGCGTGATCCTGCACGGCCCCCCCGGCACCGGCAAGACGCTCCTCGCCCGCGCCGTCGCCGGCGAGGCCGACGTGCCGTTCTTCAGCGTGTCGGGTTCCGAGTTCGTCGAGGTGTACGCCGGCCTCGGCTCGCGCCGCATCCGCAAGCTGTTCGAGCAGGCCCGCAAGGCCGCTCCCGCCGTCGTCTACATCGACGAGATCGACGCGGTGGGAGGTAAGCGCACGGGCGAGGCGGGGTCCGGCGAGCGCGAGCAGACCCTCGACCAGCTGCTGACCGAGATCGACGGCTTCGGCACCGACCCGGACCGCCCTGTCGTGGTGCTGGCCTCCACGAACCGCCTCGACGAGCTGGATCCCGCGCTGACCCGCTCCGGGCGGTTCGACCGCAAGATCGCGGTGGGACTGCCAGACCGCCAGGCCCGCCGCGAGATCGTGGCCGTCCACCTGCGCGAGCGGCCCACGACGCTGCCGGACGTCGACGAGCGGGTCGCCGCCATGACCGCCGGCCTCGCCGGCGCGGACCTGGCCGCCCTCTGCAACGAGGCGTCGTTCGAGGCGGCCCGCCACGGGTCGCCCACGCTGGAGCTGCCGCACTTCCGCAAGGCCCTCATGCGTCTGGCCGCCGGTCCCGAGAAGCGCACGCGCATCCTGTCCGAGGAGGAGCGCCGTCTCGTGGCCTACCACGAGATCGGCCACGCGCTGGTGAGCCACCTCAGCTCCACGTGCGACCCGGTCGAGCGCGTCACCGTCATCCCGCAGGGCCAAGCCCTGGGCGTGACGATCATGCTGCCCACCGAGGACCGGTTCCTGCGCACCCGCACGGAGTGCATCGAGCGCCTCGCGGTGGCTCTGGCGGGCCGCGCCGCCGAGGAGCTGGTGTTCGGCGAGTTCACCAGCGGCGCGGCGGACGACCTGCAGAAGGCTGCCGCAACGGCCCGGTGGATGGCCCGCGACGTGGCCATGTCGAGCGCCCGCACCGACGAGAGCCTGCTCGTGGGGCTGCCCGGTGCACCCGGCGTCCACGGCCAGGAGGACATCGAGCGCGCGGCCCAGAAGCTGGTGCGCGACGCGTTCCACCGCGCCACCGAGCTGCTCGAGCGCCACCGCGCCGTGCTGGAGCGAGCGTCTCAGGAACTGCTGGCCAAGGAAGCGCTGGACGGCGAGGAGATCCGAGCGCTGCTGGGCCCCCGGCCGATCCTGTCGCGTCTGTCGCCCACGGAGCGACAGGCCGAGGACCCCATCGCGGGGGGGCGGGGCTAGGCCTCAGGGCCGCCGTACTCGGCGTCCGTGACGTGGCGGCCCCACGTCACGGCACTGCCCGTCTCGTCGACCTGCTGGATGGCGATGTGCGCCATGAAGCGGTTTGGCGCCGCCCCGTGCCAGTGGTCCTCGCCGGGCGCGAAGAACACCCTGTCGCCGGCGCGGATCTCCTCGATGGGCCCGCCCCGACGACGGCAGCGGCCCACGCCCTCGGTGACGAAGATGGTCTGCCCGTGCGGGTGGGTATGCCACGCCGTGCGTGCCCCGGGTGCGAAGTGCACCCACGCGGACGCCACCGTGGACGACGCGGACGGCGCGGCCACGGGGTCGATGTGGACCGTGCCCGTGAACCACTCGGCGGGTCCGGCCTGGGTGGCGATCGAGGCGCGTGTGATCTCCATGGTGGCTCCTCCGCGGGGCCTCGAGCCTACGCGTCGCCCACACGGTGCCGCCAGCCCAGGTGCGCCGGGTCGAGGCGCCCGGCGGGCTGGGCCCGCACGCCCGGCTCGGCGGTGAGCGTCCCGACCCGCACCAGCGGCACGCCGTCCGGTGCCGGCGCGTCGCCGGGCAGTGCCACGATCAGCTCGTAGTCCTCACCGCCCGACGCGGCGAACGCCGCCGGGTCCCGCCCCAGGGCGCGGGCGACCCCCGCGACCCCCGGCGCCAGCGGCACGGCGTCGAGGTCCAGCGTCACGCCGAGCCCCGACGCGGCCGCCAGCCGGCCCGCGTCGCGGGCGAGGCCGTCCGAGCAATCGATCATCGCGTGGACCCCGGCTTTCGCCAGCGCGATGCCCTCGGCCACGCGGGGCGTGGGCCGGAGCAGCGCGGTCTCCAGGTTGCCGTCCGGGTCGAGGCCCGCCGGCGCGTGGCCCTCCCGCACGGCCAGCCCCGCCGCCGCCGCCCCGACGGAGCCGGTCACGCACAGGGCGTCGCCGGCGCGGGCCCCGCCCCGGCGCACCGCGCCGGAGGCCGGGAGGCGCCCCAGCGCGGTCACGCCCACCACCGTCACCGCCGACGCGGACGTGTCGCCCCCCACGATGGCGCACCCGCACGCGGCCGCGAGGGCCGCCATCGCGTCGTACATCGCGGCAACGGCGCCCGGCTCGGCCAGCGGCCCGGGGCCCATGGCGAGTCCCACCACGGCGGCCGTGGGGGAGGCCCCCATCGCCGCGAGGTCCGACAGGTTCACCGCCAGCGCCTTGTGGCCGAGGTCCGCCGGGGACGTCCACGTCCAGCGGAAGTGCACGTCCTGCACGAGCATGTCGTGGCAGACGGCGGTGTCGCCCACGACCGCCGCGTCGTCGCCGATGCCCACGTCGCCCGGGGCGACGCCGCCCGCGTGGCGGGCGATCAGCCGCACCAGCTCGTCCTCGTCCACCGCCGCCTCCCGTCCTCGATCCGGGCGACTCTGGCACAGGGGCTCAACATTCGCCGCGGGGTGCCGATACGTGGTGCACGGCCCCTACTCGTACCGACCACGGGTGGCCACACCCCACAAGGAGCAGATCTAAGGATGAGCACTGACATCGCGGCCGACCCGCAGGCGCGTCAGCTGGTGGTCTTCACGCTCGGCGCCGAGGAGTACGGGGTGCCGATCACCCTCGTGCAGGAGATCATCCGTTACACGACCCCCCGCCCGATCCCGGGTTCGCCCTCCCACGTCGAGGGCGTGATCAATCTCCGTGGCCGCATCATCCCGGTGGTCGACCTCCGTTCGCGTTTCGGCGCCTACGGTGACCGCCCGGACGACGCGAAGATCGTCATCGTGGAGCTCCCCGACTCGACCATCGGCGTGACCGTGGACGAGGTCAAGGAGGTCCTGACGGTGAGCGCGGACCAGTGCGAGGCCCCGCCGGAGGGCGCAGGCGACGCCGAGTACCTCGACTCGGTCGCCAAGCTCGACGGTCGCCTGCTGGTGATGCTCGACATGGCCAAGCTGTTCGGCCCGTCGGCCTCCGGCCTCTACTAGAACCGTCTCGGCCGGGCGACCGCCCGGCCCCGCTCGCGTCCGGCGTTCCGGGGCGCCCACCCCCCAGGGGGCAGGCGCCCCGTTGTCGTCGCGCGGCCCCCGCGGGGCCGGCCCGCGTCCGGGCCGCGTAGTCTCGGGGCGTGAGCCGCCGCACCGCCATCCGCGCCCTGCTGCTCGCGGTCGGCGGCCTGTTCCTGCTGGGGGCGGTGCTGGTGCCGCTGCTGTCGAGCGACGCCACGAAGGAGATGGACCTGGCCGTCCGGCCCGGGCAGCGCCTCGACGTGCACGCCGATCGCGGCTCCGTCGTGGTGCATCGCGGCCCCGCCCGCGTCGTCGCCCGGATGACCTACATCCTCAGCGAGCCCCGCGTGCGGGCCCGCGCCATCTCGAGCGGCGTGATGCTCGACAGCTCGTGCCCCGGGTGGGCGTTCGCGTCGTGCAGCACGGACTTCGACATCACGGTCCCCAAGGGGGTAGACGTATCGGTGACGACGGGCCGCGGCCCCATCACCGTGCGCGACGCGTCGGGCACCGTGGCGGTGCGCAGTGACCGCGGCGCCGTGGACGTCTCGGGCGACCCGGTGACCGTCCTTGCGCGCTCCGTCGAAAACGCCGTGACTGTCGCCGGCGGCCCGGCGACCCGGTCGGTCACCGCCCAGAGCGAAACCGGCGACGTGCGGGTGAACGTGCCCCGCGCCACGGTGGGGGCGCTTCTGGCGCAGTCGCTGCGCGGGGGCCGCGCGGTCACGGGAATCGCCCGGGTCGCGGGGGCCCCGGGCTCGATCGACGCGTATTCCGGGAAGGGCGACGTGAGGGTCACCGGCACGGGACGCTGATCGGCCGCCGGCCCCCGGGGACGCCATCTGGGGCACCGACGGACCCCGGCGGCGCGTCACACCCCACATGTGGTGGTCCCGCTCAAGTGAGGACCGCGCCGCGTCGATGGAGGGGCACGGCGTCACCACGCGCCCCTCGCGCCGCGGGGGGTGACATCCGACGGGTGAACTATCGTACGAACACATGTTCGTAGGAGGTCGCAGATGGAGCCCCAGCTCACGCTCTTCGTCACCGGCGCCGACACCGGGTCGTCCCCGCCCCGCCGCCGGCGCCGTGTGGGCCGCGCCGAGCGCATGGCCCAGCGCATCGACGACCTCGCCTCGCGCGCCGAGCGCGAGGCCGAGGAATGCCGCCTGGCGGGCGATGCCGTCGGCGAGCGTAAGGCGCGCGAGCAGGCGCGCGACGCGCGCCGTTCGGCGCAGATCCTGCGGGCGGGGCCCGGGGGAGTGGCGGCCCTCATGGCCGCCTGATTCCCGGCGCCGCTCACCCCTCGGCGGGCGTCTCCTCGACCGGTTCCGGCCAGAAGTCGGGCAGGTCCATCTCGAAGCCCCCCTCGGGGTCCGCGTGCTTCTCGTACCACTTCGTGAACTCGGGGATCGAGAACCCGATGACGCGCTGCGAGTGCATGTCGAGGCGCACCTGAACCTCGCGCTCGGGGTCCCACACGGCCCGTCCCGGCTGGATGGGGCCGTACGAGCAGTGGAACAGGTCGCGCTCGGTGTCGTGCTGGGTGAACGTCTCGATCTTCGGCTCCGCCGGCGCGCCACCCGCCGCGGGCGGGATGGGGGGCATCGGTGGGTTCGTGCTCACGGAAGCTCCTTGGGTCGTGTGCGCGCCGTGAGACGCCGTCCGCCCAGACTACCGCCCCCGTGCCGGGCGCACACCGCCCGGGTCGTCGGAGGCCCGCCCGGGGCGCCGGAGGCGGGCCCGGGAGGCGTGACGCCGGCGTGTCACCGCCACCCGGGCGGTCAGACGGCGGCCGGAGTAGCGTTCCCCGGCCGTTCGCCGCACCGAACCGTCCGAAGGGGAGCAACCGCGTGACCGACGCACACGACAACCGGCGCTGGATCGCGCTGGTGCTGCTGAGCCTGACGCAGTTCATGCTCGTGATCGACGTCTCCATCGTCAACGTCGCCCTGTCGACCATCCAGGAGGACCTCCACTTCAGCGAGGCCAACCTTCAGTGGATCCTCAGCGCGTACACGCTGGCGTTCGGCGGCCTGCTGCTGCTGGGCGGGCGCTTGGGCGACCTGTTCGGCCGTCGCCGCATGTTCCTGACCGGGCTGGTGGTGTTCGCCGCGGGCTCCGCGCTGTGCGGGTTCGCGCAGACCGAGGTCATGCTCATCCTGTCGCGCGGGCTGCAGGGAGCGGGCGCGGCGATCGTGTCGCCCGTGGCCCTGTCGATCCTGACCACCATCTTCGAGGAGGGGCCCGAGCGCAACAAGGCGCTGGGCATCTGGGGCGCGATTGCCGGCATCGGCGGCGCCGTCGGGGTGCTGGCCGGCGGATACCTGGTCGAGTACGCGTCGTGGCACTGGATCTTCCTGATCAACCTGCCGGTGTGCCTCATCGTGTTCGCGCTGGTGCCCCGCTTCGTCGACGAGAGCGTCGGCGAAGGCGACCACCACCTGGACGCGCTGGGGGCCCTGGTGGTCACCGCCGGCCAGGCGCTGTTCATCTACGGCCTCGTCCACGCCCAGACCCACGGGTGGACCAGGCCACTGACCATCGCGTGTCTGGCGGTCGCCGTCCTGCTGCTGCTGTCGTTCCTGGTGATCGAGCGCAGCGTGAAGGGGCCGCTGCTGCCACTGGAGATCTTCCGCAACCGCAGCCTGTTGGGCGCCAACGTCGTCGGTTTCCTCCTGGGCGCCGCGATCTTCGCGATGTTCTTCTTCCTGTCCCTGTACATGCAGCAGGTGCTGGGGTACAGCGCAGTCGGCGTCGGCACCCGCTACCTGCTGTTCGCCGTCACCATCATCCTGGCGGCCGGCGCGTCTCAGGCCCTCGTCACGAGGATCGGCGTCCGGCCCGTGCTCGCCATCGGCATGGCGCTGCTGCTCGCGGGACTCGCGTACTTCGCGTTCATCCGCGTCAACGGCACGTACCCGCGCGACCTCGTGCCGGGCTTCATCGTGGCCGGCATCGGGATGGGCTTCTCGTTCATCCCCGTCTCGATCGCGGCGCTGCAGGGCGTCCCGCCGCGGCTGGCCGGGGCGGCGTCGGGACTCATCAACACGTCCCAGCAGATCGGCGGCGCCGTGGGCCTGGCGCTGCTGTCCACCGTCGCGTTCACGGTGAAGGACAACAGGGTCGAGGACGGCCAGGCGGCCGCCCAGCAGGCCATTCAGAACGGCGCCAACCCCGACCAGGCCATGGGACACCTGGTGGCCACATCGATGGTGGACGGCTTCCACGCGGCGTTCTGGGTGGCCGCGGGCATGGCCGTCATCGGCCTGCTGGCCGCGCTCATCCTGATCCCGCGCCACACCGAGGCCCCCGCCGCGGGTCACGCGCCGATCATGTAGCCGCGCCGCACGCGCGACGGTTCACCCGGGACGGTCGTCCGCGCGACCGTCCCCCCGCGGCCCTGCGACCGAGGAGTCCCCGTGAGCGCCGCCCGCACCACCGCCCCGGAGCCCGCCTCCCGGCCGTGGACGGCCCGCGCGGGCGCGGCCGCCGGCGGTCGCCGCGGAGGCGCCGCTCGACGTGCCGGGGGGCGCGGCTAGCGCAGCACGCGCGTGACTGGCACCGTGCGCACGGTGCGGGCACCGCGGGCGAACACGCGCACGAGCGTGCGCCGCTTGCCCACGTACTGGCGCGGATACCGCACCTTCAGCGAGACGGTCCACCGCTTGCCCGGCGCCAGCGCGCCGGTGCGCCACCACACGGTATTGCCCGTGCGCACCACGCGGCCGGGCAGGCGCTGGGAGATGATGACCCGCTTGGGCACCGAGAGGGCCACGGCCAGCGCGGTCATGCGCGTCTTGCCCGGGTTCAGCACCGTCACGCGGTACGTGCCCCGACCACCGCGGCGGACCTTGGTGGGCGCCGAGATGGATGCGCTGATCAGCCGCGCGGCGGTCGGCGTGTTCGTGGGCGTGTTCGTCGTCTGGGCGGTGCCGCACGCGCCGCCGGCGATGCTGGTGCTGCTGGTCCACGTGTTCGACGACGTGTCCTGGTCGACGTATCGGCCCGACGCGTCGCCCACCGCCACGGTCGTCGTGCCCCACATGGTTCCGCACGCCGCAGCCCCTCCGGGCACGGGTGCGCTGACCGTGAACGTGGCCGCGCCGCCCGGCGGGATCACGGCGGGCGTGCCGGGCACGGGGGCGTACGCGCCGAGCGCGCTATCGCGCACCGACAGGGCGCCCAACGGGAGGGGCGCCTGCCCGACGTTGCTGACCGTCGCCGTGCGGGTCGCGTCGGTGCCGGGCGCGAACGAGGCCTTGTCGAACGGGGCCACCACCTGGACGTCGACGGTGCAGTTCACCGGCACGCCGGCGGTGGCCGTGTTGTTGGCCGGGTTCGCGTCGGCGGTGGGGATCAGGGACGTCACGAACGCGGCGCTCACCGAGGCCGTCGCGCTACCGAAACACTGCCCCGGGGTGACGGTGGTGCGGCCGGCGGGCACCGTCACGGCCTCGCCGGACATCAGTTCGTCCGGGGCGGGTGAGGCGGGGCCCTCCAGCGCGAGGCCGCCCGTGGCGGAAAGGACCAGCCCGCGCTCGTTCCACGGGAACGGGGTGGCGCCCGCGTTGCGCACCACGGCCGTCCACGTGATGGCGTCGCCCGGGCGGGCGGCGGCGCGGTCGGGGACCAGGTCGACCGCGGCATCGAACCCGCAGGCCGGCGAGGATGAGGACGCCTGAGCGGTCTTGCCGTCCAGTTGCCACGTCAGGTTCCCGGTGAACGCGGTGGAGACGGCGATCTGGGTGGCCGTGTCCCCGTAGCCGGGCACCCCCGGGGCGTTGGTGGGGAACGTGGTGGGCTGGCCGCGGTCGGCCGGGGCGGTGGTGAAGCGGTTGCGCTGCGCGCCGGCGCCGGGCACCGTCCACGTGACCTCGGGGTCCGTGTTCGAGTACCCCCAGTAGGCGACGAGGCCGTTGGCCACGGCGGGGTCAGGCGCCACGCACGTGACGAACGGGGCGGGCGGCGCCGCCACGGCGGGAGACGCGATGGCCGCGGGTCCCAGGACGGCGGCAGAGGCGACGAGCAGGCGGGGGGTCTTCACGCGGCCACCCTAGCCGCCGCGCGCGCGTGTGGGTCCTCCCCGGCCGTATAGACCCGCGACGTCACCACAACGGCGAGCCCCTCCCCGAGAAGCGCATGAGCACGGGGCGGGGGAGGGGGTGCGCGGGGGAGG
>JAGQUM010000070.1 GCA_020438485.1 Thermoleophilia bacterium | reverse complement strand
GGCCGCGGCCGCCGCCGCCCGGGCCCGCAGCTCCGGCCAGGCGATGCCACCCGCCCCGTCCAGGACGGCGGCGGCACCGTCACGGCCGGGCGCGAGGCTGCGCGACGTCACGAGCACGCCCGCCCCCTACGCCCCCGCTTCGGTGCGCCCCTCGCCCGGCGCAAGCGTGCGGGACGCCCCCGGCCGCAGGAACGGCGCGGCCCGGAACGCGGCCACCGCCACCGTGGCCGCAAGGCCCGCCTTCAGCAGGTCACCCGGCACGAACACCTTGAACGCCGACACCAGCGACCCCAGGTCAGCCCCCGTGACCCACGACGCAACGGGGACGGCGATGGCGTACAGCACCGCCACGCCCCCCAGGGCGGCCGCGATGAACTCCCCGGCCCACGCGATCGCGCCGGGCCGGGCGGCCCGCACGCGCCCGCGCCGCATCCCCATCGCGATCAGTGACACCACGGCGGCGGCGGGGGCGAACCCGGCGAGGAAGCCGGCGCTGACGGTCTCGAACAGCGCCAGCCCGCCGCGGCCCCCCGAGAGCAGCGGCAGCCCGGCTGCCACCAGACCCACGAACAGCGCCATCGACAGGAATGCCTCCGCGGGCACCAGCATCAGGCCCGCGAGCATGACGCCCATGGACTGCAGCGTGATCGGCGCCGAGACTCCCGCTACATTGATCGCCGGCGTCGTCCCCATCGCCGCGATGAGCGCCGCGAACACCGCGATGCGGGCGATGCGCGATGCGTCCATTTCGTGTCCCTTCGAAGCGAGGTGCAGGATGCCGCAGCCTACCGAAGTCGTCACGCCCGATGGCGTGAAGGCGTGACGACGGACGCGGACGCGCGGCGTGAGGAGGTTCTCGCCGCCCTGGTCGAGGCTCCCGGGGGCGTCTCGGGCCAGGACCTCGCCGACCGGCTGGGATGCTCGCGTGCGGCCGTCCACCGCCACGTCGAGGCACTGCGGCGGGCGGGCGTCGCCGTGGACGGCGCGCACGAGGGATACGTCCTGCTCCCCGGCGCCGACCCCGTCTCGGGTCTCGCGGCGACCCGTGCACTGGACGGGACCGGCGCCGGCCCCGTTCGCTGGCTCGCCGAGACCGGGTCGACGAACGACGATGCCGTGGCGGCCGCCCGCGACGGGGCGCCCGAGGGCCTGGTCATCGGCGCCGAGCATCAGACGCGCGGGCGGGGGCGGCGCGGCCGCGACTGGCGCGCCAATCCGGGCGACGCCCTGCTGTTCTCCGTGCTGCTGCGCCCCGGTGGCGACATCGAGACCGCGGGCGCGTTGCCCGTGCTGGCGGCCGTCGCCGTCACCGACGCGCTCGGCCCCGGCGCGGGTGTCATCTGGCCGAACGACGTCGTGGTGAACGGCCGTAAGGTGTGCGGGATCCTGTGCGAGATGGGCGCCGACGAATCCGGCGTCGACTGGGTGGTGGCCGGCATCGGCATCAACGTCCGCGGCGTGCCGGCGCTGGGCGACGCCCGCTGGACGCCGGGCTCGGTGGCGGACGCCGGCGCCGCCCCGCGCCGCCACGACCTGCTGGTCGCCGTGCTGGGGGCCCTGTGGGCCCGGTACCGGGCGTGGGCCGCGGACGGGGCCGCGGACGCGCTGGCGGCGTTCGCCTCGCGCGACCTGCTGGCGGGGCGCGGAGTGACCGTCGCCGTCGGCGCGGAGCGCGTCGAGGGCACCGCCGCCGGCGTGGACGACCGCGGCCGCCTGCGGGTGCGCACCGCCGCGGGCGAGCGCGCACTGTCGGCCGGCGAGGTCACCCGGGTCGAGCACGGCCCGGCCTGATGGGCGTGCTCGGCGGCCTGGGCGCGGCGCTCGCATGGGCCACGTCCACGCTGTGCGCCGCGCGCTCGTCGCGGGGCATCGGGCTGGTACCCACGCTGACGTGGGTGATGATCGCCGGGTTCCTGGTGTCGGCCCCGATGGTGGCCCTCACCGCCACCGAGGGATCACTCACGCGGACGTCCGCGGGCTGGCTGGCGTTATCAGGTATGGCGAACGTCGCGGGGCTCGCGTTCATGTACGCGGCGCTCGCCCGGGGACGCGTGGGCGTGGTGAGCAGCATCGTGTCCTCTGAGGGCGCCATCGCGGCACTGGGCGCCATCGCGTTGGGTGAGCGGCCGTCCGCGGCCACGCTCGCGGGCCTGGCCGTGGTGGTGGCGGGCGTGGCCACGGTGGCGGGGGCGGCGCCCACCCCCGAGGCGACGGGGGCGCCCCCGAAGCCGCTGGGCGCCACACTGGCGCTCGCCCTGGCCGGCGCCGTGTCGTTCGGCCTCAACCTGCTGGCCAGCGGGCGCGTGAGTGGCGACGTGCCGCTGGCGTGGGTGACGCTGCCCGCCCGGCTCATCGGCGTGGTCATCATCCTCGGCGCCATCACGGCCGGGGGCACGGTGTACCCGCCGGGCAGGCGCGTGGCGTGGGCCGCCGCGGCAGGCATCGCGGAGGTCGTGGGCCTCATCGCGTTCGCGATCGGTGCGCGCCACTCCGTCGCCGTCTCGTCCGTGATGGCGTCGCAGTTCGCGGTCGTCGCGACCGTCGGCGGCTACGTGTTCTTCCGCGAGCGCCTCACGCGCACGCAGATCGCCGCGGTCGCCATCACCGCGGCGGGCGTGGCCCTCGTGGCCTCCCAATCCGCCTGAGGGGTCGTCAGCCCCCGCGCGCCGCGGCCCGGAACGCGTCCAGGGCGGGCTTGGGCGATCCGTCCTGGTTGTAGAGGCCGGACTTCCACGCGTCGTTGTCCTGCATGAAGTACCAGACGAACAGCGTCACCCGCTTCTGGGTGTCCATCCGCCGCAGCGCGTCCTCGAGCTGGCCCTTCTGTTCCTCGGGCACCCGCCAGTACGGCTGTTGCAGCGTCTGGGCCGTCGCAACGCCGAACTCCGTCACCCACACCGGCTTGCCGCGCAGGTAGCCCGCGTCCAGGTGCCGGAACAGCACCGGCAGGTTGTAGAGGTCGACGTACGTGGCCTTCGGGTTGTTCCTGTCCGTCTGCCTGCGAACGGGGTACGGGTGGTGCGCGTACGCGTCCATCGGCGGACGCAGCCCGGGCCGGCCCAGTTCGTCGACGAAACGCTGGGGCGTGACGCGGCAGTTCGCGGGCGGCACGCTCTTGCACGGGGAGGACGCGCTCCCGGCGGGGGCGGTGACGCCGCCGGCCACCGTGGCGTCCGGATCGGCCCGCTTGATGCCCGCGTACATCGCCTTGAGGATGGCCGCGTACGTGCGGGGGGAGTCGGGCACCCAACGTCCCCCCTCTCGGCGCCACTGGGGCCGCAGGAACAGCGGGATGTTGGGCTCGTTCCAGGCTTCCCACATGTGCACACCCTTCGGGGCGTACCGGCGCGCGGCGGCCTCGGCGAAGTCCCCGGCGTCGCGCGGGTCGCGGGGACGCGCGCCGAACGGCGTCGCGTAGTAGGGAGACCGGGGCTGGGCGTCGGCGGACGTGTCCGCGGCCCACGCGGGCGTGCCGAACACCACGAGGTCGAGCGTGAGGCCGCGGGCGCGGGCCCCGTCCACGATGGCGTCGTACCTCTCCCACCGGTAGGCGGGGTCCGCCGGGTCGGTGGCGTCCGCCGGCCTCGTCGGGGCGACCGTGTCCCAGTGGAGGTCGACCCTCACCACGCGCGCGCCGGTCTCCTTGATCTTGTCGAGGCGCTGCGACACGTCCTGGTCGGCCCACAGGAGGCGGTCGTCCTGCACGCCGAGCCGCGGGCCGCCGGCGACCGCCGTTGGCGTGGAGGAGGGTGTCGTGGTCGGCCCGCCGTCGTCGGAGCACGCGACGACGAACCCGGCGGCGGCAACGGCCGCGGCGGCCAGGCGGAGGCGAAGTGAGCGCACCCGGCCGATGCTAGCGGCCGTCGGGTCCCGGCGCCGGGGAGGGATGTCCTCGGCCCCCGACGCCCGCCGCCGCGTCGCCGCGCTCGTAGCAGCCGCGGCAGCGCGCCTCGTACGCGTCGTGCGCGCCGACCATCACGGTCTCCCCGTCCCACGGGGCCGGGCGGCCGTCGATAAGACGCTGGCTCAGCGTCGCCGGGCCGCCGCACCGCACGCACACGGCCTGCAGCTTGTCGACCATGTCGGCGCGTGCCAGCAGCTCGGGCATGGGACCGAACGGCTCGGCGCGGTAGTCCATGTCCAGCCCGGCGGCGATGACCCGCACGCCCCGGTCGGCCAGCGCCACGCAGACCTCCACGACGGACCCGGGGAAGAACTGGACCTCGTCGATACCCAGGACGTCGTACTCGGCGGCCAGTGGGGCGAGCGCCCCGGGGTCCTCGATGCCCGCCGCGCGGATGCGGTGCCCGGAGTGGCTGACGACGTGCGAGAGATCGTACCGATCGTCCGAAATCGGCTTGGCTATCATCACGGCCTGACCGGCGATCTCCGCCCGGCGAAGGCGCCGGATGAGCTCCTCGCTCTTCCCGCTGAACATCGGACCGCAGATGGCCTCGATCCAGCCGCCGCACGAGGGATGGTTCCTGATCATCACGCGCGATCCTAGAGGGACCCCGTGACGCCGGTGCGCCCGTGACGGGCGGCGTGGCGAGCGGGCCGCGGGAGCAGACGCCGGCCGCCGCCGCGGTCCTGCGGGCGCTCGGGCCTCGTGATCCCGCCCAGGCGGCCCGCGCCGCCCGTTGGCTGCTCGAGGCGGCCGCCCTGGCCGTCGTTCTCGCGACGCTGCTCGACTTCGCCGCCGGCGGCCGTTCTTACTGGGGGCCCAAGTCCGGCGAGGTGCTGGCCCGGGGCGCGGGCGCCTTCGGGCTGTCGGTGGCGCTCCTCGGCGCATCGCGCCTGGTGACCCGGGCCGGGACGCGCCTGGGCTCCCTGGTCGCGCTCGGCCTGCCGCTGGGCGCCGTCGCCCTCACGGTGGGCGTCAACCTCGTGACCCGCGACGCGTCGCCCGGCGCCCAGGCCTTCGCCGTCCTCCCCGTGCTGTACGCCGCGCACGAGCTGCGGCCCGCGGGCGCGCTGGTGGTCGCGGCCGCCGGCGCCGCATGCCAGCAGGTGACCGCCTGGACGATGCTGGAACCGGCCTGGGCATTCGGCGACGCCGTGTACGGGTTCGCGATCATCGCCACGGTCACCGCGGTCATGATCAGCGCACGCGGCGCCCGAGACCGCCTACGCGGCGAGCTGGAGCAGCGCGCCCTGCTGGACGCCACCACCCGGGCGAGCCAGCGGCCGGTGCTCGACGCCGCGATGGAGATCGCGCTGAGCGACCGGCGCGCGCCGGGCACCGCGCTCATCATGGTCGACCTCGACCGGTTCAAGGACGTCAACGACTCCCACGGCCACCAGGCAGGCGACGCCGCCCTCCGGCACACGGCCGCGGTCATCCGGGCCAACACACGCCCCGGGGACGTCCTGGCCCGTGTCGGGGGCGACGAACTGGCCGTGCTCATGCCGCGGTGCACGCGCGACGCCGCGCGCGAGAGGGCCGAGTCGATGGTGGGCCAGCTGCGCCGCGAGCCCTTGGACGTCGGCGGCGTGCGCGTCGCGCTGACGCTCAGCGCGGGCGTCGCGCACTCGCACCCGGACCACGGGGACGTGGAGGCCCTGTACGCGGCCGCTGACCGGGCTCTCTACCAGGCCAAGCGCGACGGCCGCGACCGGGTGGCGGTCGCGTGAGCACCGTGGCCGTCCTGCGCGCGTTCCCCCACGCGGCCCGCCGCGGCCTCGCCGACTGGTCGCCGCGTGGCCCTGAGGCCGCGGTGCGCTCGGCGACCGTCCTGTTCGTGGCGGCGGGGGTCATCATCGCGGCCCGCTGCGTCGCCACGCTCGCGATCTTCGGCACTCTGGAAAGCGACGGCACGTCGACCACCGGCCCCGTCGGCCTGTGGCTGAACACCGTGGTGGTGCCGGTCGTGCTGGTCGGCCTGGGGATCTGGACGCACCACGCAGGCCCGCGGGCCTCGTGGGCGGTCGGATGGCCGTTGACGCTCGGTTCCCTGGGCCTGCTCCTGGCGGTCAACCTCGCCAACCACGACCCCAGCGCGGGACCGCTGATGTTCGCGCTGCTCCCGACGATCTACGCGGCGTATCAGCTGCGGCCCTGGCCCGCGGCCATGGCCGCGGCGGCGGCGTCCGTTTCGGCGATCGTCACGACGGTGGTGACGCGGCCCGGGGGCCTGCGAGAAAGCGGGGTCGTGTACTTCGTCATCACCATCGCGTGCCTGGTGACCATGATCATCCGCGCCCGTGAGGCCGCCGCCGACACGGAGGCGGAGCTCGAGCGCATGGCGATGAGCGACGGCCTTACCGGCCTCGCCTCACGCCTCACCCTGGACGCCGAGGCCTCCCGGCTCCTGCCCGCCGCGGGCGCCCCCGTGTCGCTCGCGATCATCGACGTGGACCGCTTCCGCGCCATCAACGACCGCTTGGGCCATCCTGGCGGCGACGCGACGCTGAAGCGGGTGGCCGACCACCTCCGCACCCACGCCCGCGCCACCGACACCGTCTGCCGTCTCGGCGGCGACGAGTTCGTGCTGCTGATGCCGGGGTGCGGCGCGGAGGACGCCCTGTCGCGCACCGAGGGCATCGTGCGCGGCGCGCGCGACGCGGTGCGCGGCGACGACGAAGCGGGCGCCGCGGCGTTCACGCTCAGCGCGGGCGTGGCCACGGCACCCGACGACGGCGCCGACCTCACGGCCCTCGTGGCGGCCGCGGATCGCCGCCTGTACCACGCCAAGGGCGGCGGGCGCGACCGGGTGGGATCGGAGTAGCAGCGCGGCGAACGTGCGTTCGTCGCGCTGCTACGATCCCGGCATGGGCGGCCCCGCTCGCGTCATCGCGCACCTCGACTGCGACGCGTTCTTCGCGACGGTCGAACTGCTGCGGCGACCGGAGTTGCGCGGACTCCCCGTGATCGTGGCGGGCGGCGGCCCGCGCTCGGTCGTCACGACGGCCTCGTACGAAGCCCGGGCGTTCGGCGTGGGCTCGGGGATGCCCGCGCGGCGGGCGCTGCGCCTGTGCCCCGACGCCGTCGTCATCCCTCCCGACGGCGCTGCGTACCGCGAGGCGTCCCGGGGTGTATGGGACGTGGTGGCGTCGCGGCTCGAGCGCGTGCAGCGCATGGGGATCGACGAGGCCTACGCGGACCTCACCGGCACGCCCCGGCCGGTGCGCCTGCTGCGGGCCGTCGTCGAGGAGGTGCGCGAGGCCACCGGCATCCAGATCTCGGTGGGGCTCGGGCCGTCGCGGCTCGTGGCGAAGTGCTGCTCGGACGTGGGCAAGCCGGCCGCGTTCACGGCGATGAGCCGCGACGAGGCCCGCCGCCGGTTCGCCCCCGCCGAGGCCCGCCGGCTGCCCGGCGTGGGTCCGCGGTCGGCCGAGCGGCTCGCCCGGATGGGTATCCGCACCATCGGCGACCTGCAGCGCGCGCCGGACGACGCGCTCGAGGCGGCTTTCGGCCCGCGATGGGGGCGGGAGCTGCGCGAGCGCTCCCTGTTCATCGACGAGTCGCCGGTCGTCACCCGCCCAGAGCCCGCCAAGTCGATGTCGACCGAGGTGACGTTCGACGAGGATATCGCGTCCGCCGCGGCCCTCGAGCGCGAGATCGGCCGCCTGTCGGGCCGGTTGGCCGACGCCGTCGCGGCCCGGCGGCGACGGGGGCGCACGGTGTCCATCAAGGTGCGACTGTCCGACTGGACCACCGTGACGCGCGCCCGCACGCTGTCGCAGCCGGTCGAGGCCGCCGACGACATCGCGCGGGTCGCCACGGCGTTGCTGCGCGACTACGACCCCCCGCTCCCGGTGCGGCTGCTCGGCGTCCGCGTGGCCGGGTTCGACGACGTCCCGGAAGACCCGCCCGCGGCCCGGCCCGGCGACCCCCGACAGATGGAATTCGACCCCAGAAACCCCATTATTGTCGGGAAACCGTAACGTTTGGCCGTGGTGCGATCGCCACCCGTTGTGAGATGGTCTGTGCCATGCCCCTGTTGCCCCGCGACGGCGAGCCCCGGCCTCGCCGCGTCACCGCGAGCGCGCGCCACGCCGCGAGCGCGGTCGTTCTTGCGGGTGCGATCGTTGCCAGCGCGTTCATCGTGACCGACATCGTGGGCTCCGGCGCGGATTCCCCGCCCGCGGCCGCGCAGCCCGGGATCGCCGCCCCCGCGCCAGACGCCGTCGCCGCGGCCACCCGCTGCGCCCCCGAGGCCTGCGCGCAGGCCGTGCGGGACGCCGTGCGCCGCGCCGGGGTGCCGACGCCCGACGTGCCACCGCCCGTCCCCGCGCAGGTAGGGCCGGCGCAGGCCGCCCCGAAGGCCGTGCCGGTGACCCCACTCCCGTCGCCCGCCCAGGACACCACGAAGCGGTCCGCCGAGCGGTAGCGTCGCGCGCAGCGCGACGGGACGCCTAGGACCCGCCCCCGCCCGCGCGGGAATCGCGCTGCGCCCTCAGGCGGCGGGCCTCCTGCGGGGTCATCGCCGCCCGCACCCGGGGCAGAATGGCCAGCGCGAAGGCGGCGGCGCCCGCCAGGGGCAGCACCGCCGCAACGCCCAGCGCCACGCGCCATCCCGTCGCCCCGTCCCGGGCGGGCGCCTCGCTGGCAAGGCGCAGCAGCAGCCCGGCGTTGATGCACGCGAACGCCGCCCACCCCCCTCCCCGCCCGGGACGGCCTCCCCGCACCCGCGGGAACATCCAGAACGCCACCCCGATGATGAGCATCAACATGAAGCCCATCAGCAGCACGTGGGCGTGCAGGACCCCCCAGGGAGGCCCGGGAGGATGCCCGTCGCGAGCCTGCCGCAGCAGCATCCAGGAGCCCATCCCCATGCCCAGCACGAGGTAGGCGAGCGCCGCTCGGACGCACCAGCGCGACAGCGCGGGCAGGGCTAGTCCACCCTGTAGGTCGGCGCGTACCCGAGCAGGTCCTCCACCGTCACCACCTCGATGCCGCGGGCCCGCCAGGTGGGCAGCACCACCCGGAGGGCGTCGACGGTCTGGCCGCGCGGCCCTCCCCCGTCGTGCATCAGCACGATGTCGCCCGGGACCGCCCGCAGCGCCTGGCGCGCGATGTCCGCGGCCCCGCGGCGGCGCCAGTCGTTGGTGTCGGTGCTCCACATCACCGACGTCATCCCCAGGGAGTTCGCGTCGGCCACGACCCGCCCGTTGGTGAGGCCGTACGGCGGGCGGTACAGGCAGGGCGTGTAGCCGCTGATGGCCGCGATGCGCTGCTTCGCGGCGTTCATGTCCGCGGCACCCGGGAAGCGCCCGTGCGCCCACGAGTGGTCACCCAGCGTGTTGCCGGCGGCGATCACGTCGCGCAGCGCGCCGGGCTTGCCGCCCGCCGCCTGCCCCAACACGAAGAACGTGGCGTGCGCGTCGTAACGGGCGAGCAGGCTCAGGACGGCGGGGGTGGCCGAACTGGGCCCGTCGTCGAACGACAGGGCGATGCGCCGGAGGTTGCGCGGACCGTGAAACACCTGCCCGGCCCCGGCGCGGGTGCATCCGGTGCGCACCACGGGCCGCCACGTCAGCGTCCCCGTGCCCGAGCCGACCACCGGACGCCCGGGCGTCGTCACCAGCCGGAGGCGGATCGCCCCGGCGCGCAGGCCGAGGTCGGACGCCGCCACCGCCGCCGCCACGGACGTCGCACTGGTGCGCCGCACACGCGCGTCGAGCACCACCACCCCGCCGGTGCGTCGCCGGACGGCCACCATGGGACGGCCCCCTCGGATGCACACGGTGGGCGAGCCGGGCGCACCGGGCCCGCGCAGGGTCGTACACACCGATGCCCCCCGGCGGGGGGCGCCCACGGCGGTGTCGGTCCATTCGAGGTCGATGTCCGGGCCTTCCTGGCCCGCGCGGACGGCCGCGGGTGACGGCGGCGGGGTCGCGGGCGCGGTGGCCGCCGGCGCGGACGGCGCGGGCTC
>JAGQUM010000023.1 GCA_020438485.1 Thermoleophilia bacterium | reverse complement strand
GTCGGCCGCCGCCCGCCCGATCGCCGTCATCGTCAGCACCTCCCAACCGGCGGGGACTGCCAGCGCCGACGCCAGGCCGTCGAGGTCGAACGCGCGGAACTGGCGGCACGCCAGGCCCATGGCGGACGCCTGGATGGTCATGTGCGCGACGGCCTGGCCGAGGTCGTACTCGGCGAAGTCCGAGTACCGCATCCCCCCGCCGGCGTCCACGCGGGCGAGGTTCACGACGAGCGCCGAGGCGTGCGCGCCCCACCCGCGCGCGCCCCCGCGCAGGTGAGACACCAGCGCGCCGTGCCCGGGCTCGCCACGCCGCCGGACGTGGAACATCCACGGCTGAGAGTTGCCCGCCGACGGCGCCCAGCGGGCCGCCTCGACCAGGGCGCGCTCCTCGGCGTCGCCGAGGGAGTGCGTCGCGTCGAACGCCGCCGGGCTGAACCGGCCGGCCAGCAGGGGGTGCAGGCCGGCCGGTTCGACCGCTCAGCGCCCCTTGAACAGGTCCGTGATCGTCCCCTCGGCCCACTCGGCCGTGAACGCGGCGGTCTCGGAGAGCGTGGGGTGAGGGTGGATGCTGAGGGCCACGTCCTCCGTGACCGCCCCCATCTCGATGGCCAGGACCCCCTCGGCGATCATCTCGCCGGCGTTCACGCCCACGATGCCGACACCCAGTATGCGGCGCGTCTCGGGATCGAACAGCGTCTTGGTGCGGCCCTCGGTGCGCCCGATGGTGAGGGCCCGGCCGGACGCCGCCCACGGGATGGCCGCCACCTCGTACGGGATCTTGTTCTTCTTGGCGTCGGTCTCGGTGAGCCCCGCCCACGCGATCTCGGGGTCGGTGTACGCCACGGACGGGATGACGGTGGCGTCGAACGCCGCGTCGTCGTGGCCCGCGATGACCTCGGCCGCGACGTGCCCCTGGTGGGTGGCGCGGTGGGCCAGCATCGGGTTCCCCGTGACGTCGCCGATGGCGTAAATGCCCTCCACGTTCGTGCGCATGCGCGCGTCCACGTGGATCACGCCGCGGTCGTCGACGTCCACCCCCGCGTTCTGCGCCTGCAGCAGGTCGCCGTTGGCCCGGCGCCCGATGCTGACCAGCACCCGGTCCACCTCGACGGCGTCCGGGGCGCCCTCGCCCTCCAGGCGGCACAGGAGGCCCTGGGGGCGCGCCTCGACGGACGCCACCTTCGTGCCCGTGTAGACGCCCGCGTAGCGCCCCGCGATGCGGGTCGCGAGCGGCTTCACGAGGTCCGGGTCGCACCCGGGCACCAGTTGGTCGAGGGCCTCCACGACCGTCACGTCGGAGCCCAGCGCGTCGTACACCGTGGCCATCTCCAGGCCGATGATGCCGCCGCCGATCACCAGCAGCGACTTCGGCACGTCGGCGAGGGCCAGGGCGCCCGTGGAGTCGATGATGCGGGGGTCGTCGGGCAGGCCCGGCAGGCCGACGGGGCGCGACCCGGCCGCGACGATGGCGTGACGGAACGCGACGGTCTCGGGGGGCTCGCCGTCGCGGGCGACGGCCACGGACGTGGGGGACGCGAACGTCGCCCTGCCGCGCATCACGCGCACGTCGCGCTTCTTGGCGAGGCGGGCGAGGCCTCCCGTGAGGGTGGACACGACCTTCGCCGTCGACTCGCGCAGCTTCGGCAGGTCCACGGCGGGGGGCGCGATGTTGATGCCGATGGACGCCGCGTGTTCGGCCTCGTTGATGATGGCCGCCGCGTGCAGCAGCGCCTTCGATGGGATACAGCCCACGTTGAGGCACACGCCGCCCAGCGTGTCGCGCTCGTCCACGATGACCGTGCGCAGGCCCAGGTCCGCGCACCGGAACGCGGCGCTGTACCCGCCGGGGCCGCCCCCGATGACGACGACGTCGACGGCGTCGCTCACAGCAGCATCTTCCGCGGGTCGCTGAGCACGTCGGCCAGGTGCGTCGTGAAGCGGGCCCCGGCGGCCCCGTCGATCACCCGGTGGTCGTACGACAGCGACAGCGGCAGCATCAGGCGGGGCACGAACGTCTGCCCGTTCCAGACGGGCTTCATCTGGGAGCGCGAGACCCCGAGGATGGCCACCTCCGGGGCGTTCACGATCGGGGTGAACGCCGTGCCACCGATGCCGCCGAGGCTGGAGACGGTGAACGTGCCGCCCTGCATCTGCTCGCGGCTGATGGCGCCGTCGCGCGCCGCCGCCGACAGCTCGGTGAGCTCGCGGGCGATGTCCAGCAGGCCCTTGCGGTCGACGTCGCGGATCACGGGGACCATCAGCCCCTGCGGCGTGTCGGCCGCGAAACCCAGGTGGTAGTGGCGCTTGACCACCAGCTCGTCGCCGTCCAGCGACGAGTTGAAGTGCGGGAACGCGCGCAGCGTCGCCGCGCACGCCTTCATCAGCAGCGAGACCAGAGTCACCTTGACGCCCGCGTCCCGGTGGGCCTCGTTGACCTCCTTACGGAACGCCTCCAGGTCGGTGATGTCGGCCTCGTCGAACTGCGTGACGTGGGGGATCATCACCCAGTTGCGCGCGAGGTACGGGCCGGCGATGCGCGTGACCCGCGACAAGGCCTCCCGCTCCACCGGCCCGAACGCCTCGAAGTCGACCTCCGGCCAGCCGGGCAGGCCCGCGACCGCGGAGCCGCCGCCTCCCGCCGCCGGACCGCCGCGCCGCTCGTCCTTGCCACTGGCCTGCCCGTGCGCCGCGACGTCCTCGCGCGTGACCCTGCCCTCGCGCCCCGTCCCCTTCACGTCGGCCAGGTCGAGGCCCAGCGTGCGCGCCAGCTTGCGGGCCGCGGGTCCGGCGTAGACCACGTCGGTGCGGGCCGGGGAGGGGCGGATCGTGCCGTCGGGGCGCACGGGGTCCTGCCCCTTGGCCGACCGCTTGGGCGGCGCCTCGTCCTTCGGCCCGTCGTCTCCCGGCTCGTCGCCGGCGTCCTCGTCGCCCTTCTGCTCGTCCTCGTCGTCACCGGCATCGTCCTGGCCGCCGTCGGCGTCCGCGTCGTCGCCGGCGCTCTCCGCGCCGTCGTCGCCGGCACCGCCGCCGTCGCCCCCCTCAAGGGTGAGGATGAGGTCGCCCTGCGAGACCTTGTCGCCCTTTGAGACCTTGACCTCGGCGACGGTGCCGTCGACGGGCGACGGAACCTCCATCGTGGCCTTCTCGGACTCCAGCACGATGAGCGGCTGTTCCTTCGTGATCTCGTCGCCCGCCGAGACGAGCACCTCGATCACGTCGACCGCGTCGAAGTCCCCGATGTCGGGGACGGTCACCTCGGTCATCGATGCCATGGGGCGGGGGCCTCCGTGTCGATGTCGTAGCGTTCGATGGCCTTCGCGACCGTCGCCGGGCCCACCATGCCCTCGCGCTCGAGCGCGCTGAGCGCGGCGACCGCGACGTGGTGGCGGTCCACCTCGAAGAACCGGCGCAGTTGCACCCGGTAGTCGCTGCGCCCGTAGCCGTCCGTGCCGAGCACGTGGTACGCGCCCGGCACGTATTCGCGGATGCCGTCCGCCAGGGCGCGCATGTAGTCGGTGGCCGCCACGACGGGCGCGTCGACCGCCCCCAGCGCGTCCGTGACGTATGCGGTGCGGGGATCCTCGCCGGGGTGCAGGCGGTTCCACCGTTCGGCCTCCATGCCGTCGCGGCGCAGTTCGGTGAAGCTGGTGACGCTCCACACGTCGGCCGCCACCCCGTTGTGCTCGGCCAGCAGGTCGGCCGCGGCCTCCACCTCGCGCAGGATGGCGCCCGAGCCCAGCAACTGCACCCGCGGGCCGTCCCCCTCGCCGGTGCGGACGCGGTGCATGCCGCGGATGATGCCCTCGCGGCTGCCCTCCGGCATCGCGGGGTGCGGCCAGTTCTCGTTCATCACCGTGAGGTAGTAGAAGACGTCCTCACGGTCGGCGACCATGCGCTTCAGGCCGTCCTGCATGATCACGGCCACCTCGTACGCGTACGTCGGGTCGTACGCGCGGCAGTTGGGGATGGTGGACGCCAGCAGGTGGCTGTGGCCGTCCTCGTGCTGCAGACCCTCGCCGTTCAGCGTGGTGCGCCCCGACGTACCGCCGATGAGGAAGCCCCGCGAGCGGCTGTCGCCGGCGGCCCACGCCAGGTCGCCGACGCGCTGGAAGCCGAACATCGAATAGAAGACGAAGAACGGGACCATGGCGACGCCGTTGTTGGCGTACGACGTGGCCGCCGCGATCCACGACGAGAACGCGCCGGCCTCGTTGATCCCCTCCTGGATCATCTGGCCCTTCTTGTCCTCGCGGTAGAACATCAGCTGGTCGGCGTCCTGCGGGCTGTAGAGCTGGCCGATCTGGCTGAAGATGCCGAGCTGGCGGAACATGCCCTCCATGCCGAACGTGCGGGCCTCGTCGGCCACGATGGGCACCACGCGGGGCCCCACGTTCTTGTCGCGCAGCATGGTGCTCAGGCACCGCACGAACGCCATCGTGGTGGACATCTCGCGGTCGCCGCTGCCCTCGAGCATGGCCGCGAACGACTCGAGCGGCGGCGGCTCGAGCGTCTCCGACCGGTCCGCGCGGGCGGGCAGGCTGCCGCCCAGCGCCTCGCGGCGCTCCCGCAGGTAGACCATCTCGGGGCTGTCCGGGTCGGGGCGGTAGAACGCCGCCTTCTTGGCGTCCTCGTCGCTCACGGGCACGTTGAAACGGTCGCGGAACGCCAGCAGCGCGTCGTCCTTCATCTTCTTCTGCTGGTGCGTGATGTTCTGGCCCTCACCGGCCGAGCCCATGCCATAGCCCTTGACGGTCTTCGCCAGGATCAGCGTGGGCTGCCCCTCGTGGTGGACCGCTGCGTGATAGGCCGCGTACACCTTGCGCGGGCTGTGGCCGCCCCGGTTGAGGGCCCAGATCTCCGGGTCGGTCATGTGCGCCACCCGCTCCTTCAGCTCCGGGTAGGCGCCGAAGAAGTTGTCACGCACGAACTGGGCGTCGCGCGACTTGAACACCTGGTACTCGCCGTCCACGGCCTCGGTCATGCGGCGGCGCAGCAGGTTGTCGTGATCGGCCTGAAGCAGCGGATCCCAGTTCTCCCCCCAGATCACCTTGATCACGTTCCAGCCGGCGCCCAGGAAACTGGACTCCAGCTCCTGGATGATCTTGCCGTTGCCCCGCACGGGGCCGTCGAGCCGCTGCAGGTTGCAGTTGATGACGAATACCAGGTTGTCGAGGCGCTCCCGGCCCGCCATGGAGATGGCGCCCATCGACTCGGGCTCGTCCATCTCGCCGTCGCCCATGAACGCCCACACCTTGCGGCCGTGCGTGTCGGCCAGCCCGCGGCCCTGCAGGTACTTGAGGAAGTGGGCCTGGTAGATGGCCATGATCGGCCCGAGCCCCATGGACACCGTCGGGAACTGCCAGAAGTGCGGCATCAGCCACGGGTGGGGATACGACGACAGGCCGTGCCCGTCCACCTCCTCGCGGAAGTTCAGCAGGTGCTCGTCGTCGAGCCGCCCCTCCAGATACGCGCGGGCGTAGACGCCGGGCGAGCTGTGGCCCTGGATGTAGACCAGGTCGCCGCCGTGGTTGTCGGTGGGCGCGCGCCAGAAGTGGTTGAACCCCACCTCGTACAGGGTCGCGGCGGACTGGTACGACGCGATGTGGCCGCCCAACTCCGACGACACCTTGTTGGCCTGCAGCACCATGGCGGCGGCGTTCCAGCGGACCGCCGAGCGCAGGCGGCGCTCCACCTCCTGGTCGCCCGGGATGGGCGCCTCGTCCTGCGGGCGGATGGTGTTGACGTACGGCGTGCTGTCGGGGACGGGCACCGACAGGCCCGCGTGTCGCGCCTCGTCGATGACCGTCGACAGCACGTGCGCGGCGTCCTCGGGCTCGGCGAAGTCCAGCAAGCCGTCGAGGGCGTCCAGCCAGTCCTGCAACTCGGCGGGGTCGACACCGCCGCCGTTCCGGGTGTCTGCGTCGTCGCTCGCCATGGGGGGCATCCTACCCCGGCGCTCGTGCGGCACCGCACGAGTCCGGCCCCGCGCGCACCGCGGTACGGGTTTCGGCGGCGTTCGAGGGCCCCCTCCCGCCCCGGGCGGGAGGGGGCCGGGGCGGGGCGCCGGCCCTCCGGCGAAGGCGCGGCGACGGGTCCGCCCGTGCGGCGGGTCGACGTCCCGACGCGGTCGCGAGCGTCGCGGGCGCCGGCCGCGGGTCGGTCTCGGCCGTGTGACGAACGCGTATCGGTGCGCGCCGAGGCGGCGATGTGGGAGCATCGCCGGGTGAACCGACACGCGCCACGCCCCCTGGGTCGCACCGGTCTGCGCGTCAGCCCCGTCGGCCTGGGCATGGCCGCGCTGGGCCGGCCGGGCTACATCAACCTGGGCCACCGCGACGACCTGGGCCCGGACCGCGATCGCGCGTCCCTGGAGGCCCGCGCGCACGACGTGCTCGACGCGGCCCTGGCCGAGGGCGTTCGCTACGTGGACTGCGCCCGCAGCTACGGCAGGTCGGAGGAGTTCGTGGCGTCGTGGCTGGCGGGCCGCGGCGACGACGCCCGTGACGTGGTCGTGGGCTCGAAGTGGGGCTACCGCTACACCGCGGGGTGGCGCGACGACGCCGACGTGCACGAGGTCAAGGAACACACCCGCGCCCACCTCGACGCGCAGTGGGCAGAGACCCGCGCGGCGCTGGGCGACCGGGTGCTGCTCTACCAGATCCACTCGGCCACCCGGGAGTCCGGGGTGCTGGAGGACGCGGACGTCATCGACGGGCTGCGCCGCATCCGCGAGGGGGGCGTCGCGATCGGCCTGACCACCAGCGGTCCGCACCAGGCCGACACGGTGTCGCGCGCCATCGGGCTGGGCGTGTTCGACGCCGTGCAGAGCACGTTCAACGTGCTCGAGTCGTCCGTCGGCGAGGCCCTGGCGGCGGCCCATGCGGCCGGGATGGGGGTCATCGTGAAGGAGGCTGTCGCGAACGGGCGCCTCACCGACCGCGGCGACGCCGACCGGTTCGCGGCACGCGCCGAGCTTCTGGGGGCGTCCCCGGACGCCGTCGCCATCGCGTGGGTGCTGGCGCACCCGTTCGTGGACTGCGTGCTCTCGGGGGCGTCGACGCGCGCCCACCTGCGGTCCAACCTGGTGGGCCTCGACCTCGACGTCGACCCGGCCGCGTTCGCCGACCTCTCCGAGGACCCCCAGGACTACTGGGGCGCCCGCTCGGGCCTGGAGTGGAACTAGCCAACGGGCGGGACCGCGGGCGTTCCCGCCCCGCCCCGCCCCGCGCGGGTAACTTTCCGCATATGGGCCTGGAGATCGACCGGTCGGAGTTCACCGTCGACGACGAGGAGCGGTTCTCGCGGCGCCTGCACGAGAGCCTCGACGCGCTCGGCGACGTGCTGAGACGACCGGGGTTCGGGGCCGGTCCTCCGCGCATCGGGATGGAGCTCGAGATGTCCATCGTCGACGGCGCGTGCCGCCCGCTGGCGCGCAACGAGGAGGTGCTCGAGCGCGCGGGCATCGACAGGCTGGACGTTGAGCTCAATCGCTTCAACGTGGAGTACAACTCGCGACCCCTCGGCCTGCGCGGCGACGCGTTCTCAGCCATCGGCGCCGATCTGCGCCAGGGGCTCACGCACACCGCCGGCGCGGCCGAGGCCGTGGGCGGGCGGGTGGCCATCGTCGGGATCCTGCCCACGCTGCGCGAGGCCGACCTCCAGAGCGACGCGCTGACCGACCGATTCCGCTTCCACGCACTGTCGTCGCGCATCCGGCAGATCCGCCAGGCGCCGTTCCGCGTGCGCGTGGACGGTCCCGAGCCCGTCGACATCACGTGCGACGACGTCACGCTGGAGGGGGCCAACACGTCGCTACAGGTGCACCTGCAGGCGTCGCCGGACCGGTTCGCCCGCGTGTTCAACGCCGTGCAGCTGGCCACCGGGCCGGTCCTGGGCCTGTGTGGCAATTCCCCGTTCCTCGTCGGGCGGCGCTGCTGGGAGGAGACCCGGGTCGCTCTGTTTCGCCAGGCCGTCGACGACCGCGCGCCGGACGGCCACTGGCGCCCCGCGCGCGTGTCGTTCGGGCACGGATGGGTCCGCACGGGCGCACTGGAGCTGTTCGCCGAGAGCGTGGCCCTGCACGCGCCGCTGCTGCCCGTGGTGGGCGGCCAGGACCCCCGCCGAGCCGCCGACGCCGGGGCGGTTCCCGCCCTGGACGAGTTGCGCCTTCACCACGGCACGGTGTGGCGCTGGAACCGCGCCGTCTACGACCCCGACGGCGGTGGCAGCGTCCGCATCGAGCTGCGCGCCCTGCCGGCCGGGCCCACCGTGGAGGACATGATCGCGAACGCCGCCCTGCTGGTGGGGGCGTCCCTGGCGGTGGCCGAGGAGACCGAGTGGATGACCGCCGCCATGCCGTTCCGCTACGCCGAGTACAACTTCATGGAGGCCGCGCGCCGGGGCCTCGACGCCACCTTCCTGTGGCCCGCGCGGCGCGCGCCGTCCCCCCGCCCGGTCGAGGCGCCCCGCCTGCTGGAGCTGCTGATCGGCGCGGCCGACGGCGGGCTGGCCTCCGTCGGCGTCGACCGCGATGAGCGCGAGCACTACCTGGGCATCGCCCGGGCGAGGCTGGCCGCCGGCACGACGGGGGCGCGGTGGCAGGTGCGGGCCGTCGCGGCCCGCGAGGCCGCAGGTCGCGGCGCCGCGCTGGCCGGCATGCTTGACGAGTACCTGGCCCGGTCGCGCGACGGCGCGCCCGTGCATACGTGGGGTCGCGGCTGACCGGGGCCGGCCCCGCCCCGCCCCGCTACCCTGATCGCGAATGCTCGACGCCCACTCGATCCCCCTCCGCGGCGCGGCCGGCATCGGCGTGGCGGGGAACTTCGCCGGACACCTCGAGCAGGCCGGTGAGGCCGCCGACTTCGCCCGCGTGACGGCGACGGAGCCGACCGCCCCGAAGGGGATCTTCCCCTGGTACCTGCCGAATCGCGACGACTTCCTGGGGTGCTTTCCGCTGGCACACGGGAGGCTCGAGCTGCCGGACGCCGCCGGAGATCATCACCTTCAGATCGAGCCCGAGGTGGGCGTGGTCTTCCTGGTCGACTATCGGGACGACCGCGTCGTGGGGCTCACCCCGCGGGCGGCGGGCGCCTTCAACGACTGCTCCATCCGCCGCCCGGGCGCCGCGAAGATCAGCCACAAGAAGAACTGGGGGCCCGCGTCGAAGGGGCTGGCGCCGCTGCTGTTCCCCGTGGACGACATCGAGCCGGACGGCGCTCTGGGCCGGCTGCGCATCGCGAGCTTCCTGCGCCGCGGGGACCAGGTCTACGCGTACGGCATCGACAGCGCCGCGGCCGACTACTCGTACTCGGGTTCCCGCCTCGTCGACTGGCTCCTGGACCGGCTCGTCCACCAGACCGGCAGCGACGACACGCCCCTCGAGCCGGTGGGGAGGCACCTCGCGGAGGCGGGCCGCCCGGAACTGCTGCTCGTGGGCATCGGCGCGACCCGCTACACGCCGCTGGGAGAGAGCACGTACCTCGACGACGGGGACGAGTCTGTCGTCGTGGTCTACGACTCCGAGACCTCCGCTCCCGACCGCGTCGAGGACGCCGTGCGCGCAGGCGCCGAGGACGGCATCCCGTCGGCGTCCGTGCTGGTGCAGCGGGTCGCGGTGCCCTAGCGGCCGGCCCGCAGGCCGTCCAGCGTCAGCGCGACGGCACGGCGCCACGCGGCATCCCCCATCGAGCGGGCGGCCCGGGCGGAGCGCACCGCGATGATCACGTCTCGGAACGTGGCGTCCGCACGCACCTGCCCGGCTGCGATCCCGCGGTCCACCAGGCCGCCCAGCAGGCTCCGGACCTCCTGCCGCGCCGCCGCCACGCCCGCGTCGTCGGTGGTCGTGGCCACGGCTCGAGCCGACACCGGGTCGTCCGCGTCGTCGCCCAGCACGTCGGCCACGAAGCCCTCGATGGCGGCCCAGGCGTCGGGCCCCGCGGCCCGCGCCCGCACCCGCTCGGCGAGCTGGCGCAGGCGGCGCTCGGCCAGCGCGGCCACGAGCGCCTCCTTGGAGGGGAACTGCCGGTACAGGCTGCCCACGCCCGCGCCCGCCGCGCGGGCCACGTCCGGCATGGGCGCGTCGAATCCCCGGGCGCCGAACACGCGCTCGGCGGCGTCCAGCAGGCGCCCCCGCTTGGCGGCGGCGTCCAGCCCCGCCCAGGCGGGCGCGATGGGGGGTGAGGCTTGAACGGAATCCATGTTCCGCTATGCTAGCGGGCGAAAGCGGAATGGTGATTCCGCATGGTCGACGAAAGGCGCGAGTGACGCACCACCCCGATCCGCAGGCGACGCCGGCCCGCGCCGCGTACGTACCCTCCCTGATCGCGATCGGGCTCGTGGTGTCGGTGATCAGCGCGCTCGGGGCGCCGCTGATCCCCGAGATCGCCGCGCACTACCGCGCCACGCTGGGCGCCACCCAGTGGTCGCTGACGGCGACGATGCTGGTGGGGGCCGTCCTGTCGCCCCTCATCGGGCGCCTCGGCGACGGGCCGCACCGGCGAGCGGTGCTGATCGGGGCGCTGGCCGTCGTGACGGCCGGCGGCGCGCTGGCCGCCGTCGCACCGGCGCTGTGGGTGCTCGTCGCGGGGCGGGCCATGCAGGGCGTCGGGCTCGCGCTGATGCCGCTGACCATGGCGAGCGCCCGCGAGAACCTGCCGGCGGAGCGCGCGACCGGCGTGATCGGCACGCTGTCGGTGGTGGCGGCCGTCGGGATCGGCCTGGGATACCCGGCCACGGGGTTCATCGCCGAGTACCTGGGCACGGCCGCCGCGTTCTGGGCCGGCGCGGCTGCCAGCGGGGCCGCGCTCGCGCTGGCCGTGCTGTTCGTGCCCGCCTCGCACCATGCGGGCCGCGCCCCGCGCCTCGACGTGGCGGGGGCCGCGCTCATCGGCGCGGGGGTCCTGTGCCTGCTGCTGGCGTTCGAGAAGGGCGCCGACTGGGGGTGGGGCGCGGGCAGGACGCGGGGGTTGCTGGTCGTTGCCGTCGTCGCCCTGGCGGCGTGGGTGGTCAGCGAGCTCCGGGTCGCGGCGCCGCTCGTCGATCTGCGCCTCATGCGCCACCCGGCCGTGCTCACCGCCAACGTGACCGGGCTGGTGCTGGGGCTGGCCATGTACCTGGGCATCTCGCTCATCACCCAGCTGGTGCAGCTGCCGCAGGGGATGGGGGCCACGCCGTTCGTGGCGGGGCTGTGCCTGATCCCGCTGTCGATCACGTCGGCGGGCGCCAACCGCCTCATGCCGCTCGCGCGAACGGCCCTCACGCCGCGGGGGGTGCTGCCCGCGGGCTGCACCCTGATCGCGGTGGGGCTCGCGTTCTTCGCCGCCACGGGCGACGCGGTGTGGCAGGCGATGGTGACGATGGGTCTCGTGGGGCTGGGCATCGGCTTCACGTTCGCGGCGATGCCGGCGCTGATCGTCGGCGCCGTGCCCGCGCACGAGACGTCCAGTGCCATGAGCTTCTACCAGGTGTCGCGCTACGTCGGCTTCTCTCTGGGGGCGGGCCTCGCCGTGACGCTGCTGCGTGCGTTCTCGGGCGGCGACGAGAGCCCTTCGTCCGCCGCCTACGGGCACGCGTCAGCGGCGGGGGCCGTGCTGTGCCTGGTCGCCGCCGCGGTGGCGTGGGCGCTGCCCGGGCTGGGCCGCCGCGCGTCCCGGCGCGCGGCCGTGCGCGCCCCGTCGCCGCGGGCCTCGTAGGCGGGGCGGCACGGCCGGCCCCCGATACGCTGCCGGGGTGCGCCCACCTCGGGACCCCACGACGCCCGCGTTCCCCGTGCCGCTGTCGATCCTCGACCTGGCGCCCGTGGGTCCCGGCGAGACCGTGGCAGACGCGTTCACCGCCAGCGTGGACCTGGCCCGGCGCGCCGAGGCGTGGGGCTACACCCGCATCTGGTACGCCGAGCACCACAACATGCCCGCCATCGCGTCGGCGGCCACGTCGGTGCTCATCGCCCACGTCGCGTCCCAGACCTCCACGATCCGCCTGGGGGCCGGCGGAATCATGCTGCCCAACCATTCGCCGCTGCTCATCGCCGAGCAGTTCGGCACGCTCGCCGCGCTCCACCCCGGGCGCATCGACCTGGGGCTGGGGCGCGCGCCGGGCACCGACCAGGCGACGGCCCGCGCGCTGCGCACGACCGTGGCCGACGCGGAGCGCTTCCCGCAGGACGTGCAGGAACTGCGGGCGTACCTGGGCGAGCGGACCCTCGTGCCCGGGGTGGAGGCGACGCCGGGCCGCGGCAGCGACGTGCCCGTCTACATCCTCGGCTCGTCGCTATTCGGCGCTCGGTTGGCCGCCGCCCTGGGGCTGCCCTACGCGTTCGCCTCGCACTTCGCCCCGGCCGCGCTGGAACAGGCGGTGGCGCTGTACCGCGCCGAGTTCCGGCCGTCCCCGCAGCTGGACGCCCCGTACGTGATCGCCGGTGTGGGAGTGATCGTCGCCGACACCGACGCCGAGGCCACCGACCTGCTCCTGGCCACCCGCCGCCGCCGCGTCGGCCTGATCCTCGGCCGGCCGCGCCAGGTGTTCAGCGACGCGGAGGCCGACGAGATCCTGCGCACCGAGGCCGGACGACACGTCGACGCGATGCTGACGTACACGGCCGTCGGCACGCCGCGGGCCGCGCGGGAGTACCTCGAGGGCTTCCGGACGCACGCGGACGCGGACGAGCTGATGGTCGCCTCCGTCGCGGTGGACCGCGGCGCGTGGCTGCGCTCGCTCGAGCGGGTCGCGGGCGTCTGCCTGCCCGCGCGCTCCTGACCCGTCACCGGCCGTGATCAGGCCGGCTCGTTACCCCAGCACAGGCGGTCGCGGCCTGCCCGCTTGGCGCGGTACAGGGCGCGGTCGGCCCGCTCGATCGCCTCGGCCACGCCGTCGGGACCGTCCATCAGCGCCAGCCCGCCGCTCGCGGTGACCGGGCCGCGGGCCGCCGCCGCGGACGCGGCCGACGACCGGACGGCGTCCAGGAAGCGGTGGCCGGCGATCGCGGCCGACGGCAGGCCGGCGGCGATCAGCAGCACGAGGAACTCCTCGCCCCCGTAGCGCAGCACGGGCTCGCCGGCCCGGGCGCAGGCGGCGAGCGCCCGTGCGATCTCCTGCAGCGTCCGGTCGCCGACGGGATGCCCGTGCGTGTCGTTGACCTCCTTGAAGTGATCGACGTCGATCAGGAGCACAGCCACGTCGTGCCCCCGGCGCCGCGCGATCCGCCACGTGCGGTCGACCTCGATCCCCAGCGCCTGGCGGGTCGCGAGGCCGGTCAGCGCGTCGCGGTGCGCGGCTCGTGCCAGGGCCAGCGTCTTGATGCGCGACAGCGACGCGTACAGCGTGCGCTGCTCCGCCTCGAAGCGATCGTGGAGCGCGGCGTCGGGGGGGCGCCCGTGGCCGCACGCGGCGGCGATCGCGCCCGCGGCATCGTGCATATCCCGGTGGCTGGCGAACGCCCGGGCGGCGGCGTCCTCGTCGACTCCCTCGCACCACTCCCGTTGCGCGGCCATCCAGAGGCCGAACGCGCAGCGCTCGTGGGCGTCCGGGCCCACGATGTCGTCGGTGGGCGCGTCGCCGCGCGCCGCCACGCGCAGCAGGCGGCGGGTCCACTCCATGTGGCACTCGACGCCGTGGTCCAGCCCGGCGGCGTGGTCCTCCGCGTCGGACTCCTGGTCGCGTGTGCGCAGCGGCGCGGCGGCCGGCGCGCCGCGCGAGGGGCTCGGGTCGCCGGGCGTCATCACATCGCAGGGTAGGGCGTCGCCGGGCTGCGCGCCTCGTCGATGTCGAGCGGGCGGCCCACCAGCGGGTACGCCCGCTGCCGGCACCCGGCGCGCACGCACAGCCGGCAGCCGGGGCCGATGGGCACGGCCAGCGCGGGGTCTGCCGTCGGCAGTCCCCGCCCGTACACCAGGCGGTGGGCGTGATGCAGCTCACACCCGAGCCCCAGCGCGAACTCGACGTCCGGCGAGCCGTAGCCGCCCGTCGGTTGCACCACCGTGCGGGCCACCCACAGGTGCAGCCGGCCGTCGGGCATCTGAGCGACCTGCGTGACGAAGCGCCCGGGCGTCGCGAACGCTGCGAACACGGCCCACAACGGGCACGTGCCGCCCACCCGCGACAGCTGCAGCTCGCCCGCCGAGTGGTGCTTGGAGATGTTCCCGGCCCGGTCGACGCGGACGAAGAAGAACGGGACGCCGCAGCGGCCGGGGCGTTGCAGCGTCGACAGGCGGTGGCACACGGCCTCGATGCCCACGTCGAACGTCGAGGCCAGCACGGCGATGTCGTATCCCACCCGCTCGGCCTCCTCCAGGAAGCGGCCGTACGGCAGCACCACCGCGCCGGCGAAGTAGTTGGCCAGCCCGATGCGCGCGAGAGCGCGGGCGTCGGCGTCGCCGAGGCCCGGGGTGTCGGTGAGGCGGTCCAGCGCGTCGCCGTGCTCGAGGAAGGCGAGCTCGACCGCCATCTGGAACGCCCGGCGCCGGGGGGCGAGGCGGCGGGGGATCTCGAGCCGGCGGGTCGCGGCGTCGAACCGCCGCCGGCCGGCGTCGCGGTCGACGAGCGCGACCCTCACGCCGTGGCGGCGGCGCAGCCTCTCCGCCAGGCCGGCCTCGGCGGCGAGCCCGTGCAGGCCCTCGTCCTCGGCCAGTCGCTCGGCCCGCTCGTCGAGGTCCGCGAAGTGGTTGCGGTGGTCGTGGACGAAGTCCAACACCGCCTCGTACGGCGACACCGGCGTCGGCGCGCCGTGCGGCAGGTCGGCGCCCAGGCCGACGGCCATCTCCTCGATGCGTCGCTGGGCCTCCACCGCGTTGCGGTGCCAGTGGGCCAGGGCACGCGCCGCGTCCGGGAACGCCCGGACGAGCTCGCGGATGTCGTCGCGGCCCGCGGCGTGCGCGACGCCGGCCCGCGTGTCGGCCAGCGCGCCCTGCACATCCATCACGAGGCGCCCGTCCGCGTCGTCACCCACCACGTCGAGGTCCACGCCGAGCGCGTCGCGCAGGAGGGCGAGCACGCGCAGCGTCAGGGGGCGCTGGTTGCGCTCGATCTGGTTGAGGTAGCTCGGGGAGATCCCGATGCGGCGGGCGAGCGCGGCCTGCGATAGCCCCGCCGCTTCGCGGGCCCGCCTGACGTGGGGGCCGACCAGCAGCCGCGCCTTTCCCCGCAAACCGGTGCTCCGCATCGTTTGCAATCTTCGCATATCGCGCCGCGACGCGTCGCAAACGCGCACTGGTGGCCCATTGGCGGAGTTGGCATCCTCTGCCTCACGCCGCATCGGGCGTCCGCGCTCCGGTCATCTCCGTCCCCCCGGGCACGACCGGATCTCGGGCGTCCATGGGCGGCCCCGTCCCCTGGTGCGCGACGGCGGAAGTGTCACAATTCCGCCGATGAACGATCCCTCGCGCACCGGAGGAACGCCCGCCGCGCCCCGCCTCGCGATCGTGACCGGGGCGACGTCCGGCATCGGGCTGGCCATCAGCCGCCGGCTGGCGGCCCGCGGCATGCGGGTCATCCTGGTGGGCCGGGACGCGGGGCGTCTCGAGGCGGCGCGCCGCGCGGTGGGGGATGCGGCCTCGGCCGTGCCGCTGGACGTGGCCGACCCCGGCGCGGTCGCCGCGTTCTGCGACCGCGTGCGCCGCGAGTACGCCCGGGTGGATCTACTGGTGTGCAACGCGGGAATCCCCGGCCGCCGCACCGCGCCGCGAACGGACCCCGCGCTGGCCCGGCGCGTGATGGGGGTGAACTTCCACGGCACCGCCGACGTGACCGTGGGCCTGTGGCCCGCGCTGGTCGCCGCCGGGGGAACGGTGGTCAACATCGTGTCCGTGGCGGGCACGGTGGCGACCGCGTATGACGCGCCCTACACGGCCTCCAAGCACGCGGCGCTGGCGTGGTCGCGGGCGCTGACGGCGAGCGGGGCCGCCGAGGGCGTGCGGGTGCTCACCGTCAACCCCGGCCCGGTCGTAACGCCGGGCTTCCCGCAGACCGAGCTCGTGGGCCGCCGTCTCGCCCGGCGGGCCGTCATCGACGTGGACCGCTGTGCCGACGAGGTAATGGACGCCCTGGGCCGTGGTCGCGCTGAGGTGTTCGTGCCCCGGTGGTGGCGCGCCGCGGCCCTCACACAGGCGCTGGCCCCCGGCCTGACGCGCCGCCTCGCGCGGTGGGCCTGGCCGCGCGGGAGGCGCGGGCCCGCGTGAACGCGCTGCGGTCACTCGCGCGTGGGCTCCTCGCCCCGCCCCACGACCACGTCGTCGCCGCCCGCGCGGCCGGCACGTTCTACCTGGTGGGCGGCGTGTTCATCGCCGTGCTGTCCCTGACGATCTCCGAGTACGCGCGGGACGTGCTGGCGGCGGAGCTCACCATGGCGGCCGCGTTCATCGCCTTCGGAGTGCTCGCCTGGGCGCGGCCCCGCGCGGTCCCCGCGTGGGGGCTCGTGCTGCTGCCCGTGGTCGCGGTCGTCCTGATCGTGTGGATGAACCACGCCACGCGCGACACCAGCACGGGCAGCCAGCTGTTCGCCCTGTGGCCCGTGCTGTACGCCGGCATGTTCCTGCGGGCCCCGCAGGCCGCGGCGGTCGTCGTCGTGGTCGGGGCGGCGGAGGCGTGGCTGCTGTTCACGCTGATGCCCGCGTCGAAGGCGGTCGCGGACCTCGCGGGCATCATCGTCACGATGGCGATCTCGTGCGGGCTGCTGGTGTTCCTGCGGGCGCGCGAGCACACGCTGCGCCGGGCGCTGGCCCGTCAGGCGATGGAGGACCAGCTCACCGGGCTGCCGAACCGCCGCGCCGTCGACGCGGCCGTCGATGCCGCCCTGGAGGGCCAGAGCCCCGGGGTGCCGGTTTCGCTGCTGACGCTGGACGTCGACCTCTTCAAGGGAATCAACGACACGGGGGGCCACCACGCCGGCGACGAGACCCTGCGGCGCATCGCGGGCGTGCTGGACCGCAACGTGCGCCACGGGGATTTCGTCGCCCGCCTCGGCGGCGACGAGTTCGTCGTGCTGCTGCGGGCGTGCGACGCCCCCGCGGCGCGAGCCGTGGCCGAGTCGCTGCGCACCGCCGTCGCCGGGGAGATGGGGGGCGTCACCATCAGCGTCGGCGTGGCAACGACCGTCGCGGGCGACGGGGCCACGGCCACCGACCTGTTCCGGGCCTCCGACGAGGCCCTTTACGCGTCGAAGCAGGCGGGACGCAACGTGGTGTCCGGCGCGCCGGTGGTGGGCCGGCAGGGCACCCCCGGGGAGGCGTGAGGGCCCGCTAGGCCGCCACGATCACGGCACGCTGGCCCACGCCCAGGCACCCGGGGCACGCCTCGCGGTGCAGGCGCCCGCCGTGCCGGTGAAGCGTCCAGATCACGCGCTGCCCCCAGCAGGAGCCGCACGGCTCCCACACGGTTGTGATGTCGTCGGACGGGCGGTGGTCGCGGGGCATGGCGGTCGGTCCTTCCGGGGAGGGCGTCTGATGCCGTGAGGATCGTCCGCGAGGAGGCTCGTCCCGATGGACCCCGAACCAGGGCTCGTGCGCCCCGGGTTGTCCCGGGGGCCCAACCCCGGCGCGGGCTACGCCGCGCGGATCGCCGCGATCACGCGTCGTCGGTCTTCGGACAGGCGCGGCGCGATGGCCGGCTCGGGGCGCTGGAACAGGTAACCCTGGCCGAGGTCCATGCCGAGACCGCGCAGCGTCTGCATCTCCGCCGGCGTCTCGACGCCCTCGGCCACCAGCGAGCACTCCACCTCGTTGCTGAACGCGACCATGGAGCGCACCAGGGCCTGCTTGGCGCCGTCGCGGTCGATGCCCTCCACCAGCGAGCGGTCGAGCTTCGCGAAGTCCGGGCTCATCTGCATCACGTGGCGCAGCGTGGAGTGCCCGGCACCGAGGTCGTCCACCGCGACGCGTGCGCCGCGGCCGCGCAGGTTGTCGAGACGATTCCCCAGCTCGCCGTAGTCCGTCACCGCCTCGTGCTCGGTGATCTCGATCATGAGCCATTCCAGCGGCCCGGTGGGTGGCAGGGTGTCGAGCCGGCCGGACAGGACGAGCTCGGGGCTGGAGTTCACCGAGAGGTAGGCGCCCGCGGGCAGGTCGGCCCGGTTCGCGAGCGCCCGGCGGATGCACTCGGCCTCGAACTCCAGCCCCAGGCCGACGCGCTTGGCCTCGGTGATCCACTGATCGGGGCCCAGGCGCGGCTCGGCGTTGACGCGGGTCAGGGCCTCGTACCCGGACACCGCGAGCGTCGCCATGTGGACGATCGGCTGGTACACGGGGGTCAGGGCGTCGGGGGCGTCCATGATCGCCGCGATCCGCTTGCGACGTGCGCGGAACGACGCGGACGGCGCGCCGGTGGGGTTGGCCCCGTCCATCAGGCCGCCGTCGAACGCCACGAGGTTCTCGCCGGCGTCGCGGGCGGCGTCCATGGCCTCGCGCACGGCGGCGCGGGCGCTCTCGGGCGTGACGGCGTCCTGCGGGCAGATGGCGAGGCCGGTGCGGGGTGCCAGGCCCGCCCGGTTGTCGGCCGCGGCGTCGCAGATCATCCGGGCCACGCGGCGGGCCTCGCCGGGGCCGTCGACCACGCCGATCCAGCTGAAGCGGTTGGACGACACGCGGCCCCACACCCCGGGGCCCGTGTCGAGGTCCACGAGCAGCTCCGACAGGTGCTTCAGCACCGCATCCCCGGCCCGGAACCCGTGCGTGGAGTTCCACGTGCCGAACGCCGTGGCGCAGCAGCGGCTTCAGCTCATACATGCCGGTCAGCGGGTCGCGGTCCGGCACTCGCTGGCGCTCGATCATGCAGAGCATGCGCCACGCCATGACGGCCACGATGATCCACATGGGCCAGCGCAGCCAGTCCGGCCCGTAGAACGTGCACGGCCCCGCGAGGGCCAGGGCCGTCATCGCGATGGCGAACGTCACCCGCTCGCCCGACAGCGTCGCGTCGCGCACGCCCGCGGGCCGCCCGGATGCGATGGCGAACGTCGCGAACACGACGCAGTACAGCGCGATGCTGGAGCCCGCCATCCAGCTGATCGGGCCGCGCGTGGCGGCGTACGCGGTCCCGGCGTCGGCGATCAGCATCAGGCACGTGCCGGCGAGCAGCCACATGGAGAACGCGCGATGGGTGAACGACACGCGGCGCACCGCGTTGCACGCGGCGATCACCAGCAGGGTGTCCGCGACGGCGGCGGCCAGCAGGCCCGCGTTGTCCACGACCCCGACGTCGGTGTTCCACAGCAGGCCGGCGCCCCCGGCGCCCACGATCGTGAACGCGCCCAGTTCGACCACGCCCACGTCCAGCAGCGTGCGGCGGCCGTCGGCCAGGATGGGCTGGCGCAGCAGCCACAGCCCGCAGAACCACGGGATGTACGCCAGCGCGAAGCCCGCCTGCGACCACGCGCCGGGCTCGACGGGGCTGCCGCCCGTGAGGATGAACGCGGAGTAGGGGACGGCCCCGGCACCCCAGAGGGCGCAGCCCAGCGCGAACATCGTGAACGCCCGGCGCTGGCGGCCGTCCGCCACCGACCTGGCGCCGGTGAAGCGCCACGCCGCGATCAGCGACATGGCCGCGGCGGCATCCATCCCGATGAGCGACGCCATGGCCACGCCCATGCGACCGGACAGCCACGCGGTCAGCGTGGCGCCCACCACGGCGAGGGCGACGACGAGGGCAAGCAGGATGGGTCGATCGCGTATCGGCGCGCGCGGGGTCACGTCCAGAGAATCGGCCTGCATCTGGAGGTTCTTGACGTTTGCACCGCGCGGCGAAACGTCACACGAATTCGTCCCGGCTGCGATGGCGGTCGCCGATGCGGTCCGGGGCGCTTGCCATAGTGAAACGATGAAGAAACCGATCCTCGTCGGCGGCGTCGTCGCCGCCCTGGTGGTGGCCGGCGGCGTCGCGTGGTTCGTCTCGACGCTGGACGACCAGACCGAGGCGAAGACCGACGACGTCCTCAGCGACTTCCGCGCGCAGGCGGGCCCGGCGCGTCAGGGGCAGGCGGGCCTCCCGCCGCAGGGCGTGTACCAGTACCGCGTGAAGGGGCGCGAGAAGATCGTCCGCGGGATCACGATCGAGCGCACGCTGCCCGACACGGCGCCGATGATGCTGCTGCACCGCGAGGGCGGCTACGAGACCAAGACCCTGTACTCGGCCGAACACACCGAGGAGGCCGTGTTCGCCCTGAAACCCGACGGGGCGTACCTCACGAAGGCGGTCACGCGGATCTCGGTGGGGCCCGTGCGCAACGTGGTGGAGCGCGACTGGAAGCCCCAGTTGCTGCGCATCCCGACCGGCGCGCACGCCCCGTGGGGCGGCAACCACCAAACCGGCACGATCACCATGGCGGTGAAGGCCACGCAGCGGCCGGCGGAGGACGTCACCGTGGGGACGCAGACCGTCAAGGCCAACGTCTACCGGTTCGATCAGCAGGCGACGGGCGAGTACACCGGCACCCGGGTGGAGCAGTTCTGGGTGGACCCGAAGACGCACCTGGTGGTGCGCTACACGATCGACTCGTCGCTCAAGGGCCCCACCGACCTCGACTTCGAGGTCGACGAGACGCTGACGAGTCTGGAGCCGCGCACCTAGGCGGACGGGGCGGGTTCACGGCGCCCGTGACGCATCCTGGGAACCCGTGATCGCATCCACCTCGACGCCGACCGCCACCGCGGCGGTGCGCTGCGACACCGACCGGCGGGAGGCGCCGGTGCGCCGGGCCGTCGCCGCCCGGGCGACCCGGAAGGGTGTGCGACGTGATGGCCGACGGCGGCGGCCGGGGGCTGTCGCACGCCCGCAACGAGCGCGTGGCGCGCGTCACGGGGGAGGCGGTGACGTTCCTCGACGGCGACGCGGTTCCCGTGCCGGGGTGGCGGGACGGGCCCTGACCCGGCCCCCGGCGCCCCGGGGATAGACTCCCGCGCATCCGAGGACCAGAGATCACGTGAGTGCGGGCGCCCCCGGGGCCGCGCGGGACCACCGCCGGGGCCCGCCCGAGCGGCCCGGGAACCCGGCGCTCCATCCGGCGCGCCTGGCATTGGGGGCGTTCGCGCTGGTGATCGCGGCCACGACGTTTCTGCTGCACCTGCCCGTCTCGCGCGCGGACGGGCATCGGGCGTCGCTTGTCGATTCCCTGTTCACCGCCACGTCGGCGGTATGCGTGACGGGCCTTACCACGGTCGATACGGCGACGTACTGGACCACGTTCGGCCACGTCGTGATCGCCGTGGCGATCAAGCTCGGCGGGCTGGGCACGCTGACGCTGGCCGCGATCCTGGTGCGCACGGTGTCGCGCCGCCTCGGGTTGCAGCAGCGGCTGATCGTGGCCCAGGAGACCAAGGCGCAGCATCTGGGCGAGGTGGGGTCGCTCCTCAGCGTGATCCTGCTGGTGTCGACGTCACTCGAGCTGGTCATCGCCGCCGTGCTGTTCCCGCGGTTCCTGCAGATGCACGAGTCGCTCAGCACCGCGGCGGGTCACTCGGCGTTCTACGCCGTGTCCGCGTTCAACAACGCGGGGTTCGTCATCCACCCCGGGGGTCTGCCGGCGGGCAGCGAGTCCGACTGGTTCCTGACCCTGCCCATCGCGGTCGCCGTGCTGGTGGGTTCCGTGGGATTCCCGGTGCAGCTGGAGGTGCTGCGGCGGTTCCGGCGTCCCGCGCCGTGGTCGATGCACACGCAGCTGACCGTGTGGACCACGCTGGCGCTGCTGGCGGTGAGCACGGTGGTGATCGGCGCGCTGGAGTGGACGCGCCGCGACACGCTGGGCGGCTTCGCGCTCGTCGACCGGCCGGTCGCCGCGTTCTTCACGGCGGTCATGCCCCGCTCGGGTGGTTTCAGCCTGGTGGACCCCGGGCACATGCAGGACCCCACGCGCTTCTTCATCGACGGGATGATGTTCATCGGGGGCGGTAGCTCGTCGACCGCCGGCGGCATCCGCGTGACGACGTTCGCGGTGATCGTGGCCGCTGCGTGGGCGGAGGGGCGGGGTCTTCAGGACGTCAACATCGGCCGTCGTCGCCTGTCCATCGGGGTCGTGCGTCTGGCGGTGTCCGTGGTGCTGCTGGCAGCCGTCGCCGTGTGGGCCGGTACCACGACGCTGCTGCTGCTGACCGACTTCCGCCTCGACGCCGTGCTGTTCGAGACCATCTCCGCGTTCGCCACGTGTGGGTTGTCGACGGGTATCACGCCGGACCTCCCGGCGGCGGGCAAGGTGGTGCTGTGCGCGCTGATGTTGTTCGGCCGCGCCGGGATGCTCACCCTGGTGGCGGCGATCGCGGTGCGAGAGCGCCGGCGTCTGTACCGCTACCCGGAGGAACGCCCCATCGTGGGGTAGCGCCCGCCGGGCCCGCGTTCGACCTGTCCGCGCACGGTGGAGGTCCGGCGCGCGGGAGGCGGGGGATGGGGGGCAGAGCGGTTGCCCGAGGTCCGCGCCGGCGTCGATGCGGGGCCGCATCACCCAACGACGGACCGCCGTCTCGGTGAGATCGAGCTCCCGGCGGGCATCTCCCACCCACTTGCCCGACGACTTGATCAGCTCAACGGCGCGGACCGTGAACTCCTCGCTGAACTCACTCCGCTTGCGCCGTTGGGCTTGCTCCATGCGGACTCCTTGGAGGCGCATCATCACCCTTCGATCGGTGTCCGCAGAAGCGGGGCGACCCCAGCGCCCGGGAGGACGCCCGGAGGACCTCGCTCTTGGCATCCGAAGGGTGCTGGATGCAACGGCTTGGAGAAACCCGACCCGCTCATCCGCGGGTGGCCCCAGGCACTGACGCGCCAGAAGGAGCAGATCGATGCCCCTGTTCGATGCCTACCTGTTCGTGGACTGGAGCTCGGCCAACAGGCCGACCAGCGCCAAGCCCAGGAGGGATGCGATCTGGATCGGTGAGCTCGGTCCGCTGGGTGCCCCGGAAGCCGCCGTCGCGACCGAGATCGTGGGAGGCGAGATCGCCAGTGAGGTCTACGTCCGGACACGGTCGGCAGCAGCGGAGCACGCCCGTGACCGCCTGTTGATGCACGTTGAGCGCGGCAACCGCGTGCTGGTGGGCTTCGACTTCCCCTACGGGTATCCCGCCGGCTTCGCGGTGGGCCTCGGGCTCGTCGGGGAGGCACCGTGGCGAGCCGTATGGGACGAGCTCTCCGCACGGGTTGCCGATGACACCCCGGGGCCCAACAACAGCAACCGCTTTGAAGTCGCGGCTCAATTGAACGGCCTGTTCGGCGCGCCGGCCGGACCTTTCTGGGGATGCGGAAACGCGGTTGCGCCACCCGGGCTGGGCCACACGATGAAGGGGCTGTTCACGTTCCCCCTCACGGGACGCCGGGGACTGGCCGTCGAGCGGCTGCGATGGACCGAGAAGGCACTCAAGGGCGTCCAGGAGAGCTGGAAGCTCGCCTACGCAGGATCGGTAGGCAGCCAGGCGGTGCTTGGCATCCCGTACGTGCGCGCGTTGCGGGACGACAAGATCCTTTCCCCGGTGAGTCGTGTCTGGCCGTTCGAGAGCGGCTTCGTCGGCGACCCGGCTCACGGGCTCACGCCTGGGGTCCTCCACGCTGAGATCTGGCCGGGCATCGTGCCTGACCCGCATGTGAGGGCCGCCGTCGAGGAGACCGGGGCGATCCGGGACCAGGCGCAGGTGCGCCTGGTGTGTACACGGATCCGGGAGATGGATGTCGGCGGCGACCTCCCGGGCCTGTTCGCGCTCCCGCACCTGAACGATCAGCAGCGGAGGGTCGCCATCCACGAGGAGGGTTGGATCCTCGGAGCGGTACCGCGCCCGTGAGCAGCGATCGCCCCGTTTATCCAGGCGCGATCGGCCCCCTGAGTCGCACGGATGCCAGCGCATCGCTGTTGACAGCGTGCCGCATGTGGTCTGCCCGCGTTTCTATTACGCTCGTGAGCGACTCCACCGCTCACTTGCTGATGGGCATCGCCGGATGCTCGGTCTTCAGGCCCGGGCCTCCCCGAGCTTGGCCTCGGTCCGGCGACGCTGCGTGCCGGACGGAGCACGGTAGGCGACCACGTCGGGGCCACCGCGGCGGCAGACGCCGGGCACGCTCGTCCGCCCCAGGAGCGCCGACACGACCTCCACAGGGTATCCGTCGATGGAACAGGCCGTGAAACGACGTGCGGAAGGGCTTATCGAGGCATGGGCGCGCTGGGATTCGAACCCAGGACCCAGGGATTATGAGTCCCCTGCTCTAACCAACTGAGCTACACGCCCGCTCGCACCGGGCACCTTACCCGGGGAGGTCGCCGGCCTCCCCCGCCGGCGCGGCTAACCTGCCGCGGTGCTCCCGGGCCTCGACATCGCCGGGCTGCCCCTCGCGGCGTCCGCGCCGGCGGGGGGCGCCATCGGGCTCCCCACGTACCTGGGGCTCGTCATCGCGCTTGCCGTCGGCTGCCAGTGGCTCGCGTGGGCGTTGCGCATCCCCTCCCTGCTGCTGCTCCTGCTGACCGGGTTCGCGGTGGGCCAGTGGCAGAGCGCCGACGACGTGCTGGGCCGCGACATGGTGTTCGCCGCCGCGACGCTCGCGGTCGGCGTGATCCTCTTCGAGGGCAGCCTCACGCTGCGGTTCCGCGAGCTGCGGGGCATCGGCGGACCCGTGGTGCGCCTGTGCAGCGCCGTCCCCCTGATCGCGTGGGGGCTGCTGACCGGCGCCGCCTACGCCGTGGGCATCGACGGGCGGCTGGCCGCGCTGGTGGGCGCGATCCTCGTCGTGACCGGCCCCACGGTCATCAACCCGATCCTGCGCCAGATGCGCCCCACCCGGCGGGTATCGTCGCTGCTGCGTTGGGAGGGCATCGTCGTCGACCCCGTCGGCGCCATCCTCGCCGTCCTGGTGGCGCAGGCGATCATCGCCCAGGGGGAGGGCGACACGGCGGCGGTCATCGCCGCAAGCCTCGCGCGGACGCTCGCCGTCTCACTGGCCCTGTCCGTGCCCGTGGGGCTGCTGCTGGCGTGGGTCGTGCGCCGCCACTGGGTCCCCGACTACCTGCAGGGCGTGCTGTTCCTGGGCGTCGCGCTCGGCTGCCAGGTCGCGTCGAACGCCGCGGCGTCCGAGTCCGGCCTGCTCACCGTGACCGTGCTGGGCATCGTTCTGGCCAACGTCCCCGGCCTGGAACTGCGCCACGTGCGCGAGTTCAAGGAACACCTGCAGGTTCTGCTGGTGGGCGTGCTGTTCATCGTGCTGGCCGGGCGCGTCGGCCTCGACCAGGTGCGCGACGTGGCCCCCCAGGCGCTCGGGCTCGTGGCGCTGGCGGTCGTGCTGGTGCGCCCCGTCAGCGTCTTCTTGGGGCTGCACGGCACCGCCGCCACCCGTCGTGAGCGCACGCTGCTGGCGTTCATGGCCCCGCGGGGCATCGTGGCGGCGTCGGTCACCAGCATCTTCGCCCTGGAGTTCCAGCACGCCGCCGACGTGCTGGCGCAGCGCGCGGCGGGCGCCGCCGACCCCGGGCGCGCCGCCGAGCTCGAGCGCCAGGCGTCGTCGCTGGCGTCGCTGGGCGACGACGCGCAGCGACTCGTGCCCATCGTGTTCATCCTCATCGTGTGCACCGTCGCGGTCTACGGCCTCGGCGTGGGGCGCCTGGCCGAGCGCCTCGGCCTGGCCACCACGTCGCCGCAGGGGGTGCTGTTCGCGGGCGCCGCCCCGTGGGTGGTGCAGGCGGCCGAGCAGCTCGACGCGCTGGACGTGCCGACGGTCGTCGTCAGCGACCGCGCCCAGGACGTGTCGCGGGCCCGCATGAAGGGCCTGTCGGCGGTCAAGACCAACATCGTCAGCGAGTTCGCCGTCGAGGACCTGGAACTGGCCGGCATCGGCACCTTCATCGCCGCCACCGACGTGGACTCCACCAACTCGATCGCGGCCCGGGAGTTCGTCCACATCCTGGGCCGCAGCAACGCGTGGCAGCTGCGGCGCGACGACGACCCCGAGGGCGGGGCGAACCACCGCACGGCGCCGGCGCCGCACCTCGTGGGCCGCTACCCGTTCTCCCCGGCCCTGACGTACGCCCGGATGACCGAGATGTCCGACCGCGGCATGGTGGTACGCCGCACCACGCTGTCGGACGCGTTCACGTTCGCGGACTTCCGTCGCGAGCACCCCGAGGCGGTCGTGATGTTCACGCACCGGGGCGGGCGCCTCACGGTGCTGACCGAGGACTCGCCCGAGCCCGGCGACGGGGTGCTGGTGGCCCTCACCGGCGACAGGGAGCTGGGCAAGCGCACGGTACGCAACGCCGAGCGCAAGGCGGGCAAGGAGGCCGGGGCGGCGCGCCGCTCGGCGGCGAGTGACGCCCCGGCGCGGCCGCGGACCTAGTCGGTGCAGCCGTCCGGGCCACACGCGGCGGCGGCATCGCCGGCGCCGGCCTCACGTGGGTGCGCCTCGCCCCACGCCCGGTCGAGCGCCTCGCGGAACACCTCGGGTGGCTGTGCACCCGACACCGCGTAGCGCCCATCCAGCACGAAGAACGGCACGCCCGTGACGCCGATGCGCCGTGCCGCGGCGAAGTCGGCCTCCACGCCGGCCGCCAGGCCCGCGTCGTCGAGGGCCCCGCGGGCCTCGTCGGGGTCCAGGCCCGCCCCGGCCGCGATGGCCACCAGGACGTCGGGGTCGGCCACGTCGCGCCCCTCCACGAAGTGGGCCCGCAGCAGGGCCTCCTTCACGTCGCCGGCCCGGCCGCGGCGGGCGGCGAGGTGAAGCAGCCGATGCGCCGCCAGCGTGTTGGCCACGACGAGGCTGTCGAAGTCGTACTCCAGGCCCTCGCCCGCGGCCTGCCGGGCCACGTGCGCGATCATCTGCCGCACCTGCGGCTCGGTCATGCCCTTACGGTGCACGAGGTAATCCACCTCGGACCCCGCGAAGCCGGCCGGGACGCCGGGGTCCAACTGGAAGCTGTGCCACACCACGTCCACGTCGCCCGCGTGGGGGAACCCGGCGAGGGCCCGCTCGAAGCGGCGCTTGCCGATGTAGCACCACGGGCACGCCACGTCCGACCACACGTCCACCCTCACGTCGTTCCGCCTTCCGTCGCCCCGGCCACCGGGCACCGATGATAGGGCCGTCGCCGCGCCGGCCGGCCAACGCGTGTCATCCGGCCCGCGATGGGCCCGTGGTCGCCGGTCTATCCTCGCGCTACCGACGCGGGGGTCTTCGCGCGGGAGCGTCCCAGGACCGGTAGAGCATGAGGGCAATCACCAGCTGGAGTGTCGTGCTGCTGCTGGGCGTCGCCGCCATCGTGGTGCAGATGGCGCTGTGCGGCCGGGACGAGGGAGGGGCCTGCATCCCGGTGTCACTGGCCGTCTCGGTGCCAGTGACGGTGGCGGCCGCCGTCATGCTGGCGGTGTCGGTGGTGCGCCGGCGCGGGGGCGGTGGGTAACACGGCCGGGCGGCGGGCACACGGGGACGGGGCGCGCGCCGGCACGGCGGGCCTGGCCCTGGGCGCGCTTGGCGTCGTGTTCGGTGACATCGGCACCAGCCCGCTGTACACCATGCAGGAGGTGTTCGCGGGGCCGCACGACGTGCCCGTCGACCGAGCCAGCATCTACGGCGTCGTCTCGCTCATCTTCTGGTCGCTGATCGTCGTCGTGACCCTCAAGTATGTGTTGCTGATCATGCGCGCCGACAACAACGGCGAGGGCGGCATCATGGCCCTCGTTGCGCTCGTGCAGCGCGCCAGCACCGGGACGCGTCGCACCATGGTCCTGTCGGCGCTGGGCGTGTTCGGCGCCTCGCTGTTCTACGGCGACGGCATGATCACGCCCGCCATCTCCGTCCTGTCGGCGGTGGAGGGCATCAGGGTGGCGGCGCCGTCGGTCGAGCCCCTGGTCGTCCCCATCGCGCTCGTCATCATCGTCGGGCTGTTCGGGATCCAGCGGTTCGGCACGGCCCGCGTGGGTGTGCTGTTCGGCCCCGTGATGCTCGTGTGGTTCGCGCTGCTGGCCGCGTTCGGGGTGGCCGAGATCATCCAGCACCCCTCCATCGTCCACGCGCTGTCCCCCTGGTACGCGGCGGAGTTCTTCGCGGACCGCCACCTCACCGCGTTCCTTGCGCTGGGGTCCGTCGTGCTGGCGGTCACCGGCGGCGAGGCCCTGTACGCCGACATGGGCCACTTCGGCCGGCCGGCCATCACCCGGGCGTGGCTGATCGTGGCGCTCCCGGCGCTGCTGCTGAACTACATGGGGCAGGCGGCGCTCCTGGTGTCCACCCCCGGGGCGGCCGAGAGCCCGTTCTACCTGCTGGTGCCCGAGCGCCTGCGGCTCGCCATGGTGGTGATGGCCACCGTCGCGACGGTGATCGCGTCGCAGGCCGTCATCTCCGGCGCGTTCTCCGTGACGCGCCAGGCCATCCAGCTGGGATACCTGCCGCGCATGTCGGTGCGGCACACGTCCTCGCGCGAGGAGGGCCAGATCTACGTGCCCGCCGTCAACTGGATGCTGCTCGTGGCCGTCGTGATGCTGGTGCTGGGGTTCCGCTCGTCCACGCACCTGGCGTCCGCGTACGGCATCGCCGTCACCGCGACGTTCGCTATCAACACCCTGCTCGCGTTCTACGTATTCCGGGCGCTGTGGCGGAAACCCCTGTGGCTGACCGTGGCGGGCGCCGCGTTCTTCCTGGTGGTGGAACTGGCGTTCTTCGGCGCCAACCTCACGAAGTTCCTCCACGGCGGCTGGTTCCCGATCGTCATGGCGCTCGCGGTGTTCACGCTGCTGTCGACGTGGAGGCGGGGAAGGGCAGTCGCGGCGGACCGCCTGTCGCGCCGCGAGATGCCGCTGCGTACGTTCATCCAGTTGCTGCGCGCCCAGTGGGCCCGCGACATCCCCGGCGTGCCGGTGCTGCGGGTCCCCGGCACCGGCGTGTACCTCACCGCGTACGACGGAGGCACGCCCACGGCCCTGGCCCGCAACGTGGAGCACAACCACGTGCTGCACGAGCACGTGGTGCTGTTCACGTCGCGGGTGGAGTCCGTGCCGCGCGTTCCCGACGACCGCCGCCTGGACGTCACGACGCTCAACCAGGGCATCGTGCGCGTCGTCGCCCGCTACGGCTTCCAGGAACAGCCCGACGTCCCCGCCGCGCTGCGCCTGCCCGAGGCCCGCGCCGCGGGCATCGACGAGCCCCGCGCCACGTACTTCCTGGGCCACTTCACGCTCAACCCGGTCGACGACGTGGGCATGGCCATGTGGCGCAAGAGGCTGTTCGCGGCCATGAGCAAGAACTCGTTCCGCGCGTCCACGTACCTGGGAGTCCCCAGCCAGCGCGTCGTGGAGATCGGCACCCAGGTCGATATCTGACCGCCCGCGGAAGTGCGTAGTTCACCACGAGCCCGCGTACCGGGCGGCACCGATGCGCGGGGTCCGGTGTCGGCCGCAGCATGGCTCCATGATCAACGTCTCCTCGCTTCTCGGTGTGCGCCGGTCCGCCTCCGACGCCCTGCGCTACGGCCGCCGCCGCGCGGGCGAACACACCCCGGCCTCGTCCACCGCCCGCCGTCCCGTGGTGGTCTGGAACGTCACCCGCGCGTGCAACCTGGCCTGCACCCACTGCTACGCCAGCGCCAAGCGCCGGCCGGGGCCCGACGAGCTGACCACCGCCGAGGCCCGTGCGTTCCTCGACGACCTCGCGGGCTTCGGCGTCCCCGCGGTGCTCATGTCCGGCGGCGAGCCCCTGTCGCGGCCCGACCTGCTCGATCTCATCGGGTACGGCGGCGAACGCGGGTTGCGGTTCACGCTGTCGACGAACGGCACGCTGATCGACCCCGCCATGGCCCGTTCGCTGGCGGCTGTCGGCCTCGTCTACGCGGGCGTCTCCATCGACGGTCCCGAGCAGCTGCACGACCGCCAGCGGCGCCAGGCGGGCGCGTACCGGGATTCCGTGAAGGGCCTTCGGAACCTCGGCGATGCCGGCGTCCGGCGTGGCGTGCGGTTCACCATCACGCCCGGCAACGTCGGCGGCGTCGACGACGTCCTCGACCTGGTGGCGCGCGAGGGCATCGAGCGGCTCTGCGTGTACCACCTCGTCCCGTCGGGCCGCGGCGGGCTGCTGAGCGACATCACGCCGGCCGAGCGGCTGGGCGTGCTGCACCGCGTGTTCACGTTCGCCGAGTCGCACCCCGAGGTCGAGGTGCTGACCGTCGACAACCCGTCCGACGGTGCGGCGCTCGTGCGCTGGCTGACGGTGCTCGACCCGGCCCGCGTCGACCGCGCCCGGGAGATGCTGGAGTGGAACGCCGGCGCGCGCGGCGGCCCCGGCGTGGGCATCGGCTGCGTGGACGAGGTCGGCCTGGTCCACCCCGACCAGTTCTCGCGCCACCGCGTGCTGGGCGACATCCGCCAGGAGCCGTTCAGCCGCATCTGGTCCGAGGGACGCGACGCGTGGCTCACCGAGCTGCGCTCCGCCGAGCGCCCGCTGGACTCCGCGTGCGCCACGTGCCCCGACCTCGCCCTGTGCGGCGGCGGCATGCGGTCGCGCGCCGAACTCGCCACGGGGGACCCGTGGGCGATCGACCCCAGTTGCAGCCTGGCCGGGGTCCGCTGAGGGAGACCGGGGCGCCGGCCCTTGCGGCGCCCCGGTGGCCTCAGACCGGTTGCAGGGCGTCTATCGCCAGGATGCCCTCCACCAGGCGATAGACGCCGAACACGTTCAGCCGGTTCGGGTGCAGGTCGCGGATCAGGGACCGCACGGCCACGCCGATGCCGACCGCCTCGCGCCACGAAGAGCGCTCGGCGATGCGGCCGTCGGCAACATCGCCGTGAGCAGCCAGGGCCGCCGCGGCGGTCGGGGAGGGCGACGCGAACAGCCGTCGGAGCAGGTGCTCGAGCACCAGGCCGATCACGCCCGCGGGGATCGTACCGACCACCCGCAGCCACCCCGGCCGGGCGTCGTGGTCGCCGGGCCGGACGCCACGCTCGCGCAGGCTGCGGCCGAGGCCCGCGAGGATGCGCCCCAGTCGCGCCAGAAGAAGAGCGGCAGCACGATGGCCGTGGCGAGGTGGAGGCCGCCAGGAACGCCGGGAAGCAATCCTCGTTGTGGTGAATGTCCCCGCCCCGCACACCGGGGCACGATGACGCCGTGCCCCAGGCCGGGCACGGGGAACAACTCGGCGACGCCCTGCATCAGGCCCGGCACGGTGGCCTGGGAGCGGTCGATCCTCACGAGGGCGCGAGCTCCGCGTCCGAGCCGGTGCGGAACCACACCCGCTCGGGCCCCCGACGAGGGGCGGCAGGGCCCCGCAGGACGGTTGGGGGTCCGGGACGACACGGAAGCCGTTTCACGCGCGGACGGACCGACGCGCGTGGCGCCGATCCGTCGCGGGCGTGCGTGGCTTCTCGGGGTTTACGCGGGCATGGACGGCGTGGTGTCCCGGCGCGTCAGGGCGAGGTACGCCACGAGCGCGAGGATCACGCCGAGGAAGGCAAGGGAGGTGTCGGTGGTGCCGAGGCCCAAGCCGCCGTCGGTCCTGGCCTGCGACATGTAATCGCCGATGGAGGCGCCCAGCGGGCGGGTGAGGACGTACGCCGCCCAGAACGCCGGGACGGACGCCAGCCGAAGCCGGTAGTGGGCGATCGCGACGATGGCGATCATGGCGGCGAACAGCAGCACGGAGTCGCGGTATCCCAGGGCCCAGCGCTCGGCGATCAGGTCGCCCGCCGCGGTGCCCAGGGCGAACGTGAACAGGATGGTCAGCCAGTAGAACGCCTCGCGGCGGGCCGTCACGATCGTGTGGATCGACAGGGTGCGCTCCACCGCGTACCAGCCGACGAACGTCGCGGCCAGCGCCACGGCGAAGATGGTCGTCGTGGTGGTGAGGGCGACGCCGTAGCCGTCCGTGAGGTTGTCGGTGATGAGCGTGCCGACGATGCTGATGAGCACGACGGCGCTCCAGTAGAGGGGCGCCATGTAGCGCCGGGCGCGGAACTGCGCGGCCAGCACGACCACCAGCAGTGCTCCCATGATGTACGTCGTGTTCGTAAGGCCGAAGCCGAGGGTGTCGTTCAGGTAGTCGGCCGCGGTCTCGCCCACGGTTGTGCACAGGACCTTGATGATCCAGAAGAGCGCCGCGACCTCGGGCACCTTGTTGAGGAGGCGCCGAGCGGGCGAGTCGGGTTGGAGTGCTGCGCGAAAGCTCGTCATGGGACCATGGTCGGTCCCGAACCTGACCTGAACCTGACCGTCGCGCCGGCGCCGCCGGTCAGGCGAGCTCCGCGGGCGCCCGGGCGGCGGGCAGGGTGAGCCGGAAGCGGCCGCCGTCGCCCGATTCGGCGGTGACGTCGCCGCCAGCGGCCCGCGCCAGCCGGCGGGCCAGCGGCAGTCCCAGCCCGGTGCCCACCGGGGCGCCGCCCGCCGCGCCCACGCCCGGCGCGAACACCGCGTCGACATCGTCGGGGGCGACGCCGGGGCCGTCGTCGGTCACGTCGATCGCCACGGCCCGCCCGTCGACCGTCGCGGCAACGTCCACCCGCCGGCGTGCGTGACGCACCGCGTTGTCCACCAGTGGCGCCAGCGCGCGCTCCACCAGCGCCTGGCCGGCCGCCACCCGCAGCGACTCGGCCTCGGCGCGTAGCTCCACGCCGGCCGCGTCCGCCTCGGGACGAGCGGCGTCGGCCACTCGCTCAACGGCCGCGGCGATGTCGGACGACTCCCCGTCCCCGGCCGCCCGCCCCGCCGCCAGCAGGGCCGTCAGCGTCTCGCGCATCTGCTCGGCCGACCGCAGGATCCCGGCGAACGCGCCGGCGGTCTCCGGATCCGCGTCGCGGGCTCCCAGCTCCGCCCGCGCGGCGATGCGTGCCAGAGGCGTGCGCAGCTCGTGGGAGATCTCCGCCGTGAGGTGACGCTCGTGGCGCAGGCTTCCGGCGATGCGCTCCAGCAGGCCGTCCAGCGTCGCCGCCAGGCCCGTCAGCTCGTCGCGCGGCGGCCCCAGGCCGAAGCGGCGGTCCAGGTCGTGGTCGCCCCACGCCTCGGCGTCGCGGGTCATGCGGGCCACCGGGTCGAGCGCGGCACGCAACACCCACCATGTCGCGGCGGCCAGGGCCGTCAGCACGAACGCGACGAGCATGGCGGCGCCCACCTTGGCCGCGTGCATGGTGTTGTCGTAGGGCCGCATGGCGACGGCGGCCACGACCGTTCCGCGCTGGCGGCCCGAGACCATCAGGGGGGCGGCGGCCAGCCGCAGTCGGTTGACGGTGCGCGGCGCCCCGCCCGCGCCCACGGCCGCCACGCCGGTGCGCACGGCGGCGCCGCGGTCGGGGCCCCGCACCACGGCGCCGCCGGGGGAGACGACCCACACCAGGTCGGAGTCGAGCCGCTCGAGCAGGGCCTCGTCGCGGGCAGTCAGCGACCCGCCCTCCAGCGCCAGCAGGCTCGCCCGCGCCTCGGCGCGCTCCTGGGCCACGGACGTCGCGTCGTCCAGCAGCGAGACCCGCAGCGCCAGGAAGAAGCCCGCCGTGGCGATCGCGAGGCCCAGCCCCACGGCGCCCAGGGCCACTGCCAGCAGTCGCAGGCGCAGCGACGACGGCTGGGGCAGGCGTCTCATCTCAGCCGGTACCCCACGCCCCTCACTGCCGATATCGACGGCGCGCCGGGCAGCGTCGCCAGCTTGCGGCGCAGGCGGGCCACGAACGCCTCCACGGAGTTGTCGCTGACCCGTGCCCCCGGCGGCCAGCCGGCCGCCACCAGAGCCGAGCGCCGCACCGGGTAGCCGGGCCGCGTGGCCAGGGCGGACAACACGCGGAACTCGGTGGCCGAGAGCTCCACCCAACGCCCGCCCAGGCCCGTCCGGTGCGTCGCGGGGTCCAGCGCCAGCCCCGCCGTGACGGGCTCGGGGGCCGCGGCGGCCGCCCGGCGAAGCAGTGCCCGCACGCGGGCTTCCAGCTCGGCCAGCGCGAACGGCTTCACCAGGTAGTCGTCGCCGCCCGCGTCGAGACCGCTGACGCGGTCGACCACTGCGTCGCGGGCGGTGAGGAACAGGATCGGGGCGCGAAACCCCTGCGCGCGCAGGGCCAGGCAGACATCGCGGCCGTCGGCGTCGGGCAGGCCGATGTCGAGCACCACCAGGTCGGGCGGGTCGGACGCGGCCCGGCGGATGACGTCAGCTCCCGCCGAGAGCCCGCGCGCGTCGAGGTCGGCCGAGCGCAGGCCCCGCACGAGCAACTCGCGCAACTCGTCGTCGTCCTCGACGATCACCACCCGGGGGTTTGCGCTCACGCGGGGGATTATGGCGCGGTGGGCATCCGTCCGACGGGCGGGCAGGTGTCAGCCGGGGGAGGCGCAACCCGGCCGTCGGTGATCCCGTCATTCCCGTCCAGGCCGATCTCGCCCGCGGCCGGGTGGCGGTCGATCGCCTGCCGGGGCGTCTCGACCGGGTGCCTGCGCCCGCCGGCCGGCGTCATCCGCACGAGGGCCCACACGGCGGGCCCGAGCAGGGCGATCGCCGGCAGCGCCATCAGGGCCCAGTCCGTCGGGGTCATCGCGTGCCACGGGGCGTTCATCATGGGGGATCACCGTCCACATCGCGACTGCGTCGACGCCGGAGCGTACGCCCGGCCGGTGAACGCCGGGTGAACGGCGCAGGGGCGATCCGTGAGCGGGACGCCCGGACGTCGTCAGGCCCCGCCGCTGTCAAACACGGGGACGAAGCCGCCGAAGACCATGCGGGTGCCGTCGAACGGCATCTCGCGCAGTTCCGCCATCGCCGGGTCGGTCTGCATGGCCTGCTCGGCCGCGTCGGCCGTGGCCCGGTCGGGCCACACGATCCACGAGAACACCACGGTCTCGTCGGGCGTCGCCCTGGTGGCGCGGATGAAGTCGGTGGTGTGGCCCTCCTTCACATCCTCGCCCCAGCACTCCACCATGTGCAGCGCACCGTGGCGTGCGAAGTGGGGCCAGCCCTGCCGGGCGAACGCCACGTACTCGTCGCGGCGCTCGGTGGCCACGGGGAGGATGAAGCCGGAGACGTAGGTCACGTCGTCCCTTTCTCTCGCGTTCAGGCCCGGGACGCGGTTGCGTCCCGGGGCGTCCGGGCGTCGCCGCCTAGCTGCCCAGGACGGCGAACGCCGCACCCTGGGGATCGGTCGCGATGGCGACGCGCATGGCCATGGGCACCTCGATGGGCCCGTGCAGCACCTGCCCGCCGGCGTCCTTGACGGCTCCGATGGCCGTGTCGGTGTTCTCGACGCAGAAGTACGGCAGCCACGCCGGCACGGGGGAGTTCCCCTGGCCCATCACGGCGCCGAACTGCTGTCCGGCGCGGGCGATGATCTGGTACGTGCCCATGCCCTCCGGCATCTCCATCGCGACGTCCTTCTGCCAGCCGAACAGCCCGGCGTAGAACTCCAGCGCGGCCTCCGGATCGGGCGTCATCAGCTCGTGCCAGCCGCCGTGGCCGGTCGTGCCCATCGCGAACGGGGGCGTGCCGGGCGGCGGCCCGTCCATGGGCTCGGGCTGCAGGACGCCGAAGACCGCCCCGTGAGGGTCGGCCAGCACGGCGATGCGCCCCGTCTCGGGGATGTCGGTGGCCGGCATGCAGACGCTGCCGCCCGCGGCGGTGGCGGCCTCCACGGTGGCGTCGCAGTCGTCAACGGCGTAATAGACGCACCACGCGGGGGGAGGGGAGCCGGGCATGGTGGAGTTGTCCATCATCCCCGCCACCATCCCGCCGTCCGGGGCGGTCTCGAGGTGGTACTCCATGCCCGGGATCCCCGCGTCGGCGCCGGTCCAGCCCAGCAGGCGGCCGTAGAAGGCCTCCGCGCCCGCGACGTCGCTGGTGCCCAGCTCGTACCAGCACGGGTTTCCGTGAAACGAGGTCTCGTCGGCCATCGCACTTCCTCCTGGATTGTCTTTCGGAAACGGCGCCGCGGCGGCGGCGTACGCCCACACTCCCACGGACAGTATGAAAATACAACTGGTAGTATTGAAACATGACTAACGGCGATCCGGCGACCGAGCGGCGTGTGCGCTACGACCAGGGTTGCGCGGCCGCGCACGCCCTCAACCTGGTGGGTGACCGGTGGGCGTTGCTGGTGGTGCGCGAGCTGATGCTCACGCCCAAGCGGTTCCAGGCCATCCGCGCGGGCCTGCCGGGCATCACGCCCGGGGTCCTCGCCGGGCGGCTGGAGCAGCTGGCCGACGCGGGGATCGTCACCCACGACCCGGACACGTCCTTCTACGCGCTGACCGGCGACGGGTACGCGCTGCGCCCCGTGCTGCGCGAGCTGGGGCGGTGGGGGGCGGGGCGCCTGGGGCACGATCCGCGACGTTTCCTCAGTCCCACGTCGCTGATGATGTCCCTGGCGGTGATGGCCGACCGCGGGCGCACGGCGGGATCGCGGGCGTTCGCGGGGTTCGACCTCGGCCGCGAGCGGTTCCTGGTGTGCTTCGACGCCGACGGGGAGCCCGAGGTGCAGCCCACACGCGACCCCGGCGCGGCCCCCCTCACGTTCGAGGGGGCCCCCAACGCCGTGGCGTTTGCGCTCTACGGGCCGCGGTCGGTCGCGGACCTGATGGCCGCCGGCTCCGTGACGGTCCGCGGCGACGCGGCCGCGGCCCAGGAATTCGCGGACCTGTTCGGGTCGGTGAACCTGGCGGAGGTCTAGCGGTCGAGGGCGGCCAGGATCTCGCGGATGGAGGTTGCCCGGTTCATCGCGTACAGGTGGATGCCCGGCGCGCCCATCTCCCGCAGGCGTGCCACCAGATCGGTCGCGACTGCGACGCCCAGGCGGCGCGTGGCTTCCGGGTCGTGGGCGACGGCGTCCATCCGCGCCTGCAGCGCGTCGGGGATGCGGGTGCCGTTCATCGCCGCCATCCGCCGCGCGCCCGGGACGCTGGTGAACGGCATCACGCCGGGCACCACGGGCGCGTCGACGCCCAGGTCGGCCAGCTCCTGGACCATCACCCGGTAGTGCTCGGGGTCGAAGAAGAACTGGGTCAGCCCGAAGTCGGCCACGCGCAGCTTGTCGGCGAGGCGCCGGCGGTCGGCGGCGCGGTCCGGGGAGCGCGGGTGTACCTCGGGGAACGCGGCGACGCCCACGGCGAAGTCGCCCGTGGCGCGGATCAGCTCCACCAGGTCGGTGGCGTAGCGGAAGTCGCCTGTGTCGCACCCGTCGTCCCGGGGGTCGCCGGCCAGCGCGAGGATGTTCTCGACGCCGCCGTCGCGGTACGTCTCGAGCAGCCGGACGATCTCGCCGCGGTCGTGACCGACGCACGTCAGGTGCGGCATGGCGGGGAACGCCAGGTCGCGCGTCATCGCCAGCACGATGTCGCGCGTGAGATGCCGGACGCCGCCGAGCGCGCCGTACGTGACGGAGACGTACGACGGGTTGAGCGTCGACAGATCGCGGACGGCGTCCTCGAATTCGCGCCGCCCGTCGGGCGTCTTGGGCGGGAAGAACTCGAACGACCAGGTCGGCCCCTGGGCCAGCAGCGTGTCGATGCGCATTGCGCCGAGACTATTCGACGCCCGGCGGCCGGGACCTCGCACCGTGGGCATCACGGCGCGTAGCATCGCGGCATGCCTCGCATCGTGCCCCTCGCGACCGCGGCCGCCGCAGCGGCCGTCACGGTGTCGTCCGCCGCCGCCGCCGTCCCCCGCCGGGTGGTGGGCGACGGCACCCGCGCGTCGTGCACGTCCGCGGCCGTGGTGCGCGCCGTGGCCCGCGGCGGCGAGATCCGGTTCCGCTGCGGTCCGCGGCCCGTCGTGATCCGCATGGCCGCGACCGCGAAGGTGCGCAACGTAAACCCGGTCACCATCATCGACGGCGCGGGGCTCGTGACCCTGGACGGCGTCGGCCGCCGCCGCATCCTCTACCAGAACACGTGCGACAGGCGGCAGGGGTGGACCACGAGCCACTGCCAGGACCAGCCGAACCCCGTCCTCGTCGTGCGCCGCATGCGGTTCGTGCGCGGCGACTCCACGGGGCAGGCGGTGGACGGCGGGGGCGGCGGGGCGATCTTCGTGCGGGGCGGGCGGCTGCGGGTCGAGCGCTCCCGCTTCCGCGACAACCGCTGCGACAGGGTGGGACCGGACGTGGGCGGGGCCGCCATCCGGGCGCTCAGCCAGTTCCGCGGCCGTCCCGTGGAGATCGTGGACAGCGTGTTCCGCGGCGGCCGCTGCGCCAACGGCGGCGCCATCTCGAGCATCGGCGTGTCGTGGAGCATCGTGGGCGGCGAGTTCCGCGACAACCGCGCCACCGGCCGCGGTGCCAACCCCGCCCGCCCGGGAACGCCCGGGGGCGGCAACGGCGGGGCCGTCTACCTGGACGGCAACACGTTCACCCTGTCGCTGCGCAGGGTGACGATGGAGGGAAACGTGGCGCCCGAGGGCGGCGGCGCCATCTTCTTCGTCTCCAACGACCGCACCGGGACGGCCACCATCGCGTCGTCGACGCTGCGCGGCAACCCCAGCCGGGGGTTCGAGACGCGGGGGTTGCCCGGCATTTTCTTCCTGGGCGCACGCCCGCCGGCTCTCGTCGAGGGAACCCGCCTGGAGCGCTGAGGGCGGGCGGCAGCGCCGCCCGCCCTCACGGGCTAGCCCGTGACGGCGGGCGAGCGGCGCGTCGGCGGGCGGGGCAACCTCACCGCCGACGCGGTCGCCACGGCCCGGGCCACGCCGTCGGCGGTGGCCGTGACCGTGTTGCGCAGCACGCGGCGCGGCCCCGTGGCGACGCGCGTCGTCACCGTCCAGCGGAGCCTCTCGCCCGGTGCCAGCCGGGACACCGTCACGCACGCCCGGCCGCCGCGGGTCGTCGCGCTGAGCGTCCGAGGGCGGCCCGCGACCGTCACGCGCACGCGCCGGCCCGTGAACGTCAGCCCCGCGTCTGGCGCCTCGCACACGCGCACCCGCCGGGCGACGCCTCCGCCCGCGTTGCGCACCATCACTTGCCAGCGGGCCGGTGCGCCCGCCCTCACGCGGCGGGCGACGGCCCGCTTGGTCACCCGCAGGGTGGGGCGGTTGGCGCCGGCGTTGGAGATCGCCGTCCCCCGCTGCGGCGGCGAGACCAGCTGGGGGCTGCCCGCCGGCACCGCGATGGGCACCACGGGAGAGGTCGTGGGGGTATCGGCCGGGTAGCGGATCACCTCGGGCGTCGTCGCGGGCGGCGTGGTGGCCGGGGCGCCGGGGGCGCGGACGGCCCAGAACGCGTCCGCGTCGCTCACGACGGTGCCGGTGCCGGCGCCGATGGCCCGCACGGTGGCGATGTCCTCGTGCTCCGGGCCGAAGTCGCCGCGGAGCGTCACGGTGCACGCGAACGACTCGCCGGGGGCGAAGCCGTTGAACGGCGGCGTCGTGGAGCCCTTGTACGTGCACGCGAAGCCCGACAGATCCTCGTCGGCGGGCGAGTCGTCGACGACGGTGACGTTGTTGAGCGTCTCGCTGCCCGTGCTGGTGACGGTCATGGTGAGCGTCGTGGCGTTGGCCGGGTCGATCCGCTTGCCCGGCGCCGCGTCGTGGTCCTCGGCGGGAAGCGACGCGGGCTGGCCCGACTCGTCCATCACCGGCCGCCCGTCGACGAACTTCACGCCGGCCCACCCGCCCGAGTACTTCTCGATGTCCACGCTGGGCGACACACCCACGCCCTGGCCGTTGCCGCCCTGGGCCGTGCGCACGAACGCCGTGGAGACGGTCGTCGTCCACCCGTCGTAGTTCAGCGCCGCGGTGTTGCCGAAGCCCTCCGGGTTGAACCCCGTGTGCCAGTTGTCCTGCGGATCGCGGTACGCGGGACGGCCCTGGGCGTCGACGTCGAGCCAGCCGTCGAACAGCACGCGGTAGATGCCGCGCTCGGTCCGGGGCTTGGTGACCGTGAGGACCAGGCGGTCGGGCGCGCACGAGGTGACGGCGACGTTCGGCGGGGTGGGACCGTCGGCGCGCTGGACGTCGACGGCGGCGTTGACGCCCGTGTAGACGCCGTTGACTCGGACGCAGTTGAAGTGCGAGCCGGACGACGGGGTTTCGGTGATGGTCAGCCTGGACCAGTCGCGGGCCGGGGTGGCGACCTGGGTCTGGAGCTGGACGGCCCAGCGCATGTGCGAACGGTCGCGTTGCAGCAGCACCCCGTTCGCGTCGCGGGCGGTGGCCTGGGCCTCGCTGGGCTGCCACCACGCGTACTTGTAGCTGTCGCGGCCGCTGGGGCCGGGATCGCGGTTCACGGTGAGGCGCGTGCCGTACACGGTGAGGTAGCTCGGCGTCGTCTCGTTGAGATGCGAGGTGTCGACGCTGAGCGCGAAGAACGCGTCGCCCTTCACGTCGCGATGGGTCCTGACGTAGTCGGTGAGCGTGAACACCACGCGCCCGTCCACCAGCGACGCGTTGGCCACCACCTCGCCGCCGGGTGCCTTCAGGGAGAACGGGATGAACGATCCGGCCGACAGCGCCGGGTCCAGCGCCACCGAGAAGGTATCGCCCGGGGCGGCACCGTCCGGCACCGCCCACGTCATGCGCATCGTGACCTTCTGCCAGTCCCAGTAGACGGGTCCGCCGCCGGGGCCGCCGGGCACCGTCGAGGCATCCACCGCGATGGTGGTCCGGGTGGCCGGCGTGATGTCGGTGGCCTGGGCCCACGCGGGTGACAGCAGGCAGGCGAGCACCGCCGACAGGACGGTGGCGCGCGCGCCGCGCGTGCGAAGGACGGGGTTCGCCACGGGGGATGGGCCTCTCGTTCGGTGGGCGGTCGCACGGTCCTCGGCAGCGGGGGGCGGAGCTTGAGTACCGGGGCATCGCGTCTCACCTGGCGGGAACGGGGCGCCCGCCGCGTCCCGGGGCGTCATGCGTCCATAGGATGCGGCGCATGGCCAAGAACGTGATCACCCCCCGGGGCGAGGACTTCCCCCGCTGGTACCAGGACGTCATCCAGAAGGCGGAGCTCGCCGACAACGGCCCCGTGCGCGGCACCATGGTGATCCGCCCGTACGGCTACTCCATCTGGGAACGCATGCAGCAGGCGATGGACGCCCGCATCAAGGCCGCGGGCGCCAAGAACGCGTACTTCCCGCTGTTCATCCCCGAGTCGTACCTCACGCGCGAGGCCGAGCACGTCGAGGGTTTCAGCCCCGAGCTCGCCGTCGTGACGCACGCGGGCGGCAAGCGGCTGGAAGAGCCCGCGGTGGTGCGGCCCACGTCCGAGACCGTCATCGGCGAGTACATGGCCAAGTGGGTGCAGTCGTACCGCGACCTGCCGCTGCTGCTCAACCAATGGGCCAACGTGGTGCGCTGGGAGCTGCGGCCGCGCCTGTTTCTGCGCACGTCCGAGTTCCTGTGGCAGGAGGGCCACACTGCCCACGCCACCGAGGAGGACGCGCGCCTATACGCCAAGCGCATCCACGAGCAGGTGTACGCCGAGTTCATGCGGGACGAGCTTGCCATGCCCGTGGTGCTGGGCCGCAAGACCGCCAAGGAGCGCTTCGCCGGGGCCACGAACACGCTGACGTGCGAGGGGATGATGGGCGACGGCAAGGCCCTGCAGATGGGCACATCGCACGAGCTGGGCCAGAACTTCGCGCGCGCGTTCGACATGAACTTCCTCACCGAGGACAACGAGCGCGAGCTGGCGTGGACCACGTCGTGGGGCACGTCCACGCGCATGGTCGGCGGGCTCATCATGTGCCACGGCGACGACGCGGGTCTGCGCGTGCCGCCGAAGATCGCGCCCGTCCAGGTACTCGTGATGGTCGTGAAGGACGGCGAGGGTGTGGCCGCCGCCGCGCGGCAGATCGTGGACGACCTGCTGGCCGCGGGCGTCCGCGCCGAGGTGGACGACCGCGACACCGCGTTCGGGCGGCGGGCCGTCGACGCCGAGCTCAAGGGCATCCCCGTGCGCGTCGAGGTCGGTCCGCGCGACCTGGCCGCGGGCTCGGTGACGCTGGCTCGCCGCATCGCGGGCGGCAAGTCCCCGGTGCCGCTGGGGGGGCTGGTGGACGCCGTGCGCGCGGCACTGGTGGAGGACCACGACGCGCTGTACGCCGACGCCCTGCGTCGGCGCGACGACCGCATCCAGTCCGTCGCGACGATCGCCGAGGCCGCCGAGGCCGCCGCGACCGGCTGGGCCACGCTGCCCTGGGCGGCCGTCGGCACGGAAGGGGAGGCCACGCTGGGCGAGTCGGCCATCACGGTCCGCTGCCTGATGCTGCCCGACGGCTCGGTGCCCCGCGAGGAGGACGAGGACGGCGTGCTGGCCGTGGTGGCGCGGGCGTACTGAGCCCGGCGTCGTGACGTTCGGCGATCTCGCGCTCGTCGGCCTTGCCGCGCTGCTCGGCCCGGCGCTCAGCCTGGTGCGGCCCCTGCGCCTGCCGGTGGTGGTGGGCGAGCTGGCCGTCGGCGTGGCGATCGGGCGCACCGGCGCCGGATGGCTGTCGCCCGCCGAACCGACGTTCGCGTTCCTGGCCGAGGTCGGCTTCGCGCTGGTGATGTTCGTGGCGGGCACCCATGTGCCGCTGCGCTCGCCCGTGGTGCGGCGGGGCCTCGCGGTCGGCGTGGCGCGGGCCGCGATCGTGGGACTCGCGGCGGTACCGGCCGGGTACGCCGTGGCCCGGCTGTTCGGCACCGGCCACGCCGCGCTCTACGCCGTGCTCATCGCGTCGTCGTCCGCGGCCCTCGCGCTGCCCGCCCTCGGCGAGGACGCATCCGTGACGGCGCCGGGCGCCTCCATGGTGGCGCAGATCGCCGTGGCCGACACGGCCTGCATCGTCGCGCTGCCCTTGGTGCTCGAACCGCCGCACGCCGCACGCGCCGCCGCCGGGGTGGGGGTCATGGCCGTCGCGTGTCTCGCCGCGTGGGCCGTGTTCGCGACGCTCGAGGCACGCGGCTGGCGCCGCGCCGCGCACAACGTGTCGGAGGACCGCCTGCTGGCGCTGGAGCTGCGCGTGTCGCTCGTGTGCCTGTTCGCCCTCGCCGCCCTCGCGGTCCGGACCCACGTGTCCGTGATGCTGGCCGGGTTCGGACTGGGCTTGGCGGTGGCGGCCGTCGGAGAGCCCCGGCGGCTGGCCAAGCAGCTCTTCGCGCTCACCGAGGGGATGTTCGCCCCCCTGTTCTTCGTGTGGCTGGGCACGTCCCTTGACCTGCGCGCGCTCGCCGGCTCGCCGGACATGCTGGGCCTCGGCCTGGCGCTGGGGGCCGCGGCCGTGGCCGTTCACGCGCTGGGCGCGCTCACGCGCCAGCCCGCACCCAGGGCGGTGATGACGGCCGCGCAACTGGGGGTGCCCATCGCCGCGGCCACCATCGGCACACGCCTGGGGGTGCTGGAGCCCGGGGAGGAGACCGCGCTGCTGGTGGGTGCGCTGGTCACGGTGGCCGCCGTCGCGGTGGCCTCCCGCCGGGCGTCGCCGCCCGCGGGGGACGTCGCCGGGCCCGCCCGTCGCTAGGTCGCCGGCTCCTGCGCCACCCCCAGCTGGGCGGTGTGCGACGTGAGGCCGTGGGGGGTCTTCTCCCACACAAAGGGGTTACGGATGAGCTGCACCAACGCGCGCCACGCGGCGAACGAGTGCAGGCACCAGTACAGGGGGTTCAGCAGCGCGAACGGCAGCAGGGACATGATGCGCCGCCGGCCCACCGCCATGGCGTTGATGCCGATCATGAACAGGTTGCCGAGCACCAGGTTGGCGAGTGCCAGCAGCTCGAGGTCGCCCGGCAGCAGGTCGCGCGGCCCGGACTCCCACAACCACGGTGCGAATGTGAGCGCCGTGACATGACGGGCGCCGCAAGGAACGTCAGCGGCGTGCCCGCGATCAATAGCGCCAGTCCGATCCCCCCGCGCCATCCCGCCGCGGCGACGGTCGACACCGGGCGGCGGCTGTGCACCAGGGCCGTCTGCATGTAACCCTTGATCCAGCGCGTGCGCTGGCGGATCCACGGCCGGTAACGGCCGCAGGCCTCCTCGTAAGTGGTGGACGGGATCACGCCCACGGTGTAGCCCTTCGCCGACGCGCGCAGGCCCAGGTCTGCGTCCTCGGTGACGTTCCAGGCGTCCCAGCCGCCCAGCTCGCGCAGCACGTCGGTGCGGAAGTGGTTGGACGTGCCGCCCAGCGGGATCGGCAGCCCGAGACGATCGAGGCCCGGCAGCATGTAGTCGAACCACCACGAGTACTCGAGGGTGAACATGCGCGTGAGCAGGTTCTCGCCCGCGTTGTAGTAGTTCAGGCGGGCCTGTACGCACACCAGGTCCTCGTCGCTGTTGCGGAAGGCCGACACGGCCTCGCGAAGCTGCCCGGGCTCGGGCAGGTCCTCGGCGTCGTAGATCACGAGGAACTCCCCGCGGGCGAACACCAGGCCGAGGTTGCACGCGCGGGGCTTGGTCTGGGGGTCGCCCTTCGGGACGATCACGAACCGCACTGTCGCCGGTGGGTGCGCCGCGCGCGCCGCCTCGATGGTCTCGTGGTCGTCCTCCTCCATGAGCAGCAGGATCTCGAGCGACTCCTGGGGGTAGTCGAGCGTGCGCAGGTGGCTCACCAGGTTCCCGACCACGTTGGCCTCCTTGTACACGGGCACCAGCACCGTGTACATGGGCAGCTCGTCGTCGGGGATGCGGTCCTCCTCTCGCGTGTGTGCGCGCCGGATCGTGTGCCAGCCGGCCATCGCCGTCACGACCTTGAACAGGATCGAGGCGCCGAACGCGAGGTTGGCCGCCACGAGCACCGCCACCAGCAGCAGCATCGGCTGCAGGCCGAGCGCCGCCCCCCCGATGAGGCCGCCGAGCGCGATCAGCGCCTTCTGCCCGCGCGTCACCCCGTGCCGGGCCGACAGCATGGGGTCCTGGTCGTACAGGAGGTTGGCCGCGTGGTCCGTCAGCCGCTCGCGGAACGCACTCCTCAGCGCGGCGTCGACGTCCCAGTCGGTCGTCGCCTCGAACCGCACCCTCACGTCGTCGCCGAGCGCGTCGCGCACGGACGCCGAGATGTGGGGCCGCACGGGCTCGCTGGTGGCGACGACCACCACGTTGTCCAGGCGCCTCACGGGGATCCAGCCCTCCTGTGCCAGCACGGCGGGGTCGAAGTGGCGACACAGGACGGCGTCGACGGGCGTGGCCGTGAGGTCGACGAACGGCAGGTCCCAGGCCTCGCCCAGCACGCGGAAGATGTCCAGGCGCTGTACGTACCCCAGCGACAGCAGCACGCGCCCCAGGCGCTGCCCGCTGCGGCGGTGGAGGTCGAGCGCGTGCGCGAGCTGCTCCTCGGTGAGCAGCCCGCGGGCCACCAGCGCGTCGCCCAGCCGGGGCGTCGCGGTCGTCGCGGGGAGGGGGGCGAGCGTCGCGGCGGTCTCCACCGCCGCAGCGGCGGGGCCGAGGGGGTTCGTAGGGGCGTCCATGCCTGTCCGGGTCGGGGGCCCGCGGGGTCCGGGCGGTCACGCCGTTCATCGGTCCCGCCGACCACGTTCTTGCGGGTTGGGGCGTCAGCCGGCCACGGCGCGCAGGCGCTCACCGGCCCGCCGGGCGCGTCCGACGAGCTCCTCTGGCTCCAGCACCCGCGCGGGCGCGTCGACCGCGCACATCACCATCAGCGGCCAGTGGAGGTCGGCGGTCAGCATCGTCATCACGCACGCGCCCGGGTCGTCCGGGGCGGCCTCCACGTCTGCCCACCGCCCCACGAACTCGGCCACGGAGGCCGCCGGCGCGGCGAACCGCACGCGCACCCGGGCGTCGGACCCCGCCCCGCGGGTGCCGCCCTCCACGAACGCCACGGCGTCGCCGCCCGGAATGCGCCTCGGCGCGAACCGTTCGCGCAGGGGTGTGGCCTCCTCCATGCGGTCCAGCCGGAACGAGCGCCAGTCGTCGCGGCCGCGGTCGAACGCCACCACGTACCAGCGGCGGCCGAGGTTCACCAGGCGGTGGGGCTCAACCCGCCGCGTCGTGGCCTCGCCGTCGCGGGCGGTGTACGCGAAGCCCAGCAGCTCGGAGTCGCGGCACGCCCGGGCCACCGTCGTGAGCGTCTCGGCGTCGACCGGGCTCCATGTGGGTCCCAGCTCCGTGTGGCCCGTCAGCGTCTCCACCTGCTCCCGCAGCCGGGCCGGCATCAGCGTGGTCAGCTTGGCCAGCGCGTTGACGGCCGCCTCCTCGTGGCCCGCGACCGCCCCGGCCGCACCGGCCCGCAGGCCGAGCGCGATCGCAAGGGCCTCCTGGTCGTCCAGCAGCAGTGGGGGCATCGAGGCCGACCCCCGCAGCTGGTAGCCGCCTGCCACGCCGCGCGCGGCCTCGATGGCGTACCCCAGTCCCCGGAGCCGCTCGACATCGCGACGCAGCGTGCGCCCGCTCACGTCGAGGCGGGCGGCCAGCTCCGTGCCAGACCACAGCCGGTGCGTCTGCAGCAGCCCAAGCAGCCGCAGTGTGCGTTCGCTCGTGTCCATGCCTGCACCGTAGCGGCCATTCCGGCCGCGAAGAGTCCTAAATGGAAATAACGGACAAAAAGTGACCTTTATTGGCCGTAGCGTGAAGGCATGACCACTCACCGCACACCCCACGACGCCCCCGCCATCGAAGCGACGGGCCTCACCCGCACGTTCCGGGCGAAGAACGCCACCGTGACCGCCGTCGACGGCCTCGATCTCACCGTGAGGACGGGTGAGATGGTGGCGTTCCTCGGTCCCAACGGAGCCGGCAAGTCCACCACCCTGCGCATGCTGACCACGCTGCTGCCCCCCACGTCGGGCGCCGCCCGGATCGGGGGCTTCGACGTCGCCCGCGAGGGCCGCAGGGTGCGCGGCGTCATCGGCTACGTGGGGCAGGGTAACGGCGCCGGCCACTGGCACCACGGCCGCGACGAGCTCGTCGGGCAGGCCCGCGCGCACGGCATGACCACGGCCCAGGCCCGGGCCCGCGTGGACGAACTGACCGACGCGCTGGAGCTGGACGGAGTGCTCGATCGCAAGGTCGCCACGTTGTCCGGCGGGCAGCGGCGCCGCCTCGACGTGGCGCTGGGCCTGATGCACGCGCCGGACGTGCTGTTCCTGGACGAGCCGTCGACGGGACTGGATCCCCAGAACCGCGCCAACATGCAGGAACAGATCCGCCGCATGCACCGCGACTCCGGCGCCACCGTGGTGCTCACCACGCACTACCTGGAGGAGGCCGACGCGCTGGCCGAGCGCGTGGTGGTCATCGACCACGGCCGCGTGATCGCCGACGACTCGGCGCGCGCCCTGAAGTCCGGCCTGGGGGACCGCGTGACGCTGGACGTCGCGTCGGGCGATGCACCGGCCGTGGCCGCACGCCTGGCCGCGCTGGCCGGCCACGCCCCCGAGCGTTCCCGCGACGGTCGCACGCTGCACGCGCGCGTTCCCGACGGCCGGGCCCACGTGGCGCGCCTGCTGGCCGACCTGGCCGCCGACGGCATCGTGGCCGACGGCGTCACGGTCGTCGCCCCCACGCTCGACGATGTGTTCCTGTCCCTCACCGGGCGGAGCCTGCGCGACGGCGCGCGGGCGGCGTCCGGCTCGTCACCCCGCCTCGAGGAGGTCGCGGCATGACCACGCCCACCATTCGCGTCACGGCTCGGTCGACCCGCCACGGGCGCGCCGGCGGCCGCCTGCCCGCCGACATCACACGCGTGATGGTGCGCGAGCTGAAACCCGTCCTGCGTGAGCCGGTCAGCGTGTTCATGGCCATGGTGCAGCCGCTGGTGTTCCTGGCGCTGTTCGCGCCCCTCCTGCCCGACTCCGGCGGCGGCATGTCGTCGCTGCAGTGGTTCGTGCCCGGGATGGTGGCGATGACCGCCCTGGTGGGCGCCACGATCACCGGGTCGAACCTGACGGAGGAGATCACGTCCGGCTCGCACGAACGCCTGCTGGTGTCGCCCATCAGCCGCAGTGCGCTGCTGATCGGCCGCGCGCTGAAGGAGATCGTCCCGATGCTGGTGCAGACGCTGATCATCGTGGCGCTCTGCGCGCCGTTCGGCTTCGCGGTGCACCCGCTGGGCATCGTGGCGGGCGTCGTCGTCCTGGCGCTGTTCGCCGTGGGCGTCGGCTCGCTCTCGTACGCGCTGGCGTTGGCGGCCGAGGGACAGGAGTGGCTGTTCTGGACTGTGCAGCAGACCCTTCTGTTTCCCGTCCTGCTGCTGGCGGGCGTGCTGCTTCCGCTCGACGGCGCGCCGCGCTGGCTGCGATGGATGTCGGAGGCGAACCCCCTGACCCACATCGTGCGGGCCGAGCGGGCGCTGTTCGACGGGCGGTTCCCGGCCGTCACGGTGGCGTGGGCCGTGGCCGCGGCCGCCGGGGTACTGGTGGCCGGCCTGGCCGTGGGCCTGCGCTCGATGCAGAGCGCGGGCCGGTGATCGCCGCGGGGCGGCGCGTCACGCGCCGCCCCGGTTGCCGCGTCCCGGCCTACCTTGAGCGGCGGCGGTTGCGCGGCCGCTTCGACGGCGGACCCTGGGGCGGCGCCGACGCCAGCGACTCCTCCACCATGGGTGCCAGGCGGTCCACGATCACCGACGCGATCACTGCCGCCATCACCCCGGATTCCTCGGCCGCCACGGCCTCAGCCTCGTCCATCGCGTCCGCCACGCTGCCGTCGCCCGTCAGCCGGGGGTACGCCACGGCGAGCCCGTGCATCTGGGCCGCGTCCACGCACAGACTCATGCCGACGTGCTGGACCACGTGCAGCTCGCCCCGCTGCTCGCCGCTGATCCCGTCGACGCCGCGCCGGTGGCCCACGACCTCGTGCAGGACGTCGAAGCCCGCGATCTCGGTGAGGCTGTCTCCGGCGTTCGCGGCGATGCGCAGCGCCACCTGCGCGGGCCACGCGTCGAGCGCGTCGGCGTGAACGTCGAACACCCTGTCGACCAACGACGCCGGGGCGTCGTGGGCCTGGTCGTGCCCGTCGGTGCCGTCCTCGCCGTCCTCGTCGTCCCCGGGCTCCGTGACACCGTCGGCGTCGTCGTGGTCCTCGGGCTGCCAGTCGGTACATGCCTGACAGGGCGCGCCGAGGCCGAGCGCGGCGTGGGCGATGGCCAGAAGGCGGTCGGCCGTGGCGTCCGGTGCGGCGTCGACGGGCGCGTCCCGAGCGACCACCACGGCCTCCCACGCCTTGTCCGTGTCGATGCGGCCGTCGTCGCCCACGGCGTCGGTCGCGAGGCCCGTCAGCACGCCCGCGAGCTCGAGTGGGGTGATGGCGCACACGCCGAACACCGCGGCGTCCAGGCGCCCCAGGCGGCGGCGGGCGGCCGGCGGCGCCTTCTCGATGCGCTCCAGGAGGTCGCCGTCGGGCACGATCCCGCTGTCCTCCTCGAGGCCGAACAGCACCACCTCGGCGAGGGAGAGCTCACTCATGGACGTTCCTTCCGGGGACGGCTGCGGGCGCCCGCATGCTAGTGGTCGGCGACCGCGGGGGCAGGCGCTAGGGTGCTGCGCATGCATCCGCGCACCGCCCTCGCCGTATCCCTGGCCGTGCTCGCGGCGGTCGCGTCCGCGGCCCCGGCGGCGCCGCGGACGCGCACCGTTGCGACGCAGGTCGGCACGGTCCGCCAGCTGGTGCAGGGCGACCGCTACGTCGCGTGGACGCGGTGCCTTTCACCCAAGGGCCCCACCGAGGTGTGGGCGGCCCGGCGCACCGGGGGCCGCCCCGTGCGTGTCAGGGGCATCCGCGCGGCGGGGCAATGCGAGCAGGTGCGCCTCATCGGCGCGTACCGCAACCAGGTGGTCACGCTCATCCGGGGGAAATCCGGCCTGCAGCGCCTCGACGCCGTCAACGTCCGCACGGGGCGGCGGGCTCTGCTGGAGGCCGAGACCGAGCCCGCATCGGGGTTCCGGATCGTCGACGCCGACACGGCCGGGCCGCGGGTGGTGTGGATCCGCGAGATCGGCGCGGGCGACGCGCGCGTCAGCGAGACCGTGGTCGGGGACCTGCGCGCGCCCGCGGTGGGCACGTACGCGGGCGCTCCACGCCGGGTGGTCTACACCCGGTCGATGCGCTGGCGGGCGGTCGAGCCGCGCGCCGTGTGGATCGCCCCCGGCGGGGCGGTGGTCGTGCGCGAGCAGGTCAGCGGCGCCATGTACGGGTACGGGACGGGTGCGGACCGGCTGACCCAGGTGCTGGCGGGCGGCCGCACCCGCACGGTGGCCCGCACGATCGACGGGCTCGACATCGCCGGGGCCGACGTCTCGGCCCGGTTCGTGGCGTACACGGTCCTCCACGCCGCGAGCGGCCGCGTGTGGATGTACACGCTCGACCGGCGCACCGGCCGCCGCCGGCTGGTGCGCCGCCTGCGCGTGCCCGCCCGCGTGCCGGGTTACGCGCCGGCCGTGCCGGTCGGACGCCTGGAGGGTCCGCGCCTCATCTGGCGCGAGCGGCTGCGGGTGCGCAGCGGCTACCGGGACCGGGTGCTGGTGCGCAACCTGCGCACCGGCAGGGTCGGCCTGGTGGCCCGGGTCGACGACAGCCGGGGCCAGCGCGCGTTCGTGGGGCCGCCGACGCTCGTCAGTCGCAGAGCCGCCTGGGCGCAGCTGGTGCTGCCCACGGCGGAGGGCCCCGCCGGCGGGTACTACGGGCTGTCGCCCGCGGGGGCGCAGGCGAGGATCCTGACCGCGATCGTGCGCTAGCGTCTGTCGGCGAGCCGGACCTCGATCCCCAGAGACGACATGCCCGACGTCGACCCCCAGGAGTTCCGCAACGCGCTGGCGCGGTGGGCCAGCGGCGTGACGGTGCTGACGGCCCGCGACGCGCACGGGCCGCTGGCGATGACGGCCGCGTCGTTCTCGTCGCTGTCGCTCGACCCGCCGCTGGTACTGGTGTGCATCGACCTCGGCGCACTCAGCCACGCCGGCCTGGTGGCCGCCGAGGGGTTCGTCGTGAACGTGCTCGCCGCGGACCAGGCCGACCTGTCGACCCGCTTCGCCCGCCGCGGTCCCGAGAAGTGGGAGGGGATCACCATGCCCGAGGGGCCGTACGGCGCGCCGCTGCCGCCCATGGGGACGGCCCGCCTGGTGTGCGCCCACCACGCGGCGCTCGACGGTGGCGACCACACGATCCTGGTGGGCCGGGTGGAGCACGCCGAGGTCACCGACCGCCCGCCGCTGGTGTTCTGGAACCGCGGCTACCGTGAGCTGGCGGGGTAGGTGGGCGCGGCGGTCACCGGGCGGGGGCTGACGGCCGAGGGCTGCATCGGCGTGTTCGACTCGGACGTCGGCGGCCTCACCGTGCTGGACGAGTGCCTGGCCCGGCTCCCCGCCGAGGACTTCGTCTACTACGGCGACACCGCCCACTTCCCGTACGGCGACAAGAACGTGGAGTACCTTCGCGAGCGCTCCATGCGGGCGGCGACGTGGCTGGTGGAGCAGGGCGCCAAGACCGTGGTGGTGGCGTGCAACACGGCCACCGCGGCCGCGCTGGCGCACCTGCAGACGCACCTCGACGTGCCCGTCATCGGTGTGATGACGGCCGAGGCGCATGCGGCGGCGTACACCACCCGCAACCGCCGCGTGGGGCTCCTGGCCACCGTCGCCACCGTCCAGTCCGGCGCGTACGAGCGGATGATCCTGGCCCACGACGCCGGCGTGGAGGTGACGTCGGTGGCGTGTCCGCGGCTGGCGCCCGCCATCCAGCGCGGCGAGCCGTACGACGAGACCATCGTGGAAATGGTCCGCGAGTACACGGCGCCCCTGCGCGAGGCCCGCGTCGACACCGCGATCCTGGGCTGCACGCACTACCCCATGGTGAGCCGCCTGCTGCGCCGCAACCTGCCCGACGTCACGCTGATCACCAGCGGCGAGGAACTGGCCCGCGAGCTGCGCGAGTCGCTGCGCCGCAAGGGCCTGCTGCGGTCGGCCGGGCGCGAAGGGACCTACCGGTTCGCGTGCAGCGGTGACCCCGGCGCGTTCAGGGCCCTGGGCTCCCGCTACCTCCAGATGCCGCTGGGCGACGTCGCCCGCGTGCCGTTGGACGACCCCGTGCCCGCCGGGCGCGCGTAGCGGTGGCCGTCGATCACCGCCTGGTGACGCTGACGGCCATCGACGGCGCCACGCACGACGCCCTCCTGGTGATCGACGAGCGCGCCGCCCGCGCCCGCGAGCGCGCCAGCGGACGCCGCACCGCGTGCTTCCACGTCCACGGCATCATGGGCAACTTCCTGGTCGGCACGCTGCGGTTCCTGGCACCCGCGGTGGCCCGCGCCGGCTTCCCCGTGCTGGTGATCGAGACGCGCATGGGCAACGTTGGGCAGTTGTTCGGCCCGGGCATCTTCGACCGGGCCCGCCGCGACATCGACGTGGCTGTGCGCTGGCTGCGCGACGAGTGCGGGTTCACGGACCTCATCGCGATGGGCTACTCGAGTGGCGCGACGCTGGCGGCCCGGTGGGCCGCCACCCGGCACGTGCCGTGGCTGAGGGGCGTGGCGCTGCTCGGGGCGCCGTGGGGGTTGCCGGAGTCGCTGGAGGAACGGGCCCGGCGGTGGGGCGCGGAGCCCGACTACGAGACGCTGCATGCCACCGCGGAGCCGATCGTGCACAGCCTGAACGGCGCCGACGACGACCGCCTGTTCGTGATCGAGCGCAGCCGCGGCCCCACCCGCATGCCGAAGGACAGCGAGGTCTACACCTACCGCACGTGGTGGCACTCCCGGGGGCCCGAGGCCGACACGGCCAAGACCCACCTGCAGATCGGCGGCGTATGGGCCCCCATCCTGCTGCTGCAGGGCACCGCCGACACCGTGGTGTTCCCCGACGAGGCCAGCCGCCTGGCCGAGGTGGCTCGCGCCGCGGGCAACCGCGACGTCGAGGTGCAGATGATCGACGGGGCGACCCACTTCTTCAAGGACCGGGAGATCATCACCCGCGACCACCTGGTGCGCTGGATGAGGGCGCGCGCGTGAGCACGCTGCCGGACCTGCCGCGGCGGGCCGCCCCGCTGCCATCCCGGGGTCCCCGCTTCGGCCACGACGACCGGCGCCTTCACACCAGCATGCACGTGCTCGAGACCGAGGACGGTAGCTCGTGGGACGCCATGATGTTCCGCCCGTACCACGAGGGGGCGGACCACCGGCGGGTCGCGGTGATCGTGGTGCACGGTTCGGTCGGCAACTACCTGTCCGGCTTTCCCCGGCGGCTGGCCTTCGGCCTGGCGCAGGAGGGCTTCAGCGTCCTCAGCGTCAACACCCGCATGGCCAACTTCGGGGCGTTCTTCGGCACCGGGCTGTTCCACAAGACGCCCCTGGACCTCGACGCCGCCATGGCGCTGCTGCGCCGAATGGGGTTCACCCGGGTGATCCTGGCGGGATACAGCATGGGCGCCACCGTCGTGACGTACTACCAGGCGATGCACACCCCGCCCGAGATCGTGGGGGTCGCCACGTTCGCGCACCCGCTGTCCCTGCCCGGCGCGCTGCGGGCGCGGTGGGAGACGTTCGGCGCCCGGCCCAGCTACTTCGAGATGACCCAGCGGGCCCAGCGCAGCCTGGCGGCCGCGACGGGGGAGGACGACGGCGACCGCATCGTGATCGTTCGCCGCGCCACCGGGCCCACGGACCGCCCCGACCACGCGGAGATCTGGACGTACCGGACGTGGTGGCACTCGCGCGGCCCCGACGCCGTGAACGCGGTCTCGGGCCGCTGGGTGGGTACGCTGCGTGTGCCGCTGGCGGTGCTGCAGGCCGAGAACGACGTGCTGGTGCCGCGCACGGATGGCACCAGCCTGGAGCGCGCCGCCCTGATGGGCGGGTGCCCGTCGGTGTTCATGCGCTACATCCCGGGCGCGGACCACGTGTTCTCCACCACGAGCGACGTGGTGATCGGGGCCGCGGGGCGCTGGATGCGCGCCATCGTGGACCACGAGCTGGACCCCGCCCGGGCGGGTGGCGCCTAACCCTCCGCGTCCAGCGCGGCGACGATCGCCGGCAACTCGGTGCCCAGCCGGCCGTGGCCTCGCACGGCGGCCAGCCGGTCGTACGGGGTCTCGCTCTCGGTGAGGATGATGAGCGTCCCGCCGCGGTCCACCACCATCCCCGGGATCTGGTTCACGGGCGTGACGGCCAGCGACGAGCCGGCCACCAGGACCACGTCGGCCTTCATGGCGTGGTCGTACGCGGCCTGGATGGCGTCCTCGGGCAGCGGCTCGCCGAACATGACGACGCCGCTCTTCATCTGGAACCCGCACCCCGTGCAGCGCGGCACGCCGTCCTCGGCGGCGTCGGCCCGCGCCAGCAGCTCGTCCAGCGATACGCGGGCGTCGCAGCGCAGGCACACGCCGCGGTCGAGCGAACCGTGGACCTCGATCACCTCGCGGCTGCCGGCCTTCGTGTGCAGCCGGTCGATGTTCTGGGTGATGACGGCCGCGAGGATGCCGCGGCGTTCGAGCTCGGCCAGCGCCCGGTGCCCGTCGTTGGGCTCGACGCCGGTCAGCATGTCGACGCGGGGGCGGTGGAAACCCCAGTAGCGGGCCGGATCCGACATGAAGACGCCCAGGGACGCGACCTCCATGGGATCGACCTTCTGCCACACGCCCGAGGCCGACCGGAAGTCCGGGATGCCGCTCTCGGTCGACATCCCCGCGCCGGTGAGCGCGATCACGTGTGATGCAGATTGCAATATTCCGGCAATCCGCAAAGACGTATCCGTCATGACGTCATCCTCGCCGCGGAAAGGGGACCTATCGTGGCGACGCTATCCGATTGCGGCCGTAAGGGGGACGCAGGAGGACGGCCGCCGCGCCGCCTGGCGTGCACGGCGCGATCCCTCGGGATCGACGCGGCGGGGTTCGTCGGACGGACGGGGTAAGGGGCCGTTCGGTGGACCCCCGCCGCCTCTGCGCGCGCTGCGCGCCGCAGCCACGGCACACCCCGCCCGCGTCGCCGCCCCCCGGGCACGTAACCCCCGGGGCCCCTGCGCTGTCTCTACGTACGACCGGCCGCACGCGCCGGCGGGCCCGGACACCGGGCCGACCCACGGGCGACGAGAGCGCCTCACCGGACGGGGCAAGGGACCGGTGCGGTGACCTCACGCCACCTGGCGGGCCCCTCGGGGCCCGTCGGGCCTACCGCTCGGCGCCCCCGGCGTCCTGCGGCGGGGCGCCGGGGGGCGACCCGCTGGGGTCCGCGGCGGGCGTGACCTCCACCACGTGGTCGAGGAGGGCGCGGTTGGGCACCCGCAGCGTGCGCCCGTCGCCGGCGTCGAGCACGACGGCGGCGGCGTCGAGCGACCGCACCGTGCCCTCGGCGTCGCCCACGCGCACGTGGTCGCCGACCGCCAGATGCTCGCCCACGTACCGGCCCGCGGTGAAGTGGTCCACCACCCCTCTGCTGCCCAGGCCGAACGCCAGGGCGGCGGTCAGGGCGATGCCCGCGAACACGGTGGTGGCGAGGAGGATGAGGAACAGCGTGGGGATGCCCACCATCGACGCGGCCACGATCACCGTGACCAGCAGAACCAGCGCCTGCACCGCCATGCCCATGGGGCCCGAGACGTTCATCTGGTCGCACACGGCGTCGACGCGCTCGCGCAGCGCGCCGCTGGCCAGCACACCCACGGCGAGGATGGCCATGGCCACCAGGAAGCGCGGCAGGAACAGGATGGCCTGCGTGATCGCGTCGTTGAGGGCCGGAAGCCCCAGCACCGACACTGCCACGATCACGACGAGGAACAGCACCACCAGTTTCGTGAGGCCCGCGATCGCCGCGGAGGCCCCGCCCGAGACGCCCACCCGCCGCAGGGCGTCGTCGGCGCCCCAACGGGACACCAGCCGGTCGAGGCCGGCCCCGGTGAGGACGCGCCCCACGGCCTTTGCCAGCAGGCGGGCCGCGATGATGCCCAACACGAGGACGGCGATGGCGCCGCCGAGGCGGGGCAGGAACTGGCCCAGCGACTGGCCGGCGGACGTCAGGATCGACACGGCTCAGCGCCTTTCGTGGTCGCCGCGCAGCCGCAGCAGGGTGGCCAGGCTCTGGGCGAACGCGGCGAGGAAGCCGTGGCCGCCGCCCAGCGCCCTGCGGGCCTTCACCTGCCAGCGGGCGGCGCGCATGGTGCGGGCCGTGCGGTCGGGGTCGGCCAGCGGCGGGTCGGCCCGCAGCAGCTCCAGCAGCTCGTCCACACGGGCCCCGAGCGGGCTCCGGGGGGAGTCGGGGGGCTCAGGCGTCGTCAGGGGGGAGCTCCCAGTCATACGTGTTGTGACGCAGCAGGTCCACGAGCTCGGCGCGCGCGCGGTGGAGGCGCCCCTTCACGGTGCCCACCGGCACGTCCACGACGTCGGCGATCTCGTTGTACGACAGCCCCTCCAGGTCACGCAGCACCAGCACGGCGCGGTGCTCGGGACGCAGCCGGGTGATCTTCCCGGCCAGGCGCGCTCGAGCCTCGGCGCGCTCCAGCAGCGACGCGGGGGACAGGGCCTCGCCCTCGGGCGAGGGCTCCGGCTCCTCGACCTCCTCCACCGGGATCGCGCGGCGCCGCTCGAGCGCGTTCAGCGCGGTGTTGGTCACGATGCGCATCAGCCACGCGCGAAACGGCGCGGTGCCGCGGTACTGGTCGATGCGGTGCAGCGCCCGCAGGAACGCGTCCTGGGTGACGTCCTCGGCCTCGTCCCGCCCCACGATGCCCGCCGCCACGCGCACCGCGACGTCGCGGTAGCGCACCACGATCCGCTCGAACGCGTCGACGTCGCCCGCCCGCACGCGCGCCACCACGAGGCCGTCCTCGTCGCGGGCGAAGTCGCTGCGGGCGTGGGGTGCCGACACCGTGGCCATAGGGCGCGCATCGTACCGGGTGGGCCGCCGGGCGGCGCCGCCCGCCGCGACCACTATCCTTGCGCCCACATGAGCTCCCGCCCCGACGGCCGCACACCGGCGCAGCTTCGCCCGGTGACCATCACGACGGGCTTCGTCCCCACGGCGGACGGCAGCGCCCTGATCGCCGTGGGCGAGACCCGGGTGATCTGCACGGCGTCGGTCGAGGAGTCCGTGCCCGGCTGGCGGCGCGGCTCGGGCAAGGGATGGCTGACGGCCGAGTACGGGATGCTCCCGGCGTCCACGGGCGACCGCAAGCCCCGCGACATCTCGCGCGGCAAGCTTGACGGACGCTCGTCGGAGATCCAGCGCCTCATCGGCCGGGCGCTGCGGGCCGTGGTCGACCTGGAGGCACTGGGCGAGCGCACCGTGTGGCTGGACTGCGACGTGCTGACCGCAGATGGCGGCACACGCTGCGCCGCCATCTGCGGCGCGTACGTTGCGCTCGAGCTTGCGGTCCGCGGCCTCGTCGACGGCGGCCTGCTGGCCGCGAGCCCCGTGCGCGAGGCGGTGGCCGCGGTCAGCGCCGGCATCGTCGGGGGCGAGCCGCGCCTGGACCTGGCGTACCTCGAGGACTCCCGCGCCGACGCCGACGCGAACGTGGTGATGACCGCGTCCGGCGGCGTGGTGGAGGTGCAGGCGACGGCCGAGGGGGCGGTGTTCCCCCGTGCGCAGCTCGACGCGGTGATCGATCTCGCGGTCGGGGGCATCGCGCAGCTGGTGGACGCGCAGAACGTGGCGCTGGGCCGGTGAGCCCGCGTATCGCTCTGGCCACGGGCAACCCTCACAAGGCCGGGGAACTGGGTGCCATGTGGGGCGGCGTGACCGTCGAGACGGCGCCGGAGGGGTTCGATCCCGACGAGACGGGAACCACGCTGCTGCAGAACGCGCTGATCAAGGCCGAGGCGCTGCGCGGCGAGGTGGCCGACGACGTGGTGGTGGTGGCCGACGACAGCGGCCTGGCGGTGCACGCGCTGGACGGCCGGCCCGGCGTGTACTCGGCCCGGTACGCGGGTCCCGACGCCACGTTCGACGACAACAACGCGCTGCTCCTGCGCGAGCTGGGCGGCGCGGACGACCGGCGCGCCGCGTTCGTGTGCGTGCTCGTCGCGCTGTTCGCCGACGGGTCTCGCGCGGTGGGCTGCGGCGTGCTGCCGGGGGCCATCGTGCGCGAACAGCGCGGCGCGCGGGGGTTCGGCTACGATCCCGTCTTCGTGCCCCACGGCGACACCCGGACGATGGCCGAAATGAGCCCCGACGAGAAGAACGCGATCTCCCACCGCGGGCGGGCCGCTCGCGGCCTGGCGCGCGTGCTGGCCCTGCCCGGGGCGGGCGTGTGAGCGGCTCCGCGTCGCGCATCGCGTGGTGGGCAGTCGGCTGCGTGGCCGTCGGCTGGTTGGTCGTCTACAACGTGCTGCGCCTGCGCGGCGACTACCCGTCCGAGGCGGCCGCGCCCGCGCTGATCGGCGCCGCGGCCGGGGCCGTGGTGTTCGCCTCGGGGTTCGTGGCGGCCCGCCGCATGCGCGCGTCCGGTCGCGTGCTGTGGGGCACGTCCGACGACGCGGCCCGTCCGGCCGAGGGTGCGTACGCGGCGTGGCGCGCCGCCGCCGTGGTGCTGCTCGTGGCGGCCGCCGCGTCCCTGGTGGTGGGCGCGCTGCTGGCCCGTGACTACGCGGCCCTGTCGGCCCCGCGGCCGCGGGCCAACCTGCTGCTGATCGCGTGGGACCTGGTGTTCGCGCTGTGGGCGGGGGAGGAGGCCGTGCGCGTGTTGCGGTCCGATCCCGACCTGCGGGGCATCGACGCGTCGGGCTTCGACGCCGTGTGGTTCGCGTGCCTGCTCACCGCCGTCCTCGCCGGAGTCGCGTTCAGCCGCGACCTGCTCCCCGCGCTGCACGTGGTCCTCGTGGCCCTGTCGGGCCTCGCGGGCGCGGCGGTCGCGCTGGCGTTGTGGCGGCACCGCGGCGCGTCCGGCGTGCCGTGGGCGGTGGCGTGGGCCGTGCTCGTCGCGGCCGCGTCGATCGCCGCGCCCGTCCTCATCTGACCGGCGCCGGCCGACCGCGCGCACCGGCGCCCGGCGCCGCTGCGCGGGCCGTCGTCGGCGCTTGATGTGGCGGAGTGCCAAGAAGACTGCGCGGTCCTGGCATTCGGGACACGGGTCCGCTACGGTGCGTTGGCACTCGATATGACAGAGTGCCAACGCGGCCCCGAGTGGTGCCGCTCAAGACGACGACGTCGGGTTCTACCGAGGGGGAGGGTGAATGAGTCTCAAGCCGCTGGGCGATCGCGTTCTGGTGCAGGCCGTCGAGGAGGAGACGATGACGGCGAGCGGTCTCCATCTGCCGGACACGGCCAAGGAAAAGCCGCAGCGGGGCAAGGTGATCGCCGTGGGCGACGGCCGCTACGTGGACGGCAAGCGTCAGCCGCTCGACGTCGCCGCCGGTGACGAGGTCATCTACTCGAAGTACGGCGGCACCGAGGTCAAGGTCGACGGCGAGGACCTGCTGATCCTGACCGAGCACGACATCCTGGCCAAGGTCGAGGCGTAGCCGCCTCCCCGCCGGGCACACCACTTTTCGACGAGAGGAACCTGCCGTAATGGCCAAGGACATTCTGTTTCACGAGGACGCACGCAAGGCGCTGGAGCGCGGCGTGAACGTGCTCGCCGACGCTGTGAAGGTCACGCTGGGCCCGAAGGGCCGCTACGTGGTGCTCGACAAGCGCTTCGGCGCGCCGACCATCACGAACGACGGCGTCACGATCGCCCGCGAGATCGAGCTGTCGGACCCGTTCGAGAACCAGGGCGCCCAGCTCGTGCGCGAGGTCGCGACGGCCACGAACGACGTGGCCGGTGACGGCACCACCACGGCCACCCTGCTTGCTCAGGCGATCGTGCGCGAGGGGCTGCGCAACGTGGCCGCCGGCGCCAACCCGATGGGCCTCAAGCGTGGCATCGAGGCCGCCGTCGACACCGTCGTCGAGCAGATCAAGGGCATGGCGAAGGAGGTGTCGGGCAAGGAGGACATCGCCCGCGTCGCCACCATCTCGGCCCGCGACCGCCAGATCGGCGACGTCATCGCCGACGCCATCGAGAAGGTCGGCAAGGACGGCGTGGTGAACGTCGAGGAGGGCCAGACGTTCGGCATGGAGCTGGACTTCACCGAGGGCATGCAGTTCGACCGCGGCTACATGAGCCCGTACATGATCACGGACCAGGACCGCATGGAGGCCGTCCTCGAGGACCCGTACATCCTCATCGCCAACGCCAAGATCAGCTCCGTCCAGGACCTGGTGCCGGTGCTGGAGCGCGTGATCCAGTCGGGCAAGCCCCTGCTGATCATCGCCGAGGACGTCGAGGGCGAGGCGCTGGCCACCCTCATCGTCAACAAGCTGCGCGGCACGTTCACGGGCATCGCCGTGAAGGCCCCCGGCTTCGGCGACCGCCGCAAGCGCATGCTGGAGGACATCGCGATCCTCACCGACGGCGAGGTCATCGCCGAGGAGATGGGCCTCAAGCTGGTCAACACGCAGGTCGAGCAGCTCGGCCGCGCCCGCAAGGTCGTGGTGGGCAAGGAGACCACGACGATCATCGACGGCGCGGGCGACGCCGCCGGCATCCAGGGTCGCATCAAGCAGATCCGCTCCGAGATCGAGAACACCGACTCGGACTTCGACCGCGAGAAGCTGCAGGAGCGCCTGGCCAAGCTGGCCGGCGGCGTCGCGGTGGTCAAGGTGGGCGCGGCCACCGAGACCGAGATGAAGGAGAAGAAGCACCGCGTGGAGGACGCCCTGCAGGCCACGCGTGCCGCGCTGGAGGAGGGCATCATCGCCGGTGGCGGCGTCGCCCTCGTCAACGCGATCTCGTCGCTCGACGGCCTGCAGCTCGACGGTGACGAGGCCACGGGTGCCGCGATCATCCGCCGTGCGCTGGAGGAGCCGCTCCGCCAGCTGGCCGACAACGCCGGTCTCGAGGGTTCGATCGTGGTGGGCAAGGTCAAGGACCTTCCCGCGGGCCAGGGCCTGAACGTGGACAAGGGCGACTACGTCGACCTGGTCTCCGAGGGCATCATCGACCCGGCCATGGTGACGCGCTCGGCGCTGCAGAACGCCGCGTCGATCGCGAAGAACATCATCACGACCGAGGCGCTGGTCGTCGACAAGCCCGAGGCCGAGGGCCCCATGGGCGGCGGCCCCGCCATGAGCCCGAACATGGGCGGCATGGGCATGGGCGGCATGATGTAGCAAACCGGCGCCCTTCGGGGCACCGGCAACCTTCGCCCGGCGTGGCCCACACGCCCGCCGGGCGCACACGTGGTGCGCGCGGGCGGCGTCCCCTCGGGGACGCCGCCCGTCGTCTTCCCGGGCCCGGGAAAGACAACGGGTGCGCCGTGGCGGCCCCCCGCGCTCGCGGGCGCGAGCGGCGCACGCACGGGGCGGATCCCGACAGGCTTCCCGGCGGCGCGGCGGCGCGGCGGCGCGGCCCCGCGCGGCGTGGGAGAATCGGCGGATGACCCAGCACGATGTGACCCACCTGGTGGCCGAGGCCGGCGCCCGCGCGCACCGCGCCGCCCCGACGCTCGCCGCCGCCACCGACGCCGCCATCACCGCGGCGCTCCACGCCATGGCCGACCAGCTGTCCCACGAGTCCGGCCCGGTTCTCGAGGCCAACGCGCAGGACCTCTCCGACCTCGACCCGTCGTTTCCCGAGGCCATGCGCGATCGCCTGCGGCTGGACGCCGACCGCCTGGAGGCGATGGCCGGGCAGATCAGGGTGCTGGCCGAGGCCTCTTTCCCGGACCCCGTCGTGTCCACGCGTGACCTGCCCGGGGGGTTCCGCCTGGAGGAACGCCGCCGGCCGGTCGGCGTGATCGGCGCGGTCTACGAGGCCCGCCCCAACGTCACCGTCGACGTGGCGTCGCAGCTGCTCAAGAGCCGCAACGCCGGCGTGCTGCGCACCGGCAGGGCCGCGCTGGGGTCGGCCATGGCTCTGCAGCGGCATGTGGTCGAGCCCGCGCTGCGCCTGGCCGGCCTCGACGCGCACGCCGTGCAGGTGGTCGACTCGCCCGACCGCGAGGGCGCCCGGGCGCTGGTCAGCATGCCGGCCGTCGTGCCACTGGTGATCATCCGTGGCAGCGGCGACACGACGCGTGAGCTGGGCGCGCACGCTGCGGCTCACGGGGTGCGCACGCTGGCCCACGCCGACGGGGGCGGTGTGATGTACGTGGACCGCGCCGCGGACCTGGGGCTCGTTGCCGAGCTGGTCACCGGGTCCCTGGATCGCCTGGGCGTGTGCAACCGCCTCAACCTCCTGCTGATCCACGAGGACGTGTGGGACGGCGCCGTGCGCGTGGCCCGCGCCGCCGCGGCCCAGCGTGGGGTGGAGCTGGAGCTCCCCCCGCACGACCACGCGCTGGGCCGCGAATGGGCCCTGGACGAGGGCAACGAGGCCCACGTCACCGTCGCGCCCGTGGGATCGGCCGTCGAGGCCGCCGTCGCGGCGAACGGCGAGACCTCGGGTCTGGCCGCCACCATCGTCACCGAGGACCGCGCCACCGCGGAGCGGTTCATCGCCGCGTACGCGGGCACGGGCGCGTTCTGGAACGCCAGCACGAGGCTGCTCGACGGCTTCAAGCTGCTGGGCGCCCCCGAGACCGGTATCAACGTCGACCACGTGCCCGGGCCCCGCGGGCCCGTGACGTTCCGCGACCTCCACCTGCGCCAGTTCGTGGTGACGCCCGCGTAGGGTGACGCCCGGGTCGCCCTCCGCGGCTGCGGCCACGTCTGCGGGCGCGACGCGCCTGGCCATCGCCGGGCTGATGGTGCTGGCGCTGCTGGGGCGCCTGCCGCTGGCGATGCTGAACCTCGGGCTGCTGTTGCTGGTGCGCGACCAGGGCAACAGCTACGCGGTGGCCGGGGCCGTCGCGGGAGCGTCCACCGTGGCCATGGGCCTCGCGGCGCCCCGCATCGGCCGCCTGGCCGACCGCGTCGGCGCCGCGCCGGTGCTCGTGGGGACCGGCCTCGTCGGCATGGTCACGACGGCGACGCTCGGGGCCGTTCCGGAGCGCCTGGGGATCGCGGGTATCACGGCACTGGCGGTGGTGGCCGGCGGGGCGACGCCCCCCATCGCCACCGTGTTCCGGGCGTCGCTGCCGCGGCTGGTGGGCCAGGACCGCCTGGGGCAGATGTACGCGCTGGAGGCCGCCTGCCAGGAACTGGTCTACGTGGTGGGACCCATGCTGGTGCTGGCGATCGTGGCGGGGGCCGACGCCCGCGCCGCCGTCGTGGTGTGCGGGTTGCTCACCGGGGTCGTCACGGCCGCGTTCGCGGCGGCCGTCGCGCGCCACGCCGCACCCCCGTCGGCCACCGGGCGCGGCGGCAGCGTGCTGGCCAATCCGCGCCTGCGGCGCATCCTGCTGGCGTACCTGGCATTGGGAGGCACGTTCGGCTCCATCGAGGTGGCCGCCGTCGCGGCGCTCGAGCACCTGGGCGAGCGCGGGGCCTCCGGCGTGGTGCTGGGCGCGTGGGCGGCCGGCAGCTTCGCCGGCGGCGTCGTGGTGCCCCGGGTGTGGCGGGCCTCCCCGGCCCGGCGCCTGTCGGCGCTCCTCGTGATCCTCGCCCTGCTGGGCATTCCGCTGGCGGCGTGCGCGTTGGCCGGCCCATGGGCCCTGGGGGCCGCCCTGTTCGCCCAGGGCATCGCCATCGCCCCCACCATCGGGTCGGTGTACGAGCTGATCCCACGCATTACGCCCGAGAACACGCTGACGGAGGCGTTCTCGTGGTCGATCGGCTCGGTGGTGATCGGGTCGTCCATCGGCATGGCGCTGAGCGGCCTGGCCACGTCACACGCGGGAGGCGCCGTCGCGATGACCCTGGCCGTGCTGTTCCCGACCGTCGCGGCGCTGACGTTCGACCCCCGCGGTACGCGGTGGAGAGACGTTAAGTAAGGCCCCCCCCGCGCCGATGCCAGACGCACGTACGTCGGCGCCTGCCCGCTCTCGCCGGCGCATCCTGAACGGATTCGGGGGACCTGGGTGCCACAACGGACGCGGCGCGCGACGCAGGGCGGCTTCTCGTTCATCGAGGTGCTGATCGGCATCATGATCCTCGGGATCGTGGCCGGCGGCGTGCTCATGGGCTTCAGCGCGTCCCAGGCGCAGACCGCCCGCGCCAAGATGGACACCATCGCGTCCAAGATCGCGTCGGGCGAGCTCGAGACGGTCCGTGCCATGGAGTACGACGACGTCGGCAACCCGGGCGGCAACCCGGACGGCACCATCCCCGCCACGTCGAACCAGACGGTCAACGACATCACGTACCGGGTCGACACGGACGTCGCGTACGTCGATGACCCCACGCCCGGTCGCGCCCGCAACTACATCAACTACAAGAAGGTCACCGTCACGGTGACGCCCAGCGCCAAGGTGACGGGCCCGGTGGTGATGAGCGCGCTCGTCGCTCCGCCCAACGCCGGCGCCATCCGTGGCAAGGCCACCGCCATCATCACGGTGCAGGACTCCCTCACCGGCCAGATCCTGCCCGGCGTGCCGGTGCGGCTGTTCGGCAGCACGTCGACGGAGCGCGTGGCCCCCACGGGCGCGGACGGCTCCGTGGTGTTCGCCGGCCTCGACCCCAGCGACCCCAACACGGGCAGCAGCCGGTACTACTACCGCGCGGCGGCGACGCTGGCCGGCTACAACACCGACCCCGACACTGCCGACGTCAAGCAGAGCCTGGCCGCGTCGCAGACGTGGAACGCCACCATCAAGCTGTACAGGCCCGCGCACATCGTGGTGAACGTGCGCGACAAGGCCACGGGGCAGTTCGTGACCCGGCGCACCCAGACCCGCGTCACGCTGCCCGCGCCGCAGGCCCTCAGCCAGACGTTCGTGGGCTATACCGGGCGGTTCCCGATCGACACCATCCAGGGCGAGCCCATCCGCCCCAGCCTCACGCCCACCACCGTCGAGGTGTTCTCGGACTGCTACGTGCCCGCCACCGTGCCCCCCGTGCCGGTGCCGCAGGGTTACCCGGCGAGCGACACGCAGGTGTTCGACGTCGACCTCGAGCCCGTGGCGCGCACCGGTGTGCTGCGTGTCTGGGTGAAGAGGGCCGGCACGACGACGCCCATCACGAACGCGCAGGTCGTGGTCTCGGGCGGCGAGCAGTCCGTCACGTACCCGATCCGCGACGTGGACGCCAACGGCTACGCCGACTTCTGCCTGCCCAAGAGCACGAGCGCCCTGTACACGGTGTCCGTCGTCGGTAAGGGGTACACGGGGTACTCCATCGTCACGGCCGTGCCCGAGGGCGCCACCGTCGACCAGACGCTGGAGATGGGGACCACCGCCTTGTGCCAGGTGGCGATCAAGCACCGGCTGTCCGGGGGACAGCAGATCCGGCTGGTCGGGGTGGGCGCCACGGCCCCGTACGACATGGTGAGGGCGACCAACTCGTCGCAGGTCGCGACGTTCGGCAGCCTCAGCCCCGGCACGTACAACGTGCAGGTCGTGAGCGGATACTCGGGGTCCCAGCCCGTGTGGGTCAGCGCCGGCAGCGTCCCGGGCCTGGTGAACGGCAACATCAACTGCCCCAGCAGCGTCGTGCCGGTGGTGGGCTGATGCGCCGCCGCGCCCGCGCCCGGGCCCGCCAGGGGGGCTTCACGCTGGTGGAGCTGCTCGTGGGCATCATGCTGGCCGCGGTCTTCGGCGCCGCGCTGTACGGGTTCCTGTTCAGCAGCATGAACGCCGCGCAGACCGAGGAGAGCCAGGCCACCACGCAGCAGCAGGCCCGCGACGCGCTGGCCGTGATGGCCAACGACGTGCGTCAGGCGTCCAGCCCCAACCCGGGGGTCACGCGCGGCATCGAGTCGTACTCGCCCACCGGGTTCGTCGTGTACGTCGACAACGGCCGCGCCGTCGACCCCTCGGCGGCCATCAACCCCCGCCCGCAGCGCGTGCGCTACACGATCGCGGCGGGCACGCTCACCCGCGAGGTCAGCAGGCCGGTCGGCTCGGCGCCCCCGTTCACCTACGGCACCTACGGCCCCGCCGTGGTCATGGCGACAGGCGTCCAATCCGGTACGCCGCTGTTCGCGGCTCTCGACCGCAGTCGTACCGCGCTGCCGGCCACCGCCAGCGGACCCGCCGTTGGCGACATCGGCCTCGTGACCCTCACCGTGCGGATCCAGTACCGCAACGGCAACACCACACCGACCGCGGAGTACTCGACCGATGTCGCGCCTCGCAACCCCCTCACGTAGGCCCGGGCGGCAGGCGGGGCAGAGCCTCGTCAGTGCCATCCTCATCACCAGCGTCGTGGCGATGCTGGTGACGGCCAGCCTCATGTGGTCCAAGGCCTCCAGCGGCCAGGCGGCGCGATCCGCGCGCGCCGACATCGCCACCCAGGCGGCCGAGGCCGGCATCCAGCAGTACGTGTCCCGCATCATCGAGAGCCGCCGCTACTGGGGCCTGTACGTGGACCCGGCCGAGGACCCCCGCATCAGTACCTCGAGCGGTGCGCAGGTCAACCCGGGCCAGCCCTGGGCCAACGGCGACAAGTGGACGTACTCCGGCCCGTCGACCACCTGGAAGAGCCTGCAGGACGCCCGTTTCGGCAACGCCAGCTATTCGTTGCGCGTCTACCCGCTGAACGGCGGCACGGCCCTGAGGGGCAACACCTCCGGCCTGCGCGTGCAGTCCACGGCGCGTGTGCAGACCTCGGCCAACGCGGAGCCCGTCTACACGTCGGTGGTGGCGGCGATCTCCCCGCTGAGCCTGGCCGACTTCCAGATGGTGTCCGACGTATCGATCACCTATGGGACCACGGCCACCACGAACGGGCAGGTGTACTCCAACCAGAACATCTCCCACACGGGCACGGCCCGCGCTAGCCTCTACGCCCGCCAGTGGGTGTGCCGCGACCCCGACGGCAACTGCAACCGCTCCGACGCCACGTACTTCGGCGCGCTCGCGTACGACCGCACCACCACGCCGTCGTTCGCGCAGCGCATCAAGTCGCCCATCGACTTCTCGCAGTTCGCCTACGACCGCTCGCAGTTCAAGCAGGCCGCCCAGACCGCGGGCCTGGGCCTGTACGTGAACGACCCGTCGGCGCGCGGCTGGATGCTGCAGTTCACCGGTACCAACTCCGTCACGATCTGGAAGCTCACCAGCCGCTCGTACGTCAACCTGGAGGACGCCCTGCCCACGCTCGAGTGCCCCACGTCGTACACACTGCGCGGTGGCAGCCTCGAGAACTACCTGTACTTCGAGCAGCCCGTCGTGATCGGCAACGGCACGTCCGTGCCCACCAACTGCGACGCGACGCCCCGCACGCGCAGTTCGGTGGTGGATGGGCGCGTCACCATCGCGTCCTCGGCGAGCATCTACATCGGCGGCAACATCACGTACCAGGACCCCGGAAGCGACGTGCTGGGTCTCATGGCGGCCAACGACGTGGTGATGACCCGCTACGCGCCCAACAACCTCACGTGGGTGGGCGCGACGCTGGCCGAGACGGGCCAGTGGCGCACGGCCGCGGGCGCCCCGAACAACTCCAAGGGGACGCTGACGTTTACCGGGTCCACCGCCACGAAGGGCGGCGGCTACGCCAGCATGTTCTCCACGCGTAACTACCAGTGGGACGAGAACCTCACCATCACTGGCGCGCCACCCATGTTCCCCGAGATCGACGGCACCTGGGACGTGCTGGACTGGCGCAAGGCGAACCCCCCGTCCTGACCTGCGGCGGGCGCGGTGGGCGGACCGCTACCCTCGGCCGGTGCCACCGCCCGCCTGCGCTGACCACGACTCCGCGTGACGGCCACCGCCTTCGGCGCCCTGGCCATCATCCTGGTGGGCGTCGTGCTGCGCCGCGCCGGGGTGCTGCGCGAGGAGGACGGGCACGTGATGGTGCGCGTCGTGCTGTACGCGACGCTGCCGGCGCTGGTGTTCCTCATCATCGTGCGGGCCGACCTGACCCCCACGCTGCTGCTGGTGCCGCTGGCGGGTTTCATCATTCACGGCGTCATGGTGGCGGGCGCGTGGGCCGGCTGCCGCCTGGCGGGCCGCGACCGCCCCACCACCGGCGCGTTCATCATCGCCACCGCGGTCGGCAACACCGGGTTCTTCGGGCTGCCGCTGATCGCCGCGTCGGGCGGGGAGTTCCTGCAGGCGGCCGGCGTGATGTACGACGCGCTGTGCACGGCCGTCATCACGTGGACGTCCACGGTGGCCATCGCGGCGGCGTTCAGCCCGCGCTCGGACGGCGGCGCCCGCGTCGATCCCCGATCGCTGGTCTCGGGGCTGACGCTGCCGCCCACATGGGGGCTCGCCGCCGGCCTGGCGTGGAACCTCACCGTCGGCCACGACATCCCCGGCGGCGCGGAGCGGCCCCTCGAGATCATGGCGGGCGCCGTCCTGCCGCTGGTGATGCTCTACGCCGGCGTGATGGTGGACCTGTCGCGGGTCCGGGCCCGCTGGCGGCCCGTGGCGGTCGCGGCGGCCGTGCGCCTGGGCATCGGCCCCGTCGTGGGGTTCGGCGTCGGGTGGGCACTGGGCCTCGACGGGATAGTGCTGCACACCGTCGTCATAATGTCGGCGATGCCCACCGCGATGATGTCCCTCGTCCTCGGTGCCCGCGAGGGCCTCGACGCCGACCTGCTGGCCGGCGCCGTGGTGGTCACCACGCTGCTGTGCACGCTGACGCTGCCGCTCGTGCGGACCCTGATCGCGTGACGGGGTTCGGCGACGCGCTGGCCGCCGCCGTCACGGCCCGTGAGAGCCACGTGGTGCTGGGCCTCGACCCCGCGCCGGCCCGGGTGGGGGAGGACCCCGCGGCCGTGCGGGCGTTCTGCCTGGACGTGCTTGCCTCCGCCGGCCCGGCGTGCGTGGCCGTGAAGCCACAGGTCGCGTACTTCGAGCGACTCGGGGCGGCCGGCTGGGACGCTCTTTGGCACGTCGCGGCCGCCGCGGACGGCGCGGGCCTGGCGGTGATCATGGATGCCAAGCGCGGCGACATCGACGTGACCGCGGCCGCCTACGCCGACGGCCTGCTGCGCGGCCCCGTGTCCGCGCTCACCGTCAACCCCATGATGGGCTCCGACGCGGTCGCGCCGTTCGTGGACCGCGCCCGCGCGGACGGCCGTGGCGTGTTCTGCCTGGTGCGCACGTCCAACCCCGGCGCGGCCGACCTGGAGGATCTCCCCCTGGCCGACGGCCGGCCGTGGCACGAGGCCGTCGCCGGCCTCGTCGCGACGATGGGCGAGCCGGGTGTGGGGGACTCCGGCCTGTCCGACGTCGGCGCGGTCGTGGGCGCCACCGCCCCGCAACACCTGGAGCGCCTGCGCGCCCTGATGCCCGCGCAGCCGTTCCTCATTCCGGGGGTCGGCGCGCAGGGCGGCCGCCCCGAGGACCTCGGGGCCGCGTTCTCCGCCCACCGGGCGGGCGCCGTCGTCAACGCCAGCCGGTCGATCATCTTCGCCGACGACCCCCGCCGGGCTGCGGAGGAGCTCCGCGACGCGCTGTGGCGGGTTGCGGAGCGGGCGGCCTCCTAACCCCGGACAGCCCGCCACGCGGCACTCCAACTCCCCGGACGACCGCGCCTCGATCTCCCGGACGGCTCCGGCCGCGACGCCCTGCGCGGCGTCCGTCACGAGCCGGGCGCCGGCGGTGCCGGCGCCTGCCAGGCGCGACGCGCCGGCTCCCGGCAG
>JAGQUM010000022.1 GCA_020438485.1 Thermoleophilia bacterium | reverse complement strand
TCGAAGGTGGCATAGGTGGAGATGTTGACGATCGAGCCGCCGGCCTGGGCCTGCATGATCGGCGTCACCAGCCGGGCGATGCGCACCACGTTGAGCAGGTAGATCTCCAGGCCCGCCTGCCAGTCCTCGTCGCTGAGGTCGAGCAGCGGCCCCTTGGGGCCGTGGCCGGCGCTGTTCACAACGGCGTCGATGCGGCCCCATTCGGCCATGGCACGGTCGACCAGGCGGGCCAGGTCGTCGGGGTTGCGGTTGGAGCCGGTGAGGCCGATGCCGCCCAGCTCTGCGGCCAGTGCTGCGCCCTTGCCGGAGGAGGAGAGGATGGCGACCTGCATGCCCTCGGCGGCAAGCCGGCGGGCGGCGGCGGCCCCCATGCCGCTGCCGGCGGCGATCAGCAGGGCGCTTCGGATCTCGGTCATGGCGGTGCCCTATAAGAAGGTGTGTCCGGGAATGTCATAGCGCAGGCGCGCGCCGCCGGCTCAGAACAGCTCGCCGGCATCGCCTTCGGCATCGGCGAAGCCGAGCAGCGACCAGGTGGTGCGCATATGCGCCGGCAGCTCGGCCGTCACATCCACCGGCGGGCGCTTGGGGTCGGGGTGGGGGATGACGATGCGGCGGGCATGCAGGTGCATGCGCCTGGGCAGGTCCACACCGGTGAGGAAGGCGCCGGCACCGCCGTATTTGCCGTCGCCCAGGATCGGCGTGCCCAGGGCCGCACAGTGGGCGCGCAACTGGTGGGTGCGCCCGGTGAGCGGCAGCAGCGCCAGCCAGGATGCGGCTTTCTGGGCGTGGTCGATGGTGCGGTAGAGGGTGACCGCCGGCTCGCCGTCCGCCCCGTCGGCCGCCATCTTCTCCTGCCCGCTGCCGCCGCGCCGCTTGGCCAGCGGCTGGTCGACGCGCCCTTGGGCGGGGTGCGGCCGGCCGACCACCGCCGCCCAGTAGAGCTTGCGCGTCTGCTTCGACCGGAAGGCCGCCGTCAGCGTGCGCGCCGCCGCCCGGTGGCGGGCCAGCACCAGCACGCCGCTGGTGTCGCGGTCGAGGCGGTGGACGATGCCCGGGCGCGTGGGGTCGTCGCCGCCGCGCACCTGGTGGGCCAGCAGTCCGTGCACCAGCGTGCCGGTCTCGTGCCCCCGTGAGGGGTGCACCACCAGGCCGGCGGGCTTGTCGACCACCAGCAGGTGCGCATCCTCGTAGGCGATGCGGAACGGCACGTCCTCCGGCACGAGGTCGGTCGGCGCAGGCGCGGCGGGCTCCACGTCGATGACGTCGCCGTCGGCAACGGCGTGCCGCTTGCGGGGCACGTCGCCGTTCACGCGCACACGCCCGGCGTCGATGAGCCGTTGGGCCTCCGCCCTGCTCTCGATGCCCTCCAGCCCGGCGATGACCTGGTCGACGCGGCGCCCGGCGTCGTCCGGGCCCGCGACGTGGCGGATCGGGGGCGGGCTCACCGCGCCCCGGGCGGCGCCTCGCCCTCCTCGTCGTCGATCATCAGCAGTCCCAGCACCAGCACGACGGCGCCGATCGTGATGCCGATGTCGGCCACGTTGAACGCGGGGAACCAGCGGAAGTCGATGTAGTCGGTCACGCCGCCGTGCACCAGGCGGTCGAACAGGTTGCCGGCCGCGCCCCCCAGCAGCAGGCCCCCGCCGACGGCCGCGTACGTGTTGCGGCGCACCAGGCGCAGCATGGCCACCGTGATCGCGGTCAGCGCCACCACCGTGAGGATGCCCACCACCACCGTGTTGCCGGGGAAGAAGCCGAACGCGATGCCCTCGTTGCGCACGCGGCGCAGGTCGAGCAGTCCCGCGATGAGCGTGTGCGCCTCACCCATGTCCATGGTCGAGCGCACGACCTCCTTCACGATCTGGTCGGCCACGGCGATCAGGGCGGCCAGCGCCGCCGCCACGCGCCACCGGGCGCGGGTCTGGCGGAACTCGCGCCGGTCGGTGGCGTCCTGGACCTGCTGGGACGTCAGGCGGGCGTCAGTCATCGGTGCGGTCGAGGGTACCGAGGTCCTCGCCCATCCGCCGCGCCAGCCGGGGAGCGACGTCGGCCGGGTCGCCGTCGACCTCGATGAGCTTGCGCGCCCCGCCGGATCCCCGCCGCACCCGCACGGCCGACGGCCGCACCCCCGCCGCGTCGGCCAGGTATCCGCACAGCGCGGCGTTGCTCTGCCCCTTGTGGGGGGCGGCCGCGATCTGCACCCGCAGCGCCCCGTCCTGGACGCCCACGGCCCTCGTGCGGCGCGAGCGCGGCACGGCCTTCACGGCCACGACCAACCCGCCGGCGCGCGGGGTGATCCACTCGGGGAGGTCAGTTGACGACGCTGTCAAGCACCCGGACGACGACGTTGTTGGCCACCATCAGCACCACGATGGCGACGATGCCGGACACGTCGATCATGCCGATGGGTGGGATGAGCTTGCGAAACGGGCGCAGGTACCACTCGGTGGACTGGTGCACGAAGTCCCACAGGGTACGGCCGATGCCCGTGTACGGCGGGTTCGGCACCCACGACAGCAGCATCCTGACGAGCACCAGAATGAAGAACACGATGAACACCGCGTTCACGTATCCCACCAGGTTGTCCATCGGCTAGAGCCCCCGCGACCGGTCGGCCGCCGCCACCACGGCGTCGGCGATGTGGGCGCGCACGGCGCCGCGTTCCATGACGGCCAGGCCGGCGATGGTCGTGCCGCCCGGCGAGCTGACCCGCTGGCGCAGCGCCGCGGGATCGGTACCGTCGGCCAGGAGAGCCGCCGTACCGGCAAGCACCGCCTGGGTCATCGAGCGAGCCTGCGGCCGGCCGAGGCCGGCGCGGACGGCACCCTCCTCCAGCGCCTCTGCCACCAGCGCCACCAGCCCGGGTCCGCTTCCCGCCAGGGCCGTGGCGACGGGGAACATGGCCTCGTCGATGGCCTCCACCGTGCCCAGGGGTCGCAGGAGGGCCATCACGTCGGCCTCGCGCGCGGGGTCCAGGCCGTCGGTGGCGACGGCCACCAGGCCCGCCCCGTGGCGGGCGGCGAGGTTGGGCATCGTCCGCACGATCGGCCCGGCGGGCACCTCGGCGCGCAGGCGGGCCAGGTCCCATCCCGCGGCGACCGACACCAGCACCGGGGGTGCGCCCGTCCCGTCCTCGCTGCGCCGGCGCACGGCCTCGAGGGCCGCGGGCACGTCCTTGGGCTTCACGGCCACCACCACCACGTCGCACGCGGCGGCGTCGTCGGCCGTGCCCATGGTGCCCGCAAGTTCGGCCGCACCCTCGAGCGCCGCGGCCGGCACGGCGTCGGTCACCACGAACGCGCGCGGGCCTCCCCGGGCCAACCCGGCCGCGAACGCGCGCCCCATGGCGCCGGCGCCGATCAACCCCACCGACGTGGGCCAATGTGGGGCGGGCGTGACCATCAGTACTGGTTGAAGAAGCCCTTCTCCAGGAGGCGCGCGCGTTCCTCGGCCGACACCTCGACATTGCGCGGCGTGAGCATGAACACCTTGTCGGCGACGCGCTGCATGCCGCCGTCCATGGCGTAGGTCAGGCCGCTGGAGAAGTCGATGAGACGCTTGGCCAGGTCGTTCTCGGCCGACTGCATGTTGAGGATCACCGGCACGCCGACCTTGAACTTGTCGGCGATCTGTTGGGCGTCGTTGAAGCTCTTGGGGATCACGAGGTGCACCTGGGCGGGCGAGTGGCGCGACTCGACGGCCCGGATGGACGGGCGCGACGGCGGCGCGTCGTCGTTGAACAGGTCCTCGTAGTCATCGCGGCGCGGACCCAGGCGGCGGACGTTGGGGCGCTCGCGGTAGTTGCGCTCCAGCTCCTCGGCGGCGCCGCGGCCGCCGGACGCCGGCGACGCGCTCGAGCGCGCCCGGGTGGCGGGCTCGTCGTCGTACTCGTCGTCGTATTCGTCGACGTCGTCGGCGAACCCGAAGTAGTCGAGCGCCTTGCGCCACATGTCACCCGCTGCCATCACACCCTCCGTGCACGGTCGATGAGGCCCCTGCCCACACGCACCTTCGTGGCGCCCTCGGCGACCGCCACAAGGTAGTCCTGACTGGTTCCCATGGAAAGGTCGGCGAAATCGTGTCGTCCCGCCCACCGCGCGGCGAGCGCGGCGGCCATCTCGCGGGTGCGGGCGAACGCGGCACGGCTGGCCTCGGGGTCGGTCGTCGCCGCGGGCATCACCATCAGCCCGCCGACCGTGAGGTTGTCGTGCACCGAGATCTCCTCGATGAACGCGGATGCGTGGGCAGGGAGGACCCCGCCTTTTCCCGGTTGCTCATCGACGTTGATTTCAACAAGCACGCGCACGGGTCCTGCCGAGCGACGCGCGATCTCGGCCGCGAGCGCCGCCGAGTCCACCGAGTGGATCAGCCGGACGGCTCCCAGCACCTCCTTCACCTTGCGCCGCTGGAGGTGGCCGATGAAGTCGAAGACCAGCCCCTCCGCGCCCGCGTCACGCTTGGCGCGCATGTCCTGCAGGCGGTTCTCACCCAGCACCGTGACGCCCGCGGGGACCAGCAGCGGCGTATCGGCGGGGTCGAGGTACTTGCCGGCGACGACGATCTCGACGTCGTCCGGGCGGCGGCCCGCCGCGGCTGCGGCGTCGCCGACCGCGCCACGCGTTTCGGCCATCGCCTGCGCCAGCCGATCCGGGTCGAGCGTGCTCACGCCGGGGATGCTCGCACGGTCCGCGGTCCCCCAGCCCGGCGCGGGGCGCGTCAGGCCCGTCGGGAGCCGATGGCGCCGGTGAGCGCCCCGATCACGAGCGCCGCCACGACGATGGCCAGCAGGAACTCCACCAGGCCACCAGCGTGCAGCGGCCGGGCCAGGAGCCCGCCGCCGATGGACCCCGCGATGCCGGCGAGCATCGTCCGCATGAGGCCCAGGCCCTGGGTGTTCTTCACCAGGAAGCGGGCGAGGGCCCCGATGATGAGCCCGCCGATGATCCACCCGATGACGTTGACGATCAGGCCGAGGATGCCGGCGACCACCAGCAGCACGGCGATGAGGATGACGAAGAACAGCACGGTCATGGGAGGCTTCCATCGGGGTCCCGGCGCCGGGGGCGGCGTCCCCTGAAATGGTCGCACACCGCGCCGGCGCCCGCGGCGGGCACGGTTGCCTCGCGGCCGGTCACCGCCATCACCAGCCCCGCCTGGCGCCCCGTCACGCCGCCGCTCGCGCGGTGGGAGAAGAACCGGCCGGGCGTGCACGCGGTGCAGCCCCCGTACTCCGCGATCGCCTCGCTCGGCACGCCCGCCGCGACGAGCGCCACGCGGGCGGACGCCGCCAGGTCCACGGCGTCGCCGCGCACGACGTCCGCGCCGAACCGGCCGGCGAACGCGGCGCGCACGTCGTCGGACACCGGGTAGCAGCACGGCCCGATGCGCGGCCCGAGCGCCACGCCGACATCGGCGGGGTCGCCCAGGCGCGCGACGGCCGCCTCGAGCACGCCCGCCACGAGGCCCCTCCAGCCCGCGTGGGCGGCCGCCACGGCTTTCCCGTCGCGCCGCCACGCCAGGACCGGCAGGCAGTCCGCGGCCAGGACGATCAGCGCGACCCCCGGCAGCGACGTGGCCAGGCCGTCGGCCACGGGCCAGCCGTCGAACGTCGCCAGGCCGCGGGGGCGGGGCACATCGGCACCGGTGACGTCGCGCACCTCGGCGCCGTGCACCTGGGTCAGCATCATCGCCCGGGCCGGATCGGCCCCCACGGCGTCGGCCAGCGCCCGGCGGTTCGCGAACACGGCGGCGGGGTCATCGCCCTGGCGGCCCAGGTTGAACCCCGCGTACGGGCCCGTGGCGGCCCCGCCCACGCGGGCGGTGAACGCCGCCACCGCGACCCCGCCCGTGTCGACCCGGAGCAGCGATCCGGCGGACAGACCGGTCACCCCTCGACCCCGGCCACGCGCAGCGCCAGCGCCAGCTGCTCGCGGGCGCCGCGGACCTCCCCGTCGATGACGGCCGCCCGCACCCGGCGCAGCGCCTCCCCCAGCCCGGGCCCGGGCGGCACGCCGTGGCGCACCAGGTCGGCCCCGCCGACGGCCAGCTCGACGCCGCGGTGGATCTCCCACCACGCGGTGACGCGCTCGTCGCGGCGCGCGTGCAGGCCCACCAGCGTGCCGACGGGGGCCCGCGACAGCACGGCGTCCACCTGCGACGGGCGGGTGGCCCCGCGGATATCGTCGAGCAGCGCGGGGGCCGCCGCGACGTCGCGCGCGGCCTCCAGCGCCCACCCGGGCAGGGCCATCGCGGCGCGCGCATCGGAGCCGGCGGCCACGCCCAGCCGCAACGCCCAGCGCGGGGGGTTCTCCACACCCAGGCGGGCCGCGGCGGCGTCCACGTCGGCCAGCCCGGGGTGGGAGTGCGGCAGCAAGCCCGGTGCGCCCCAGGCGGCCAGCAGGTTCAGCGCCGGCTGAGCGGACTCCTCGTCCAACAGGCGCCGCAGTTCCTCGGCCACCCGCGCCGAGCCCCAGTCCAGGACCGGCGCCGCGGCGCGCAGCTCGACCTCCGTGGCGGGGTCGGCATGCAACGCCAGGCGGGCGGCGTAGCGGGCGGCCCTCACCACACGGCTGGGGTCCTCCGTGAACTCCCCCCGCCGCAGGGCGCGCAACACGCCGGCCCGCAGGTCGGCGCGCCCGCCGTGGGGGTCGGCGATGGCGCCCGCGTCCCCGCCCGCCAGCCGCACGGCGACGGCGTTGACGGTGAAGTCGCGGCGGGCCAGGTCGTCGTCCAGCGACGCGCGCTCCACGTCCGGAAGGGCCCCCGGGTGCGCATACTCCTCTCTCCGCGCCGTAACGAAGTCCACGTGGCCGTCGGCCAGTTCCAGCACTGCCGTGCCGAACCGCTCGTGCGTCGCCGGATGGACGCCCAGCGCGCGGCCCACGCGCCACGCCTCCTCGATGGCGTCGCCCTCCACCACCAGGTCCGCGTCGGGCCCTGCGGCGGCGCCCCGCAGGGCGTCGCGCACCACCCCGCCGACGGCCCACACGCCGTCCGACAGGTGGGGCGCGACGGCGGCGATCAGGGGTTCCCCGCGCAACCGCGCGAGCAGCTCCGGATCCGTGTCGCGGGTGGGATGGCTAGATTCCGTCATATGACTTCCTGGGATCCAGTATCACGAAAGCTCAGCGCCGTCGCACCGATCGCCGACGAGCGGCTTGCAGCGGCCTTCGAGAAGTATGAGGGCATGACCATCGCCGAGCTCGAGGCCGAGTGCCTGCGGGTGGAGGACGCGTTCAAGGCCTGGGTGCAGCACCCCGACAACGAGGGCAAACCCATCCAGCTGGCCCCGATGTACGTCGACCGCATCGCCGTCGACAGTCTGCGCGAGCGCCGCACCTGGTGGGAGTGACCACGGCCGCCCGCCGCGCGGCGGCGCGCGCCACCGCGGCGGCGCTGGCGGGCGCCGCGATCCTCCACGCGGCGTGGGCCGCCGGGTCGACGTTCCCCGAGTCCAGCGGCCGGGCGCTGGCGGAGTTGGTCATCGGCGACGGCGACCGCATGCCGCCGTCCGGCCTGACGTGGGCCGTCGCGGCCGGGCTCGCCACCGGGGCCGTCGTCGTCGCCGAGCGCGCCCGCGCCCGGGTGCTCGCTGCGCCCTGGGAGCGCATGGCGTGCCGCGCGGGGCGTCTGGTGGCCGTGGTGCTCGCCGTGCGCGGTGTGGGGGGCCTGATGACGAGCGGACTCGGGCTGGTGGACGAGGCCAGCCGCTTCCGCGTGTGGAACCTGGCGCTCTACTCGCCGCTGTGTCTGCTGCTGGCCGCCGGGGCGGCGGCCGTGTGGACCCGGCCCAGCGACGCCGGCCCGGCGGAGGACGGCACCGCGTAGGTCGGGGTGCGGGAACCGGTCGTGGCAGGTCGCGTCCATGAGGCGCGGCCGGCCGGGGCCGATGGCGCGGGGCGGCAGCGGCAGCCGCGCACCGAGCATCGCGGGCGCCGGGGTAACGCGCACATCCTCAAGCGGGCGGCGTCGAAGGGCCGGCCCGCCGCGTCGCCTCTCCCGACGACCCACACGTCCCGCCCGGCCCGCCAGCGGCGCGACGTCGGCGCCGGCGGGCGCGTCGAGATCGCGGTGCGTCAACGCACGAACACGGGCCGCGCACCGACGTGCGCGCCGACTCGGGACGGGCGAGGAGGTCTTCCTCCCGCACGTCGACGCGAACGACGACGGGCCGTCACGAGCTCGCCGACCGTGCCGAGAAACCGCACCCAGCCGGGTTCCCTCGCGCGACCCCACCGCGAACAGCCGGGCCGGCGAACGGCCCGGGGCGGTGATGCGACCGTCGAGCGTGGCGCCGCGCGGAGACGGCGCGGGCCACTGCCGGGCGGTCAGTCCTCGTCGTCGTCCGGGACGACGGCGACCGCATCGATCTCGACCAGGGCTCCCAGCGGCAACGCAGCCACCTGCACGGTGGCCCGCGCGGGGGCGTGGCCCGCGAACGCGTCGGCGTACACGTCGTTCATGACGCCGAACTCGTCCAGATCCGTCATGTAGACGGTGGTCTTGACGACGTCCTGGAGGCTCGCGCCGCCGGCCTCCAGCACCGCACGGACGTTCTCGAGCACCCGGCGGGTCTGCCCCGCAATGCCGCCGTCCACCACCGCGCCCGACGCGGGGTCGACGGGCACCTGGCCGGACACGTACAGCGTCCGGGCCCGGCCCGAGGCCTCCACGGCCTGGCTGTACGGGGCCCCGGAGACGGGCGCGGGCGCCTGGTCGGTGCGAATGACGCGCATCTAGATCCTCAGCTCCTCATCGTCGATGGGCCGCACGGCGACCCCGCCGGCCGCCATGGCGTCCTTGACCTGGGCGACGGAGTACACCCCGTCGTGGAACACCGACGCGGCGAGGACGGCGTCGGCGTGGCCGTCCGTGACGGCCGCGGCGAAGTGCTCGAGCGTCCCGGCCCCGCCGGACGCGATCACGGGCACGCCCACGCGTCGCGAGACGGTCGCCAGGAGCGCCGTGTCGAAACCGTCCTTCGTGCCGTCTCGGTCCATGCTGGTGAGCAGGATCTCCCCCGCGCCCCGCTGGGCGGCCTCCGCGGCCCACTCGACGGCGTCGCGGCCCGCGGGCACGCGGCCCCCGTTGAGGAACACCTCCCAGCCCTCGCCGCCCTCGACGGCCTTCGCGTCGATGGCCACCACGACGCACTGGCTGCCGAAGCGGGCCGCGCAGCGCTCCACCAGGCCCGGGTCGCGCAGGGCTGCGGAGTTCACGGCCACCTTGTCGGCCCCGGCCTCGAGCACGGCGTACATGTCGTCGTCCGAGCGGATACCCCCGCCGATCGTGAACGGGATGAACACCTGCTCGGCCGTGCGCCGCGCCAGGTCGACGATCGTGCCGCGGCCCTCGTGGCTGGCGGTGATGTCGAGGAACACCAGCTCGTCGGCACCCTCGCGGTCGTACGTTGATGCCAGCTCCACCGGGTCGCCCGCGTCGCGCAGGTCGACGAAGTTGACACCCTTCACCACCCGGCCGCGGTTCACGTCCAGGCAGGGGATGACGCGGATCATCGCGCGGCGCGCCCGGTGTCCACCGCCGACAGCTCGGCCAGCGCGTCGGCCACGGTGAACCGTCCCCGGTAGAGGGCGCTGCCCACGATGACACCCGCCAGGTTGGGCATGCCCAGCGACGCGAGGTGACGCAGGTCGTCCAGGCGCGCGATGCCCCCGGAGGCGATGACCGAGATGGGCGGCGCCGCGGCGCACAGGCGGCGCAGGGCGGGCAGGTTGGGCCCCTCCAGCATGCCGTCGCGCGAGATGTCCGTGTAGAGGAGGTGGCGAACGCCCAGCGACACCAGCCGCTCGGCGACGGCCTCGGCATCCTCGTCGCTGACCTGCGTCCAGCCGTGCGTGGCGACCTTGCCGTCGCGCGCGTCGAGGGCCACCACCAGCCCGTCGCCCAGGCGCTGGATGGCCCACCGCAACAGCTCCGGATCCTGCAGCGCGGCCGTCCCCACCACCGCCCGGCGGGCACCGGCGGCGACGGCCGTCTCGATGGACGCACGGCTGCGCAGCCCGCCGCCCAGGTGCACCACGCCGCCGAACGCCGCCACGATGGACGCCACCAGCGGCGCGTGGACCGGCTCGCCGGACTTGGCGCCGTCCAGGTCGACGACGTGCAGGTGCGTGGCCCCCTCCTGCGCGAACGCGCGGGCCTGTGACACGGGGTCCGCGCTGAACACGGTGTCCTGGGCGAAGTCGCCCTGCACCAGGCGGACGGCCTGGCCGTCCTTGATGTCGATGGCCGGGTAGAGGATCAACGGGGCGTCTCCGTGGTGTGGGCCGCGCCGTCCGCCACCGCGGACAGCCAGCGCCCGAGCAGCGCCAGGCCGGCGCGACTCGACTTCTCGGGATGGAACTGCACGCCCGCCACGGCGCCTCGCGCGACGGCGGCCACGAACGGGCCTCCGTAGTCCGCGGTGCCGGCGACGTCGGCGGGATCGTCCGGGCGCGCGGCGTACGAATGCACGAAGTAGTACGTGCGGCGCTCGGGCCCCTCGAGCGTACCCAGCGGGCTGCCGGGTCTCCACTCCACGGGGTTCCAACCGATCTGGGGGATCTTGCGGTCGGTGCCGAGGCGGCGCACCGCGCCGGGGATCAGCCCCAGGCCGGGGACGCCGGGAGCCTCCTCGCTGGAGTCGAGCAGCAGTTGCATCCCGAGACAGATACCCAGCACGGGCACTCCCGACGCCGCCGCCCCCGTGACGACCCCATCGAGGCCGCCGTCGCGCAGGCGGCGCATGGCCTCGTCGAAGTGGCCCACGCCCGGCAGCAGCACCGCGTCGGCACCGTCGGCCTTGGCGGGGCACTCGGCAACGCTCACGCGCGCCCCCAGCAGCTCCAGCGCCTTCACCGCGCTGCGCAGGTTGCTCATCTTGTAGTCGAGCACCGCCACGCGCGGGCCCTCGGTCACAGGCTGCCTTTGGTGGACGGCACGCCGGTGACGCGCGGATCCACACGGCACGCCTGGTCGACGGCGCGCGCGACGGCCTTGAACGCGCATTCGATGACGTGGTGGGGGTTGGCCCCGGCGAGCAGGCGCACGTGCAGCGTCATGCGGGCGTTGACGGCCAGCGCCCGCAGGAACTCCTCCAGCAGGTCGGTCTCGAACCCCCCGACGGTGCCGAACGGCAGCGGCACGTCGACGGCGCAGAACGGGCGGCCCGACACGTCGACGGCGGCCTGCACCAGGCACTCGTCCATCGGGATGAGCGCGGCCCCGTAGCGCGTGATGCCCGCCCGGTCGCCCAGGGCGTCGTCCAGTGCGAGGCCCAGCGTGATGCCGACGTCCTCCACGGTGTGGTGGCTGCCGGTCTCGAGGTCTCCCTGGGCCCGGACCGTGAGGTCCATCAGGCCGTGCCGTCCCAGCAGCGTCAGCATGTGGTCGAAGAACCCCACGCCGGTGTCGACCCGCGCGGTGCCCGTTCCGTCCACGTCGACGGCCACGGTGACGTCGGTCTCGCCGGTGCGGCGCGAGCGCTCGGCGCGGCGGCTCACGGGCGGCCCTCGACGCGCGCGCGGACGGACTCCGCGTGCAACGGGAAGCCCTCCGCCTCGGCGAGGGCGACGAGGCTGGGTGCCAGCACCTCGGCCGCGTCGTCGCCGATGTCGACGATGCTCATGCGCCGCAGGTACGTGGACGGACCCAGCGCCGACGCGAAGCGCGCCGCACCGCCGGTGGGAAGGACGTGGTTGGAGCCCGCCACATAGTCGCCGAACGCCGTCGCGCAGTTGCGTCCCACGAACACCGCGCCCGCACGCCGGACGCGCATGGCCATCTCGCGTGCGTTGCGCGCCCAGATCTGCAGGTGCTCCGGCGCGAACGCCTCCGCCAGCTCCAGCGCAAGGTGCATTGAGCCGGCCTCCACCAGCGTCACGGCCCCGACAGGGGGGCCCAGCTCGCCCAGCGCCTCATCCACCGCGCCCACCAGCTCGGGGTCGTCGCTGGCGAACACGGCCGACGAGTCGGGCCCGTGCTCGGCCTGGGCCAGCAGGTCCAACGCCAGCACCCGGGGGTCGGCCGTGGCATCGGCGATGATCATCACCTCGCTGGGGCCGGCGAAGCCGTCGATGCCCACGACGGACGTGACCTGGCGTTTGGCCTCCTGCACCCACGGGCTGCCGGGTCCCGTGATGACGGCGACCGGACGGATGGACGCCGTACCGTACGCCAGCGCCGCGACGGCGCCCGCGCCGCCCACCGCGTAGACCTCGGTGACGCCCAGCAGGTAGGCCGTGGCCAGGATCACGTCGCTGGGCCTGTTGTTGGCGCCCGGGGGGCTGGCCACGACCACGCGGTCGACGCCCGCGACCTGGGCGGGCACGGCGGTCATGATGAGGCTCGACGGGTACGCGGCCCGGCCGCCCGGCACGTAGCAGCCGGCCGCGTCGACGGGCACGGAGCGCACCGTGATCATCTGGCCCGCGGGCGGCGCGACGGACTTGTTAGTGGGCACGAGTGCCTCGGCGACGCTACGCACCTGCGTGGCGGCCGTGGTGATGGCCTCGCGCAGGGCGGGGTCGATGCCCCGCGCCGCGGTCTCGAGGTCGATCTTCGGCACCCGGATGCGCTCGGGCGTGAAGTCCGGCGCGCCGAACCGGACGGCGTCGTCCACCAGGGCCGCGTCGCCCCGCTCGCGCACGCGGTGGATGGTGTCGCGCACCGAGTCCGCGACGTCGGGGTCCTCCCACGGCGGGCGCAGAGTCTGCGCCAGCACCGACGTGCCACCGGCCCGCAGCCTGACGTGCCTGACCTCGCTCACTCCCCCACCCCCTCGTCTACGACGGCGCGCATGGACGCGACCATCGCGTCGATCTCCTCGGCCCGCAGCGTGTAGGACGCCCGATTGGCGATCAGGCGTGCCGTGGACTCGAAGATCACGTCGCGCTCCACCAATCCATTCTCGCGCAACGTGGTCCCCGTCGCCACGAGGTCGACGATGCCCGTGGCCAGGCCCACCAGCGCGGCCAGTTCCACGGAGCCGTTGACCTTGACCACCTCCACCTGGCGCCCGACCCCGGCGAAGTACCCGTGGGCGGCCCGGGGGTACTTGGTCGCCACCCGCACCACGCCGAGCCTCTCGACGGCCTCCGGCGTCGGGTCCGGGCCGGCCTTGGTGCAGTACGACATGCGGCAGCCGCCGAAGCGGAGGTCCAGCAGCTCGTACACGTCGGCCCCGTATTCCAGCAGCACGTCCCGCCCCGCGATGCCGACGTCGGCCGCGCCCGCCTCCACGTACGTGGCGACGTCGCTGGGGCGCGTGGTGATGAACGCGGTGCCGTCCGGGGCCTCCAGCGCCAGGCGACGGCCGGGGTCGCGCAGCACGGCCGCATCGACGCCGGCGCGTTCGAGCAGGTCCACCGAGCCGTCAAGCAGTGCCCCGCGGGGCACGCAGATCCTCAGGGGAGCGATGGTAGGTCCTCCTGCAGGCGGATCGAGGCGAACCGGCGCCCGGTGGCGCGGTCGCGCACGTCGTACGCGTCGCCGTGGGGAACGGCCAGAAACCGCCAGCCCTCCACGTCGGCCAGCGCGGCGGCGCGCCCCGCGTCGGCGCATGCCACAGCCGGCAGGCCCGTGGCGCGCAGGGCCTGGGCGGCGTCGTGGGCACCGGGGCCGGCCACGACCGCGCCGCGCGCGACCGGGCGGGGACCCACGGCTGCCGCGAGCGCACGATGCATGGGGTCCAGCTCGATGCCGAACCCGATGGCGGGGCGCGGCGCGCCGAAGCGACCGGCAAGCGCGTCGTAGCGCCCACCGCGGGCGATCGGAGCGCCCACGCCGGGCGCGTACGCCTCCAGCACCACGCCGTCGTAGTACGACCGGTCGTGCGCGATGCCGAGGTCCACGCCGACGGAGTCCGCGGCGGGCGTGCCGTCCAGCCGCTCCAGCGTGCGCGACAGCGCGGCGCACGCGTCCGCGGCTGCCGGGATCTCGCGGGCGACGTCCTCCAGCACGCCGCGCCCCCCGCGGCGGGTGGGCAGCGCGCCGAGCGCCGGGTCCAGCCCGCGCGCGGACGCGGCCCAGGCCACGTGGTCGCGGGCCGCAGCGGCGGCGCGCAGGCGGCGGCGGGCGTCGTCGCCGTCCATATACGCGTCGAGGGCCGCGTTCATCACCGCGGCGCTGCCGACGGCCACCCGGAAGCGCTCCAGCCCGGCGGCGCGCAGGCACGCGCACAGCAGCTCCAGCAGCTCGGCGTCGGCCTCCGGACCCGTCGCGCCCACCAGCTCGGCGCCCGCCTGGCGGTGCTCGCTCAGCCGTGGGCGGCCGGGCTGGGGCAGCCGGAACGCGGACCCCGTGTAGAAGACCCGGATCGGACCCGGGTGGTCGGCCATGCGCGTGGCGATCATCCGGGCCGCCGGGATCGTGAGGTCCGGGCGCAGCACCAGCACCCGGCCGTCGGCGTCGAAGAGACGGTATGCCTCGTCCACGCCGCGGGCCGCGGCGCGCTCGATGGCCTCGCCGTACTCCAACGTGGGCGTGCGCACCTCGCGGTACCCGTTGAGGCGCAGCACGCGACGCAGCGCGTCCTCGGCGTCGCGCAACTCGGCCGCCTCGGTGGGCAGCACGTCGCGCGCGCCAGTGGGCAGGCGCGCGGGGGCGTCGGCGGGGTTCACGCGCCCGTCAGTCGTCTTCGCGGGTGATGCGGGCACCCACGGCCCGCAGGCGCTCGTCGATGCGCTCGTAGCCCCGGTCGATCTGGCGGACGTTGCCGATCGTGGTGACCCCACCGGCCGCCAACCCCGCGATCAGCATGGCCATGCCCGCCCTGATGTCGGGGCTCTCCACGCGCTCGCCGTAGAGCGGCGCGGGACCGCTGATGACGGCCCGGTGCGGGTCGCACAGCACGATGCGGGCGCCCATCGCGACGAGCTTGTCGACGAAGAACAGCCGGTTCTCGAACATCTTCTCGAAGATCATCACGGTGCCGTGCAGCTGCGTCGCGACGGCCGCCGCGATCGACGTGAGATCGGCCGGGAACGCCGGCCAGATGCCGTCGTCGATCTTGGGGATGGCCCCGCCCTCGTCCGGCTCCACCCGTAGGTCTTGCCCCGGCGGCACGCGCAGCGAGTCGCCCAGCATCTGGACCCGGATGCCCATGCGCTGGAACGTCAGCAGGATCATGTGCAGGTCTCGGGGCCTGACGTCGCTGATCGTGATGTCGCTGTCCGTGATGGCCGCCAGGCCGATGAACGATGCGATCTCGATGTGGTCGGGCCCCACGCGGAACCGCCCGCCGTGGAGCCTCTCCACGCCCTCGATGGTCAGCAGGTTCGTGCCGATGCCCGTGATCTTCGCGCCGAGCTCGTTGAGGAAGTGGCACATGTCCTGCACGTGCGGTTCGCACGCCGCGTTCATGATCGTCGTGGTGCCGGGCGCTAGCACGGCGGCGGCCACGGCGTTCTCGGTGGCGGTGACCGACGCCTCGTCCAGGAAGATCTCGGCGCCCCGCAGGCCGCGCGGGGTTTCGATGACGTAGCTGCGGCCCGACGTGACGTCGGCGCCGAGCTCGCGAAACGCGAGCATGTGCGTGTCGACGCGGCGGCGCCCGATGAAGTCGCCGCCCGGCAGGGACAACTCGACCCGGCCGCAGCGCGCCAAGAGCGGCCCTGCCAGCAGCAGAGACGCCCGCAGCCGCCCGCACAGCTCGGGGTCGAGCGTGGTGGTGCGGATGTTCTCGGCCTTGATGGCGAGGCTGTTGGGCCCCACCTCGCGCATCGTCACACCCAGGTCGTCCAGCAACGCGAGCAGCGTGTGCACGTCGACGATCTGGGGGACGTTGTCGAGGATCACCTCCTCGTCCGACAGCAGCGCGGCGGCGATGATGGGGAGGGCCGCGTTCTTGTTGCCCGCAGGCACGATCGTTCCGGAGAGGGGGCGGCCCCCCTCGATCACAAACCTCTGGCTCATAGGCCGCTGACGCTATCAAGCCCGGCCGCCGCGCGATCCGCGCGGCGGCCGGGACGTCACATGCTCAGCAGCATCCCCACGGCGACGAGCGCCAGGCCGGAGCCCGACAGCACGGTGGCCACCCGCGCGACCCTGGCCTCGACGGGGCGGCGTGGGGGGGCAATGAGGCCTGCCACGCCGATGCAGGCCAGGCCGCCGCCCACCAGCGGCTGACCGAAGAACAGCGCCGCCGCGC
>JAGQUM010000021.1 GCA_020438485.1 Thermoleophilia bacterium | reverse complement strand
GGCGAGGCGGCGCGCGTCCGGCCGGCCCGCGGCCGCCGCGACGACGGGCACCATCACGAGCGCCATCTCCCGGGCCGACCATGCCGCGGCCAGCAGGGCCCCGGCGGCGGCGGCCCACGCCAGCCCGCGCGTCCCCCCGCGGCGGCTGCGCAGCGCGGCCCACACGGCGAACGCAATGAACGCGGGCATGACGGCGTCGGGGCGCAGCCGCGTGGCGACCAGCACCTCCAGGGGGGTCGCGGCCAGGACCGCGGCCGCCCACACGGCCACGCGCCGCTTACCCGTGAGCTCCCACGCGATGAGGTACGCGGCGACCACGGATCCCGCCGACGCGGCCAGAGGCCACGCCGCGGCTGCGGCGTCGCCCGCGCCCCAGGCACGGAAGGCGCCGGCGACGGGCCACAGAAACGCCACGCGGGCCCCGAACCACTCGGCGTCGCCGCGCGGCGCGTACCCGTTGGCCAGGTTCTGCGCCACGGCCGCGTACCGGGTGTCGTCGGCCAGGTACACGCCGGAGATCCCGGCGAACGCCCACGCGCGCAGCGCCAGCCCGACGGCGACGATCCCGCACAGCGCGGCGGCGGCCGCGCGGCGGCTCATGCCACCCGCGGCCCGCGCCGCACGAGGGCGGCCACGGCGCCCCGCGCCTCGCGCAACTCGGCCCGGGCGAGCACCGTGGCCACGGCCAGGAACGCGGCAAGGCCGGCCGCGACCTTCGCCGCGAGGGGCCACACCAGCGCGCCGCCCGTGACCGCTGACGTGTCCCACAGGCCGTTCAGCAGCAGCGCGACCACGATGGTCGCGCCCCCGCACGCCACGAGGCGGGCCTGCTGGCGGGCCAGCGCCGCGGTCGAGAACTCGGGCAGGCGGTGCCGCAGGTAGCCGATGTAGATCAGCAGGTTCACGCCCACGCCGATGGCCGACGCGAGCGCCAGGCCGGCCTGCTCCATGGGGCCGATGAGGATGGCGTCGAACGCGATGGTCACCACGACCGACGCGACGGTGGCCAGAAGCACGTCGCGCTGGCGATTGTCGGCCGCCAGCACGCGGTTGAGGAAGATGGTCAGGAAGTTCAGCAGCAACGCGACGGCGTACCAGAACAGGGGCTTGGACGTCTCGGTGACGCACGACGCGTCGCATGTTCCGCGCCCCAGCGTGAGCTGGGCCGTCTCGTGCGCGTACACCGCGATCAGTGCGCCGGTGGGCACCGCCACGAGTCCCAGCAGGCCCGTCACGCGCTGCACGCCGCGAGCGGCCTCGGCGGTGCGTCCCTGGGCCATGAGGCGCGCCACCAGCGGGAACAGCGGGGTGAGGAACGGCACCAGCAGGGCGGTGCGCGGCGCCGAGCCCAGGCTGTTGGCGTAGTCGAGCGCGGCCACCCGGCCCGCCTCCAGCGAGCTGGCGAAGAACTTGTCGGTCCAGTTGTTGACCTGCTGGATGACGGACGCGGCGGCGACGGGCAGCGCCAGCATGGAGGCGCGCCCCAGGCGGGGGTGCCCGAGCCGCACCTGCGCCCGGTGCGCCCCCATCACGCGGAAGAACTGCGGCAGCTGCAGCAGCACCTGCATGAGGGCACCCGCCGTGACGCCCCACGCGGCGCCGTGGATGCCGATGGTGGCGTGGCCGATCATGATGCCGCCGATGGTCCCGGCGTTGAACGCCATGCCCACGGCCGCCGGGATGCCGAACCGGCCGTGGATCTGCAGCAGGGCGGTGAACAGCGCCGAGATGCCCTGGAAGAGCAGCGCGGGGGCCATGATGCGGATGAGCTCGGTGGTGAGCTCTGCGCGCTCGGGGTCCAAGCGGAACGTCGCCGCGGCGGCCTCCGGCCAGACGGCGATCAGCGACCCCACGGCGATCGTGACGATGCCGACCCATCCCGCGATGGCCCACACCAGGCGCCACGCCGAGTCGTCGCCGTGGTCGGCCCGCTCGCTCTGGAACAGGGGGATCACGACGGTGACGAGCAGGTACAGCAGGACGGCGGCGCCGACGTTGACGATGAGCAGGCCGTTGACGAACGCGTCGGCCTCGCCGCTGGTGCCGTAGAAGCCCGCCAGCGCGACGTTGCGCAGCAGGCCCAGGAACCGCGAGACGAGGCCGAAGATGGCGACGACGGTGGCGGCCCGTGCGAGTCGGGAGACGGTCACCGGCGGGGCGCGAGGCCGTACAGCGTGCGAACGCCCGTCACGATCAGGCGGTCCTTCACCCCCACCGGGGTGGCGTACCGGCCGTCCGGGAACGTGAACACGCGCGCGCCGGTGCGGACGTCGTACGCGATGGTGCGGCCGTCGCGCGGGGTGCGGGCGAGCGTGCTGACCCACACGAGGTCGCCGATCACGGTGGGGCTGCCGGACAGGCGCTCGCCCGCGTCGGCGCTCCAGCGCACGTCGCCGGTGACGGCGTTCAGCGCGTACAGCCGGTGGTCGTAGCTGCCCACGTACACGGTGCGGTCGGTGACGGCGGCGCTGGCGTACACGTAATCGTCCACCTGGTGGACCCAGCTGACCCTGCCGGTGGAACCCGACAGGGCCAGCACCCGGCCGTTGACGTTGCCGATGAACACACGCCCGTACGCCACCGCGGGGCCCGCGTAGAAGCGGCCCGCGCCGCGCAACGCCCCGCCCGGGCTGGTGGTGCGCCACACACGCCGCCCGTCGGAGGCGCGCAGCGCCGTGACCCTGCCCGAGTAGTCGCCCACGACGACGTTGCCGCCGAGGCGCGCGAGGCTGCCCTTCACGTCGCCGTCCACGCGCGTCGTCCAGGCCACGCGCCGGCGGGTCACGTCGATCGCCACGACGCGGCGGTCCTTCGTCCCCACGAACGCCCGTCCGCCCAGGACCAGCGGGGAGGACTCGATGGGCGAGCGCAGCCGCACGCGCCACCGCACGCCTCCCGTGTCCGGGTCGAGCGCGATGACGTCGCCGGCCATGGTGCTGAACAGCACGATGGCGCGCCCTCCGGCGCGTGCGGTGGCGGGTGACGAGGCGACAACGCCGTGGAGGTTGCGGCGCCAGCGCACCTCCCCGTTCGCGATGCGCACCGCGAACGCCTTGCCGCGGTTCGTGGCGACGAACGCGGTGCCGCCCGCGACGACCGGCGGGAACTCCAGCAACGACCCCGCGTCCATGCTCCACAGGCGCCGGTACGGGGGACCCAGGCGCAGGTCTCCGTTCGCGCGCGTGCGCTCGGGGGTGCGCCCGTATTCCGGCCAGGCGCCCGCGTCGGCGTCGCCGGGGTCGATCTGCGTCGGCACGAACCCCTCGGTGGTGCCCCTCACGTCCCCCTCGTCGAACCAGCCCGCCAGGAGGCCGTAGCCCGCCAGCGTGCCCGCCCCGAGGACCACCGCCAGCGCGCCGACGGCGACGGCGACCTTACGGCGCGGCAGGGTAGGCATACAGGCGCCTCGTGCCCACGAGGAACAGGGTGGTGCCCGCCGCGACGGCGGGTGAGTAGCGACCGTCGTCCGTGCGGAACACTTCCCTGCCGGTGCGGCGCGACAGGCCGTACGTGCGCTTGGGTTCGCCCGGCCGGGTGAGGACCGATGTGTAGACGGTGTCGCCCACGACGGTGGCCGAGCCCGAGATGCGTCCGCCGGCGTCGAAGGACCACCGCTGCGCGCCGTTCGCGAGGCTGAGGGCCATGAAGCGGCCGTTGAAGTCGCCGATGTAGACGGTGCCGTCGGCGATCGCCGGGCTGGAGTAGACGTACGCGCCGCCCGTGGAGTGTCGCCACTTCTCGCGTCCGTCGGCGGCGTCGAGCGCGATCACCGCGCCGCCGACGTCGCCGATCACCACGGTGCCGTTGGCGAACCCGGCGCCGCCGTAGAACCGCTGCCCGACGGACGCCCGCCACACCTGGGCGCCGGTGCGGGGGTTGAGCGCGTAGACGTTGCCGGCGTAGTCGCCCACCACGATGTTCCCGCCCGCCAGCACGGCGCTGGCCTTGATGTCGGCCGCGGCCTGGAACGTCCACTTCGGCTTGCCGGTGCGCAGGTTGATGGCGTACAGCGTGCCCTTCCACGTGCCGAAGTACGCCAGGTCGCCGACGACGAGCGGAGAGCTCTCCACGGGGCTTCCCCCCGTGGAGAACTGGAACGTCTTCTTGCCGTCGTTGACGCGGTACGCGGTGAGCATGCCGTCCATGGAGGTCACGTACACGCGGGGCCCGGCGATGGCGGGCGTGGACGCGATGTAGCTCTTCTGGCGGCGGGCCCAGCGGACCTTCCCCGTGCGGGCGTCGAGGGCGAACACGCGGCCGGAGTTGACGCCGAACACGGCGAGGCCGTTCTTCACGGCGGGTGGGAACTCGATGAGCGTGCGCGCGTCGAACGTCCAGCGGGGCTTGCGGTTGCCGGGACGCGGCACCTTGACGGCGGGGACGTAGCGGGTGCGGGCGGGGCCGCCGCCGTACTCGGGGCTCTGCAGCGCCGGGCGGTACATCAGCACGCGCACCGGGCCGCCGTCCTTCGCCACGGCGGCCTGGCCGACCGTGTAGCCGGCGGCGTCCACCCTCACGCGCGTCGCCGCCGCCGGCAGGGACCGCACGTCCGCGATCTCCACGGGGGTCTGCTTGCCCTTCTTGGTGAACACCGTGACCATGGCGCCCGCGACGGGCTTCCGGGTATCGCCGTCGAGGGCCTCGAGCTGTGGCCCGGCGGGGGCGGTGGAGGTGGCGTTCGTCGACGCCGCCCCGTCTCCGCCGCCGCTGCATCCGGCGAGGGCGGCGGCGCCCAGCCCCGCGAGCGCCAGCGCGATGCCGGGACTACGCCTCCTCACGCGCGCGCCCCGCGGGGCTCCCCTTCCAGACGAACGTGGCGATGATGCCGAGGATCAGCCCGACGAGGCCGGCGAACACCGCTGTGCGCAGGCGCTTCGGAGCCGATCCGGACGACGACGCGCTGGTGGCGGTGGACGCGATGCTCGGGCGCTCGATGGATTCGGCCTTCGTGAGCGCGAGCGTGGCCGTCTGGGCCTTGTCCTGGGCCCGGCCCAGCTGGTCGAGGGCCGACTGGATGGCCACCTGGAGCTGGAACCGCAGCTGCGGATCGCGGCTGGTCAGCATCTGCCTGCGCCACGCCGCGATGCTGGACGTGAGCTGCTCGATCTGGCTGTTCGCCTGGTCGCGTTGCTGGGTGAACACCTTGGTGGTGGACGCGAACGGTGCGCTGACCTTCGACATCACCGCATCGGCATACGCGTTGGCGAGATCCACGGCCTTGGGCTCGGTCGACGTGACCGCCGTGATGGTGAGCAGCGTCGGCTGGTTTCCCGCGCTGGCCCCGGTGACCCGCGGCGCGCTGAGCGTCACCGCGTCGCGCACGGCGCCCTCCTTCAGGCCCGTGGCCTTGGAGACCGCCGCGACGACGTCATCGCCCTTCAGCACGGTGATCGCCAGGTTGGGCACGGTCAGCGGCGTCTGGATCGGCACGCCGGAGAGCGACGTCTGCTGACCCAGCGTCACCTGCGACTCGGCCGTGTACTCGGTCTTGCGGGCGAACGTGGTCAGCAGGCCGACGATCACGGCGATGGCGACGAGCGCGAGGATGAGGATGCGCCCGCTCCACAGCACGCGCAGGTAGTCACGAAGCGTCAGGTCCTGGTTCACAGGGGGCGATCCTAGCCGTCGGTGGGCGTGGGGGGCGCGGCGGGTGGGTCCGCGGGCGCGGGCCTCTCGGGGAGGTCGAACACGGGCTTGGAGTCGTCGTACGTGCCGCTGCCGCGCAGCACCACGAGGATCGTTCCCCATACGATGCGCAGATCCGTCCACGGGGTCCAGCGCTCCACGTACTCCACGTCGTGACGCAGGCGCACCGACCACGGGATGGTGTTGCGGCCCCGGATCTGGGCCAGGCCGGTGACGCCCGGGCGGGCGTCGAGGCGCTTCATCTGGGTGGCGTCATAGCGCTCCATGTGGAACGGCATCGTGGGGCGGGGACCGATGAGGCTCATGTCGCCGCGGACGATGTTGATGAGCTGTGGCAGTTCGTCCAGCGAGAGCTTCCGCATCAGGCGGCCGCTGCGCGTGATGCGGTCGTCCGTCGAGGTCACGCGCAGGCCGCTGCCCATGTTCACGGCGCCGTCCACCATGCTGCGGAACTTGAGCAGCGTGAACGGGCGCCCGGCGAAACCCGTGCGCTCCTGGCGGAAGAGCGCGGGCCCCGGCGAGTCGCGCCGCACCCACACGGCCAGCGCGGCCATCAGGGGACTGGTCGCCACGAGCAGCGGCACGGCCACGGCCAGGTCGATGCCGCGCTTGAGGCGGCCGCCCACGGGCTCCGCGGGGGGCGTGTACGGGGCCATGTCAGCCACGTGCGGCGGCCTCCACGATCGCGACGAAGCGGGCGGCCAGCGCGCGCCGGTCGAACCGTTCGAGCGCCGCGGCGCGTCCCCGGGAGCCCATGGCCTCGCCGAGGGCGCGGTCGTCGGCCAGGGCGCGTATGGCGTCGGCCATCGCGGCCGGGTCCTCGGGCGCCACGCAGACGCCGCAGTCGATCTCGCGGATGAGACGGGTCAACTCGCCCTCGGGCGCGGCCGCCAGGATCGGCCGGCCGGCCGCGAGGTAGTCGAACGCCTTGTTGGGCAGCGCCCCCCCGAAGAACTCCAGCGCCTGGTACGGCAGCAGGGCCACCTGGGCGCGGGCCAGCCAGCGTGGCACGTCGCGCTTGGGCACCGGGTCCACGAAGGCCACGTTGGTGAGGCCGCGGCGGGACGCGTCCTCGCGGAGGGCGGGCTTGCGGTCGCCGCCGCCCACCAGCACCACGCGGATGTCCTCGCGGTCGCGCAGCAACTCGGCGGCCCCGAGGACGGTCTCGAGGCTGGAGTACGTGCCGTGGGCGCCGACGTACATGGCCACGAACGCGCCGGGCGGCACGGGCGCGTCCACGGGCTCCGGCTCGGCGTCGCCGATGACGTCCCGGTCGATGCCGTTCGTGATCAGGGAGACCTTCTCGGGGGGGACGCCCTCGGCGATGACGCCGTCGCGGATGCCCTCGGTGAGCGCGATCACGTGTCGCGCGGTGCCGTAGCAGAAGCGCTCCATGCGGCGGGCGGCGTCCAGCACGCGGGGATTCGTGATGAGGCCCATCGCCTTCGCGCTGTCGCTCCACAGGTCGCGCGCCTCCATCACGAACGGCACGCGGCGGACGCGTGCGACGGCCGCTGCGGCGGTGGCGGCGGGCAGCGACGGGGACGACGCGACGATCACGTCGGGGCGCGGGATGCGCATCATCGCCACCGACGCCCACGTGGCGAAGCTCGTGTAGTTGGCCAGGCGCGAGCGCAGGTCACGGCCATAGCCGGGAGTCGAGTAGGTCCGCCAGATCTGCAGCCCGTCCTCGACCTCGCGGACGATCTTGCGGCCCCGGTACCGCTCGGGGATGGTGCGCTCCTTGTGTTGCACGTAGCTCGTGACCACGCCGACCGCGTGGCCCGCGCGCAGCAGCGCCTGCGTGTGCATCCAGTGCCGCACGCCCCCGGGCTGGTCGGCGTTGACGAAGTACTGCGAGACGTAGAGCACCCTCACGCGGCGGCGGGCTCCTGGGTCGGGGGCGGGGACGAGATCGCCACGGAAACTATCCGGTGCCGTCGGCGGGGGCCGCCGGGTCGGCGTCGCCGAGCACGCGGGCGTAGAACCCCGTGAGCCTGTCGGCCTGGCGCTCGTACGACCAGCCGTCCTCGAACGCCGCGCGACCCGCGGCGCCCAGCCGGCGGGCCTCGCCCGGGTCGCCCAGCAGCCGGTCGATGGCGGCGGCGTGCGCGGCCGGATCGCCGGGCTCCACGAGCAGGCCGCAGTCCGCGGCACGCACGATCATCGCCATGCGGCCGAAGTCGCCGGCCACCACCGGCCGGGCCGACGCCATGGCCTCGACGAGCTTGGTGGGCACGGCGCGCGCGTAGTTGGGGTGCGGCTGCAGCGGCACCCACGCCACGGCGGCGCGGGCGAGGAGCCCGGCCACCTCACCGTGGTCGACGACGCCCAGGCACTCCACGCCGTCCGGCAGCTCGCCGGGGTCGCCGGGACCCGCCAGGATCAGTCGCGCGCCGGGTGTGGAGACCAGCGGCCACGCCTCCTTCATCAGCGGCAGGCCCCGTTGAGGTCCCAGGCCGCCGACGTACAACACGACCGGCTCGGTGGCGGGAGGAGGCACGGGGTACGCGTGGCCCCACGGCGCGTTGGTCACCGACACGGCCCGCTGCCCCCGGTGGGCGAACCGGGCCGCCAGGTCCTCGTTGACGCCCACGACGCCGTCCAGGCGCAGCGCGGCCGCCCGCTCGGCACGCTCGGCGGCCACGGCCAGCGGACGGCGCACGACCGCGGGCAGGTAGCGCTTGGTGCGGACCGTCTCGCCCAGGTACTCGTGCACGTCGTAGACCACCGGCGTGCCCGTGCGCGCCCTCAGCACCAGCGCGGCGGGAAGCAGCTCGGGGTCGTGCACGTGGTACACGTCGGCGCCACGCCGGGCGGCCTCGGCCATCAGCCGCCACCCGGCCAGGATGCGCCGCCCGCGCCGCACGCGGCCGCCCAGCGCCAGCACGCCCGCGTCGGCCCCCGCCCGGGCGGCCGCCCCGGCCTCCTTGTGGAAGATGCGAACGTCGCGGGGGCGGTGGACGCTGGTGAGGTGCAGCACGCGCCGCCCCTCCAGGCGCGCGCCCGCGGGCGCGCCGGGCGGGTCGATGGGGCCCATGGTGGCGCCGCGCTCGGCGAGGGCGTCCAGCAAACCCCCCCACAGGGGGCCGTACCCGGGCGCGCGGTCGTCGTCGAAGTACGTGTTGTGCCACAGCAGCGACACCGCCCCGCCCGCCCGTCGGGCGGCGTCCAGCACGCCGAGGACCCGCTCGCGCGCGGCGGCGGCGTCGAGGCCCAGGGACGAGTGCATGGCGGTGTCCATCACGGCCAGCGGGATCTCCACCAGGTTCGCGGGACGCTCCTCTGCCAGCAGGTAGGGGCGGAACGGCCGGGCGATGCCCGCGGTGTAGCCCACCGCGGCGGACGACCCCAGGCTGGTGTCGGCGGCGACCCCGGCCTCCTCGAGCCAACGCACGGTCTCGTGATAGCGAAAACGCAGGTAGTGATATCGCACGCTGCGGATCGGGAGGCCGGTCTCGTCGCGGAGCAACGCCAGCTCGTCGCGCAGCGCCGCGGGGTCTTCGGACGCGCCGAACGAGCAGTGGAGGCCCACCTCGCCGCCCGCGGCGTGCACGGCGGCGGCCATCGCGGCGCGCTCGCGCTCGTACGTCGCCCGAGGGGTGCCGTCCAGCCGGTGCCGGTTGCGGCCGATGAGGAACACCGTCGGCGCGAGGCCCCGCTGCGTCGTCTCCCAGAGCATCGCGGGGATGTTGTTCCACGGGTCGGCGCCGGCGAGGGCCCCGAGCGCCCGCGGGCCGCGGCGGCGCATCATGCCGGCGACCCCCTTGGGGGTGAAGCGGCGGATACGGTCGATGTCGTGCGTCAGGTACACGGTCCAGGCCGACGGGGCGGGCATGCCGAGCGCCTCGCGCAGGCGCGCGATGTAGCCCTCCACGGCGGGCTCCTCGACGTCCAGGCCCTCCATGCGGGCGACCGTGGTGTCGCGGAACCGCAGGCGGTCGAACTCGTCGCGGTCCGGCACGCACCACTCGTCCCAACGGGCCATGAGCGCGAACGCGCTGGCCACGATGTCGCCGGGGATCGCGTCGGCGTCGGGGGCGGGCGGGAACAGCAGCTTGACGCCGCGGCCGGGGTGCGCGACGGGTCCGGGCAGCGGGTCGCGACGCTCGAAGAAGCCCTGCGCAGCGTCGTCGGCGGGGATCCACACGCCGCCGCCGGCGGGTCGTGCCGGGGCGTAGACCACGTCGGCCTCGCCGTCGGTGAACACCGCCTCCCGGTCGAGGGCGGCGGCGAACTCGCCCAGCACCCAGCGGGCGCGCGGCGCGAACGACGCCCGGCAGCCCTCGATGCGTATCCGCAGACTCCCGCTCACCGGCGCCTCCGGGCCATGCGGGCGTACTGGCGCAGCGCCGGCACGGGGTCGCGGGGGTCGATCACGCCGTCGATGACGGGCGGCGCGATGGAACGGGCGAACTCGCGCGCGGTCCAGGTTCCCGCGCGGATCTCCTTCGCGCTCGCCACCAGGTGCTTGGCGGCCAGCGTCCAACGACGCCCGCCGGGGTGGCCCGACACCGCATCGAACGGGTCGCCGATGGCATCGCGGTAGCACGCGTACGGCACGTTCACGCCGCAGCGGGTGGCCAGGCTGATCCACAGCCACGAGCGCGGGTTCACCTCGATGAGGTGGTCCCGGCCGTCGCGTGGGTCGCGCTTGACCTCCACCTGGCTGATGCCGTGGAACCGCAGCTCGTCCAGCAGCGCGTGGCAGCGGGCGGCGAACGCCGGGTCCCACACGGCCTCCGCGGCCCGGGCCGTGCCGAAGTTCGGCGGCCACTGGCGCAGCTTGTGCCCCGTGAACGTGGCGCGCGGCACGCCGTCCGCGTCGCGATAGCTCCCCAGGGTCCAGAAGCAGTCGTCGCCTCCCGGGATGACCTCCTGGATCTGGGGCCCGTACGGCACGGCCCGCTCCCACTCGCGCGCCAGCGCGTCGGCATCGTCGGCCCGCAGCACCTGCGCGCGGAACCGGCGGCGGAACTCGGGCGCGTAGCGCGGCTTGAGGATCACGGGGTAGCGCAGGCCCGCGTCGCGGACGGCCTCGCGGGGATCGGCGTCGGCGGCGGGCTCGGCCGTGCCCGGCACGGGGAACCCGATGGCCCTCGCCGCCGCGTGCTGGCCGCCCTTGTCGATCGTGACGCTCATGTCGGCCCACGGGCTCCACGGCACGCGGAAGCGGGCGCGCACCTCGTCCTCGCGGGGGGCGATGGCGGCGATGGCCTCGTCGTGCGTGGCGAACAGCACGGGCCGGTCGCCCAGGCGCTCGCCCAGGGCCAGCAGGTCGTCGACGAACCCCTCGGCGTCGGCAAGGGGGTCGCGCAGCGCGTCGCGGCCGCAGTACCGGGACGTCATGCCGAGGGCGTCCGGCGCGTGGTCGGTGGCGACCACCGGCACGCCCTCGCGGCCCAGCGCGCGGGCGATGCCCAACGAGTTCGGGCCCGACGCCTGGAGGATGACGGCGGGGACGGTGTGGCGGGCGCTCAGCGGACCAGCTCCTCGTACAGGCGGGCGGTGTGCCGCGCGTTGGCGTCCCACGTGTACTCGTCGCGGCCCACGCGGGCGGCGGTCTCGGCCAGGTGGGCGCGCAGCGCGTGGTCGGTGAGGATGCGCTCCAGCGCGTCGGCCAGGGGAGCGGCCTCGCCGGCGGGCACCAGCAGTCCCGTCTCCTCGTGGCGCACGATCTCCGGCGTGCCGTCGACCGCCGTGGCCACCATCGGCACGCCGCAGTTGAGCGCCTCGCACGCCACGGTGGGAAGGCCCTCGGAGTACGACGGCAGCACGAACACGTCGCCGGCGGCCATGTACCAGGCCACGTCGTCGTGGGGGATCTTGCCGACCCACCGCACACGGTCGGCGATGCCCATCTCGCTGCAGCGCGCCTCCAGGCCCTCCCGCATCTCGCCGACACCCGCCGCCACCAGCAGGGGAAGCGGCGTCATGCGATCGCGCAGCATCCCCATGGCGTCGATCAGCACGTCGACGCCCTTGCGGGGCACCAGCTTGCCGACGTACGAGATCACGAGGCCGTCTTCGGGGATGCCCAGACGGCGGCGCGCCTCCCGCCTGTCGCGCGGGAAGAACACGGCGGTGTCGGCGCCGTTGGGCACCACCTCGATGGGGCGGACGGGCCGCCCGGCCTTCTCGGCGGCCTCACGGATGGCGCGGCTGACCGTGGCGATCTGGTCGATGCTCTCGACGGCCTCGCGCACCTGGTCGGCGAACGCGGCGCTGCGGGCCGGGAGGTCGATGACGTCGGCGCGGTGGGCCGTGCCGAGCACCGGGACGCCCAGCTCGGCCCCCACGGCGGCGGCCGCCCAGCCGTCGGGCACCAGCATCTGGGCGTGGATCACGTCGAACCGCCAGCGCGTGTGGATGCGGCGTAGCGGGCCGCGGATGGCCAGCAGCATGGCCTGCGCGTTGCGGGTTCCCAGGCGGGCGCCGGGCAGCGACAGCTTCCTGGGGTACAGCACGCGGACGCCGTCCACGACGTCGGTACCCGGCACGTCCCGATGGGACGCCCACCGGGTGAGGCCCGGGGGCGCCCACCCGGTGGGCGACACCACGCGGACGTCGTGCCCCAGGTTCTGCAGCGCGCGCACCTGCTCGTGCACGAAGATGCCGGCCGTCGGGTTGACGGGGCTGGGGTACATGTGGCTCAGCATCAGCACCCTCACGGGAGCCTCCCTCCGTTGGCGCGGGCCTTGGTGGCGAGCACGACGGTCAGCAGGCACAGCCCGAACGTGATCCACATGGGCGCGAAGGCCAGCACACTGGAGGGCCCCAGGCAGCCGACCACGAACCCGGTCAGCGACGCCACGCCCGCGAGGCCGAGGTAGCGCACCAGCGGATCCTCGGCGACGCGGGTCTGGCGCAGCTGGCCGGCGTACAGGAAAAGGAAGAAGCAGACGTACAGGCCCAGCCCGACCAGGCCGCCGTTCACCACGACCTCGAGCCACCAGTTGTGCAGGTTGGAGACGCCGGGGAAGTTGGCCAGCGACCCGATGTGGACGTCCGCGTTGCCGGCCCCGACGCCGATGCCGCCGGTCTCCTTCACCAGGTTGAGGCCGTCGCCCAGCAGATTGCTGCGCACGGCGCCCGAGCCCTGCCCGCTCTGCACCTGGTCGCTGAGGATGCTGAAGCTGAACTTCGACACCGCCCGGTCGGGCAGCTTGATGAGCCCGGCCCCGAGGATGGCGGGCACGACGAGCGCCACGGCCGCCACGGCCACGCCCGCGGTCACGAGGGCCTTGCGCCGCTGGCGGAGGTCGGTGGCCAAGTTGATGAGTAGCGTGATCAGGACCAGCGCGGTTGCCAGCACGTTGGACTTGCTGCCCGTGTAGAGCAGCAGCATCAGGCACGCGAGGCCGCCCGCGGCCCCCGCGGCGCGCACCCGGATGTCGTTGAACACGATCACCAGTGCCAGGAAGTAGGGAAGCGTGAGGCTGAGGTACGTGGCCAGGTTGTTCTCGTTGCCGAAGAACGACGTGGCGGCGAACGCGGTGTCGGTTGCCTTCCCCGCCAGGCGGGACGTGGGCAGGCGGACGTGGAGCACCAGCTCCATCAGGGACACCAGGGTGACGACCGCGAACACCGCGCCCAGCAGCTTCAGCAGCCCGATCGCGCGGGCCCGCGTGCCGAAGGCCACGGGGATGACGAGGGCCAGCACGATGCCGAGGGCCAGGTAGAGGGTCCACCGCACGCCCGCCGCGGGCTGCTCGGCCCACGCGATGGACGCCGCCGCCCACGCCAGCCAGGCTCCGAGCAGCGTGGCCGGCAGGGTCAGCGCCCGGGGCCACGTCAGCGTGCCGCCGGCGGCCATGTGGGCCAGCACCCCGAACGCCAACAGCACGATCACGATGCGTGACAGGAACACCTCGGGCGCCTGCGGCAGGGCCAGGCTGGGTCCCCCGACGGCGGTCGCCACGGTGACGCCCGCCACGCCGACGCCCAGGCGCGGCGCCGGGATGTGCCACAGGGCGGCGACGAGTCCGACCAGCAGCGCCAGCACGACGCCCGCGGGCGGCAGGAACGCCGTGATCACGGCCAGCGCGGCCGCGGCGGCTCCCCACGCGATCAGGTGCGGGGGCGGCGCGGGCGCCGCCGCCGTGGGGGATCCCTCGCCGGCCATTCGGCCGCCCAGGCTAGCAGCGGGCGGCGATCGCGGACGCGCCGCGGTTGTGCCCCGCGCCGACGGGCGGCTACAGGGGCTTCTCCATGAACACGCTGCGCGGGTCGGGCGCGTACCCCTCGAACGCGTCGCGGCGGATGTAGCCCGCCGCCTCGTACAGCGCGAGAGCCTCCGGCTGGCGGGTGCCCGCCTCCAGCCGCAGCGTCCCGATGCCGGCGTCGCGGGCCACGGCCTCGAGCGCGTCCAGCAGGCGGCGTCCAAGGCCCGCGCCGCGGCCCCCCGGCTCCACGTACATGCCGCGGACCTCGCCCCAGGTGCCGTGCGGCACGAGCGCGGCGCATCCCACCGCGGCCCCCCCGCTGCGCGCCACCAGCAGCGTCGCGCCGGTCGCCTCGAGCGCCGCGGGGTCCAGCACCGGCGGCGTCCCGTCCGGGTATGTGGCGGCGTTGAACGCCGCCGACTCCTCCATCAGTCGCAGGACGTCGGGGTGGTCCGGCGGCTCCTGCCCGACGACCGCCACCGGCCGTCCCCGGGGGGTGAGCGTGTCGTCCTCGGGCCCCGTGAGCGCCCGCATCAGGACGGCCTCGACGCGTTCGGCCTGGCGGGCCAGCCGATGCGGGGCGGCGGCGGCGCGGCAGTCCATGGGGTCGGGCTGGTCGGCCAGCACGTCCCCCAGCGCGGCGGCGAGCAGCGCGGGGTCCCCGGGCTCCACGATGCGCCCCGGTCCACGCGTGGGAACCACCTCGTGCGCGCCGCCGCGGGCGGTGGCCACCACGGGCCGGCCGCTGGCGAGAGCCTCCAGCGCCACCACGCCGAGTGGCTCGACGCGGCTGTCCATGCTGAGCACGTCGCATGCCTGGATCCACGTTGCGACGCGGTCGTGCGCCAGCGCCCCCGGCCGGATGACGTGGCGGGCCATGCCCAGGGACTCCGCGCCCGCGTCCACCGCAGCGGCCAGGGGCCCGTCGCCCACGAACGCCACCCGCACGTCGGGGTGGTCCTCCCGCAGCCGGGCGACGGCCTGCAGCAGCGTCAAGGGGTCCTTGCGGCGCGTCAGCCCCCCGACGGCAAGCACCAGCGGCCCGAACGGCGAGACGCCCAGCTCACGCCGGGCCGCGTCGCGGTCGCCGGGCACGAACCGGGTGACGTCCACGCCCATGTTGATGACCTCGACCGGCGGCAGTGGGTCGAGGTACGTCCGCATACGCGCCTCCAGGTAGCGGCTCACCGCGATGACGGCGCTGCACGAGCGCAGGGCCCGCTGCGTGGCCCGGCGGACGACGGGGCGCTCGAGGTTGGCCACGTCCTGGCCGTGCGCCGTGACCACCCAGGGCACCCCGGTCAGGCGGCGCGCGGCGGCGGCGATGGCCGCCGTCGGAAACAGGAAGTGCGCGTAGATCACGTCGCACCGGCGGGCGGCGACCAGGGCACGCCTCGCGAGCCCCCCGTACTTGCCGGGGCCGCCCAGGGGGCCCCCGCCGCGGGCGTCGATGGCGGCGACCTCCACGGCGTTGCCCCGTTCGCGCAGCGCGTCGCCCATGTGCTTCACAAAGGCCCCGAAGTCCGGGTCCCGCGGGCCCGGGTACATGTTCGTGAGGACCAGGATGCGCACCCGTCCCTGTTCGCCGCGGGCCGCGCGTCTCCCTACCCGGTCACCCCTCGGCGGCCGCGATTCCGTCGCCGTCGCGGGTGGCGAGTTCCCGCGCCCCCGCCCCGGTCACCGCGATCGCGCCGGCCAGCAGCACCCAGTTGTACGGGTCCTCGAACAGTGCGGAGTACAGGAGCGTGTGGACGAGTATGCCGGCCATCGTCGCCAGCATTGTCCACGCCACCCAGCCGGGTATGCCGCCCACCCCCCGGGCGCGCCGGTGCACCACGAACGCGGTGGCCACCACCAGCCACGCCAGCAGCGCCGCGCCGATCGCCCCCAGCTCGCTCAGCACCGTGATGGGGGCGTTGTGGCTGATCACGACGCGGATCCTGCCGCGCTCCTTCTGCGTGAGGGTCTTCTCGTACTGGGTCTCGAACCCGCCCAGGCCGGACCCGGCGACGGGCGCCTCCCGCCAGATGTCGACCCCCCCGCGCATCAGATCGAAGCGTCCCTCGCTGACCTTGTTCATCCGCTTCGTGTCGGTCAGGGCGCGGCGGACGTTGCCGCTGGCCGCGAACGCGGCGCCGCCCAGCAGCAGCGCCAGCGCCAGCGTGGCGGCGGCGGTCCGGCGGGTGCCGAACGCCCACGCGGCCATCAGCACCAGGCCCACGATCAGCATGAGGCAGCTGGAGCGCGAGAACGACACCGCGAGGCCGGCGCACAGCGGCAGCAGCACCAGCCCGCACGCGGCCAGCGTCCGTGGCGACCCGCGCCGGATCCAGGCGATGGCGACCACCGCGAGCATCGCGACCACCAGGAACCGCCCCAGGATGTTGGGGTCGAAGAAGATGGAGTTGGCCCGGAAGAAGCTGGAGTACGCGTTGGCCTTCTGCAGGCGGTCGTTGAGCAGCAGCTCGTGGCTCTGGAACTGCCAGACGGCCAGCAGCGCCACCGGGATCGCGAGGCCGATCGTGGCGAGCGCCAGGGTGCGGGCGGCCCGCGCGCGGGGCCACCACGCTGCCACCACCAGGTACAGCAGCGCGAACGGGATGTAGAAGAACACGACCTTGACGGCGCCCTCCTCCCGGTCGACGCTCCACGCCAGCGACGCCAGCGAGAAGCCCACCATGGCCGCCAGCGGCAGGTCCAGCGGCGAGCGCGGGTCGCGCGCCGCGCCGCGGCGGGCCGCGTCGGCCCAGCCCAGCAGGCCCACGGCGATCACCACGTAGAGGGGCAGGAGCAGGTTGCGGGTGTCGCCGCCGAGGGGCACGGGGATGCGCACCGGCAGCGTCAGGCCGAGCGCCAGGAACCACGCGGTGGGGTGCGCCCACGCGACGCGCCCCACCACCAGGCCCGCGGCCACGGCCACGAGGGCGCCCGCCACGGCGGCGGCGGCCCACGCCGGGCGCTCGAGCCGGGTCCTGGCCCCCTCGGGCAGCAGCGTGAGCATGGTGCCCGCCCAGGCGGCGATCATCACGGCGACGCCCGCCGCACGGGCGCGTCCCGCGACGCGGGGGACGGGCGCCAGCGCCAGCACCACCCCGAGCGCGGCGACGACGCCCAGCACCCCCTGCGCGGCGCCGGCGCTCACGGGGTCTCCAGGGCGATCAGCGCCGAGCCGGCGGGCGTCGTCGCCACGAGCCACACTGCCGCGGGGTCGACCGTGGCGGGAATCCTCAGCCGGGCGCGCCCGAGGCGCCCGGTCACCGGCCGGGCGACGGGGCGGCCCAGCACGCTGGGGCCGGCGCCCGGTGCTCCCAGGCGGTCGTACAGACGCATCCGGACACGCGTCGACGGCGGCAGGGCGCGGCCGTCGGCGAACAGGGCCACGCGCACGGGGCGGCGCGGGATGGCGGCGGACGCCCGCCCGGTGATATGCCCGACCCAGCACGTCCGGGTCTCGCGCACCGTGTTCTGGGCGGGGTCCCGGGCCTCCAGCCGCACCAGGTACAGGCCGGCGGGTGCGGGCGCGCCCGACGACGAGCGACCCTCCCAGGGCCACAGGATCGCCTGCGACGGCTTCGCCGGGCGGGGCCCCAGGGCCGCCACCGGGCTGGTCTCGTCACCGGCGGCGGCCGGGCGGGCCGACAGCGTCACGGTGCCCTCGTCTGCCAGCGCGGCGGCCGTTCTGCAGGCGACGTCGCCCTGGCCCGGGCGCAGCGCGCTGGCGACGGAGAACCCCGATACCCGGGGGGCCGTTGTGTCGATCCGTACGCGGCGGCTGGCCGAGAACACCTTCCCGCCCGGCGCAGACGCGCGCAGCCGCACCGCGTAGTCCCCGTCGGGCAGCACCGCGCCGTCGTCGCCGCGGCCCCGCCACGGGATTCGCAGCCAGCCGCGCGACGTGGGCCGATGGTCGGCGATGGTTCGCACCACGGCGCCGGACGGGTCGGCGACGATCAGGCTGAGCGTGCCCGGCTCGCGGACGCGCACCGAGAACATGGCCCGGTCGCGGGCGCCGTCGCCGTTGGGGCTGAACAGCTGGGTGCCCGAGAAGCGGGTGATGATGGGTGGGGGCGTCGGGAACGCGAACGGCAACAGGAAGACGCCCAGCGCGAACACGGCCAGGATGACCATGCCGGTTGCGACGACGGCTGTGCCCCTACGCTGCATCGGCCCGTCGTCGCGTGAAACGTCGCGCGCCTAGCCGATCGGCCGGAAGCCGAGGCTGATGTAGAAGCCGAAGCGGCCCATCGCGGTGCGCGACAGGGCCATCTCGCCCCTCCGCACCGCGTCGATGCGGTACGCGCGCCCGATCTGGCTGCCCACGCGCCCCCCCGGCCGGAAGAAGATGCCGCCGCGGCTGACGGGCACGAAGCCGGCGGACGCGGCGTGCGACTCGAGGTCGCCCCATGTCTGCCAGTTGTCGACGGGCGCCAGGCTCAGCTTGATGCCGAGCTGCGGGAAGCGTTCGGCCACGGCCCTGCGCGCGCCGGCCAGGCTGGCGCGGTTGGGGGTCGAGATCACCAGCAGCCCCCCGGCGGCCATCTGGGGGCGCAGCGCCTTGAGGCAGGCGCGGGGATCCTCGAGGTGCTCGAGCACGTCCGTGAGGGTGATGAGGTCGAACGGCCCGTCCGGCGGCTCATACGCGCTGCCCACCCGGGCCTCCAGGCGGTCGGCCACGCCCAGCTCCTCGAGGCGCTTCTGGGCGATGGCGACGGACTCCGGGGACAGGTCGATGCCGATGCCCTCGTAGCCGCGCTCGGCCAGGGCGTTCAGCAGGAAGCCCGTGCCGCAGCCGATGTCCAGCACGCGGGGACGGCGGTCGGCGGGCCTCGGCGCGTGCTGGTCGATGGTGTCGAGGTTCAGCGCCATGCGGCTCTGCAGATGCCAGTTGCGGTCCTCGACGGCGAACAGGTGCCCGGCCTTGCCGTCGTAGTAGTCCTGCACGTCGCGGAGTGTCTCGTCGCTCATGGGCGCCAATCGGGTGGAAGTGGGTGGTCGGCGGCCAGCGCGATGAAGCGCTGCAGCGCCGGTTTGGGGGTCATGTCGCCGTGGTAGAGACCGCCGGTCCAGTGGACGTTGTCCTGCAGGTTGAACCAGATCGTGGCCTCGACCCGGGGGTACCGGTCCGCCACCGCGAACGTCTGCGCCAGCCAGTCGGCCTGCTGGGCCTCGCTCACGAAGTAGCGGTGGAAGCGGTTGTAGGACGTGTGGTATCCGGTTTCGGTGACGTAGACGGGAAGACCCGGGCGCAGCTTATCCAGCGCGGAGAACAACGTGGGCAGCGCCCGCCAGCTGGGGAAGAAGTACGCCGCGGCGGGAGACCCGATGGGGTACAGGTGCTGGCTCCACGCGTCCAGTCGCACGCCTTCGGCCCGCAGATAGCGCACCATCGTCATGGCGGACACGCTTTCGCCGCCCGTCGCGCACCGCTTGGGCCGCGCGCGGGTGCCGTCGTTTGTGCCGCCCGCCGGCCCGGCGACGCCGCCGATGACGATGGCCCCGGGCTGGGCCGCGCGGATCTCCCGCGCGGCGACGTACGCGAGGGCCGCGTACCGCCGTGCCGCGACGGGCACGTACGCGCCGTTGCGGCCCCGCCGGCACTGCGGGCTCCAGAACTGGTCGATGTTCGGTTCGTTCCAGATCTCGAAGCGGCGGATCCGGGGAAGCGGCCGTCCGGCCCCGTCGCGGAACGTGCCGGAGTAGCGGCGGGCCAGGGCGCCGGCGAACCGCCCCGCGTCGAGCGCCGGCGGGGCGGCGTTGACGCGCCCTGAGCGTGTAGCCCAGGGCGGCGTGCGGTAGTAGTCGACGATGGGGGTGATGCCGCGCGCGGCCAGCCCCCGGAAGATCTGGTCGTAGCGGTCCCACCGGTATGCCGGGTCCGCGGGGTTCGTGGGGTCGGCGGGCCGGGTGGGCGCAACCTCGCTCCACAGCACGTCGACGCGCGTCAGCTTCGTCCGCGTCGCGTCCACTAGGTCCAGGCGCCTGTCGAGCGCGTCACCCGAGAAGTTGGGGACCTGGTCGTCCTGCAGGCCGACGAGCCCCGCCCGGGCCTGGGAGGCGACCATCATCGCCAGCGCGCCCACCAGCAGGGCGACGATGCGCGCGAACCGGGTCACGAGGGCACCCTCGCCAGGCGCGCGACGGTGCGGCGCTCGCGCACCACGACCCGGCGCTTGCCGCGCCGCGTGACCGTGCGGCGCGTGACGCGCTCGGCCCACCCGACGCGCGTGCCGCCCGCGGCGACGGCCGCGATGGGCCCACGGGTGCCCGACACGCGCCGCAGCCCGCCGCCGGTGTCCACGAAAACGGTGCGCCCGGCGCCGACGACGCGGATGCCCTGGGCGGCGGCCGTCTGCGGGCGCACGGCCCCCTGCCACGCACGGGTGACGGCGCCCGTGGCGCTCACCAGCAGCACGCGGTAGCGGCGGCCCACGCGGACTGTCGCGACCGCCGTGCCGGCGTCGGCCTTCACGTCGAGGACGCGGCCGGCAAGCGCGACCGTCACCGGATCCGCCACGCCCGCGTCGCCCGGCACGCCTACGGTCAGGGAACCGGCGGCGGGGTCGTCCGACCACGCGGCGATGCCCGTCGCGATGGCGGTCGTGCCGCCCCGCGGCGACCCGGGGACGGTGGCGTTCGCGGCCGTCGGGTCCGGGGCGTCGGCGTCAGTGAGCCGCTGGGGGCTCCACGAGGCCAGTTCGGCCACCCCGTCACGCACGCGGAACAGCACGCGGACCCTATCGCCGTCGACGCCCATCCCCGCGGCGATGCGCGCCCCGGGCTTGCCGTCGCTCTCGAGCACCACCTCGGTGTCGTCGACGCAGCACCAGATGACCGGCGTCGGCGTGGGGCCCCCGGGGTTGAACAGGTAGCCGCCGTTCCCCGCGGCCAGGCGTGAGCCGGGCATGGGCCCCACGCTGGAGCGGACGACCACCTCGTTGCTGAGCAGGGCCGACACAAAGCGTGTGCGCGTGCTGTTCAGCGCCACCGACAGCGTGACGGCCTCGTAGTACGTCAGCGTCCCGTTGGACTGCCGCGCGGACGACGCCAGCACGAACGACCGGCCGACGAGGGCCGCGCCGCTCACCTCGGGCCACCCCTTGACCGACGCGCTCGGCGATGCGGCCAGCGCGGGCGCGGTGCCCGCCGCCGCGACGGCCAGGGCGAGCGCCAGCGGCCGCCCGCCGGTCAGCGTCGCCCCCCTTGGGTGGTTGCGATGCGGGTGGCCGGGCGCCCGGCCACCCGCCGGCGGGCGCCGCGTCGCGGCCGACGTGGGTCGGGGGGAAGGGACATTGCCCGTCACCCTATCCCGCGAAACACGTCGATCCGAAGCCGGTCAGGTGTGCAAACCGTGCGGAAAGCGTCACGAACGGGGTACGCGTTACGCGCCCTTCTTGCCCCGGATGTCGGCCAGCTGGTGCTCCAGCCACTTGCCCACGTGGTTCTCGCGCACGATCCGGCGGATCTCCTGGTTGCGGTCGGCGCGCTCGTCGGCCGGCATCGTGAGGGCCCGGTGGATGGCGTCGGCCTGGGCGCCGACGTCGAACGGGTTCACCGACAGCGCGAACGAGCCCAGCTCCTCGTGGGCGCCGGTGTTCTCGCTCAGGATCATCACGCCGTCGCGCTCGTTGACCAACGGACCCTCCTTGGCCACCAGGTTCATGCCGTCGTAGATGGAGTTCACCAGCAGCACGTCGTAGTGCTTGAACGCGGCGAACGCGCGGGCCAGCTGCGACTCGATGCGCAGGTCGATGGGCATCCAGTCCGTGTTTCCGTGCTTGGTGTTGATGTGCGACACGGTCTCGAGGATCTTCTGCATGAACTCCACGTACTCGGCGACGTCCTGCCGGGAGGGCTGCAGCAGGGCGAGGAACGTGATCTCCTCGCGGTACTCCGGGTGTTCGTCCAGGAACACGTCGAACGCCTTGAAGCCACGGATGGCGTTCTTCGACAGGTCGGTCCGGTCCACCCGCACCACCAGGTGCGCCCGGCGCCGCCGCAGCAGCGGCCCCTCCTCGGCCGCCACCTCGGGCCCGGCGGCGTACTCCTCCAGGGCGGGGGCGTTGACCGAGATCGGGTAGCTGCGGGCCCAGACGGTGCGTCCCTCCCACTCGACGCTCATGGCGTCGTAGTCCACCCGCAGGCCCAGCAGGTCCTCGCAGCACAGCAGGAAGTTGCGGGCGTAGCGCCGGGTGTGGAACGCGACGATGTCGTTGGCCAGCAGGCCCTTCAGGATGGGTTCGCGGATCTCGGGCGGCAGGACGCACCAGTAGTCGGGCTGCGCCCACGGGATGTGCACGAAGAAGTGCAGGAACGCGTCCGGGTGGCGTTCGCGGATGATGCCGGGGGCCACGTACAGGTGGTAGTCGTGCAGGAGCACGACCGGCTCGGAGCGGTCGCCGATCTGGGCGCTGACGGCCTCGGCGAAGTGCTCGTTGGCCACCACGTAGCCGTTGTGCCACGCGTCCAGCTCCTGGCGACGCACGTCCGGCACGTTGGACAGGTCCCACAGGTAGTGCTGGATGAACCACAGCATCGGGTTCGCGATGGTGTTGTAGTACGCGTCGTACACGTCGGGGTCGATCACGACGAAACGCCCCAGCGTGTCGCGTCCCAGGCCGTCCACGGGGAACGTGCCGTCTCCCGCGTCGGCCTCGCGCTGCACCGCGATGTCCTCGTCGCTGATGGCGGCCGAGATCCACACGGCCGGCTGGTGATCCGTGAGCCCGGACAGGGCCGTCACCAGCCCGCCGCCGCCGGGGCGGGCGACGCGCCCTTCGTCGTCGCGCTCGTACGTGACGGGGCCGCGGTTGCTGACCAGGATCAGGCGCTCGTCGTTCGGGCTCATGGGGGATGTCTAGCGCATCGCCGCGGGGCCGGCGCCCGGTCAGCGGTTCGCGACCCTCCTCAGCAGGCTGAGCCAGTCGCGCATCATCCGGGGGGTGAGGAAGCCGTGGCGCACGTGCTGCTTGCCGCGCTCGGCCATCTCCGCGGCACCGGCGGGGTCGCGGATGACGTCCACGACCCGCCGCGCGCACTCCGCGGGCCCGTCCACCAGGAAGCCGGTGGAGCCGTCCGCGATCTGGCTGGGGATGCCCCCGATGTTGCTCGCCACGGTGGGCCGCGCTTTCCACAGCGCCTCCGTGACGGTCAGCCCGAAACCCTCGCGCAGCGACTTCTGCACCACCACGTCGGCATGGGTCTGGAGCGCGTTCACCTCGATGGGGCCCACGCGCTGCGGGTCGGCCAGCAGGTGGATGTCGGGGTCGCCGGCCGCGTGGTCGACCACGCGGCCGAAGAACTCGGCCGCGCCGTCGTCGAGGCTGCGCGGCCCGACCAGCGCCAGCTGCAGACCGGGGACCTCGGTGCGCGCGGCGCGGAATGCGTCGATCACCCCCAGCGGGTCCTTCCATGGGTCGAAGCGCGACACCTGCACCATCAGCGGCCGCCCCGGGTCCACGCCGAACCGCGCCACCACGTCGGCGGCGTCAGGGCGCGGCAACCCCATGTTCTTCGGCGCCAGCGGGTCGATCGCCGGCGGTATGACGACGGGCTCCGGCACGATCTCGGCGGGGGCGTACTGCGGCATGTGGAACACGCTCAGGTCGTAGCCGTCGAGCAGGGGGCGAACAACGTCGAACACCCACGGCGCCGGGGTCGACATGTCGAGGTGGCACCGCCAGATCCACGTGGCGTCGTCCAGCGCCTCCACGCTGCCCCGCAGGCCCAGCGGGTGCGCGTCGTGCACGACCACCACGTCGTACGGGCCGTCCATGCCCCCGGCGTTCAGCAGGCTGTACCGCTCGAACGTGCGACGCAGGTCGCCGTCGAACGACACCTCGGCGCCCTGGAGGCCGTCGTGCAGCGCGGCCGCGGCTCGGAAGAACGAGGGCCGCCCGCCGAGCACCCGCCACGTGGCGTGAAGCCCCAGGTCGGTGAACAGCGGGACGGTGCTGGCCAGCAGTTCGCTCACGCCGCCGCCGTCGCCGTGCCCGCTGACGTGGCAGATGCGCATGCCGCGGATGTCGGCCGCGATCTCCCGCAGCTCCGCGATCAGCTCGCGGTCGACGAGCGACTGGTAGTGGAGGACCGAGCGTCGGCCCACGCTCATGGGGTGCAACACGGGCGGGCCCACCTGTACGGGTCCGGGTAACCCGGGGGCCTTTCGCGACCGCTCCGGTGGTCCATCCTACGGAACCGGCCGCGGGCCCGGGGCCGTTCGGAGGCTGCGGACCGCCCTCGCCCCGGTAGCCTTTCGGCCCTTGGCCGATTCCCGACCGCATTGCTGAACGCTCGCCTCTACCGCACCGCGTGGCTCGTGTCCGCGGTGGCGATCATCGTCGCCCTGCTGACGCTGCAGCCCCCGGCCACCCAGGGGCTGGAGCGCCCCGCGCTGCCGGGATCCGCCGACGCCCGCACGATCCTGAGGGCCACGGAGGACCTCCGCGCGCTTGCGCCCGTGCGGGTCGCGGGGTCCCCGGCGGCCGAGCAGGCGTCGGCGGACTGGGTTGCGCGTCAGTTCGCGTCCCTGCCGTCGCTGTCCGGGCTCAAGCCGCGCGTCCGCCGGCAGGTGTTCTCGGCCCGCGTGGACGGTGAGCTCGAGCGGATGGTGAACGTCTACGCCGTGCTGCCGGGCACCACGGGGGGGCTCGATCCCCAGGGCATCGTGGTGATGGCACCGCGGGACTCGGCACCCGGCTCGCCCGCCGACACATCGAGCACCGCGCTGCTGCTGGAGGCCGCCCGCTACGAGGCGACCGCCGCCCGGCGTCACCCCATGCTGTTCGTGTCCACGTCCGGGTCGGCCGTCGGCAACGCGGGGGCGCGCTGGTTCCTGTCGCGGTTCTCGGACTTCCGCATCTCTGCCGTGATCGTGCTGGACGGCGTCGGCGAGCGCGACGGACCAGTGTGGGTGTGGGGCGGCGCGCGGACGCCCACACAGGCCCTGGGCTTCGCGTCGATCGTGCGGGAGACGCTGCCCTGGTCCGGCGCCACGGCCGCGCCGGAGCCCAGCCTCATCAACCAGCTCCTGCGCTTCGCGGTGCCGCAGACGTTCGGTGACCAGGCGCCGTTCGTTCAGGCGGGCATCCCGGCCGTGACGCTGTCGTCGCGCCCCGACGGGCCCGCGCGTCCCGTCGCGGCGCCGGATGCCCAGCGGCTGCAGCGAGCCGGCAACGTCGCCGTGACGCTGTTGTCCCTGATCGACCAGAACCTGGCACAACCCCGGCCGGAGTCGGGCGTGATGCTGTCGGGCAAGGAGCTGAAGCCGGGCGTGCTGAGGATCGTCCTCGCCCTGTTCGCCTTGCCCCTGTGGGTCGTGGCCCTGGACGCGTTCTCGCGGCTGCGCCGCTCGGGCGTGCGGATGGGCCCGGGGATGCGCGCGGCGCTGCTGCGTTCCGTGCCGCTGGTGGTGGCGTGCTTCGCGCTCCACTTCCTTTCTCTGATGCACCTGATGCCCCAGCCCGCCGCGGGCGTGCCGCCGCTGCCGCGCGGCGTCGGCTTCGGGGCGGGCGAGCTGGTGTCCGTCGTCGTGACGCTGGCGCTCGCCGCGCTGGCCTGGTGGCTGTCGCACCGCGCGATGCGGCGGCTGGGCGCGGCGCCGGCCAGCGAGGCGGCGGCCGGGCTCATCCTGCTGGGCGTCGTGTCGTTGGTGGCGTGGTTCGTCACGCCGTTCGTGCTGGTGCTGACCCTGCCGGCCGCGCACGCCGTGCTGGTGGCCACATCGGTGACGCGCCGGTGGCACGCCGTCATCCTCGGCCTCGTTGGCCTGCTGCCGCTCGCCGCGCTGTGCGTGTCGGTGGGCACCCAGCTGGGCCGCAACCCCTTCTTCGCCGCGTGGTACCTCATCGCCACCACGGCGGGCGGGGCGCGGGGCACCGTCTGGCCGGTGTTCGCCCTGCTGCTGTCGTGCGCGATCCTGTCCATGGCGATCCTGGTGTTCGTCCGGTTCCGCAAGGGCCTCATGCGCCGCGAGCACCGCCGGCGGGTGCCCCGGCCCCGCCTGGTCGCCAAGGCCCGGCTCCCCAGGATCGAGCGCTGATGCCCCACCCTGAGATCTCCGTCGTCGTCCCCGTATGCGACGAGCGCGACAACGTCGAGCCCCTGCTGGGGGAGATGCTCCCGGTGATGCGCGGCCTGGGGCGCTCGTTCGAGGTCATCTTCGTGGACGACGGCTCCCGCGACGGGACGGGGGCCGTGCTGGAAGCCGCGGTGGAGCGCGAGCCGGAGGTGGCGCTGGTCGCGCTGCGGCGCAACTTCGGCAAGTCCGAAGCGCTGATGGCGGGGTTCCGCGAGGCCCGCGGCGGCATCGTCATCACTATCGACGGCGACCTCCAGGACGACCCGGCCGAGATCCCCCGCTTCCTCGACGCGCTGGACGGCGGCCTCGACCTCGTCAGCGGCTGGAAGGTGGACCGCCAGGACCCCGCCGGCAAGCGCCTGCCGTCCAAGCTGTTCAACGCCGTGACGCGGAGGGTGTCGGGCCTGGATCTGCACGACCTCAACTGCGGGTTCAAGGCGTACCGCGCCGAGGTGGTCGCCGCGCTGGCCCTGGCCGGAGACCAGTACCGCTACATACCCGTGCTGGCCCACAACGAGGGCTTCCGCGTGGGCGAGCTGGGCGTCAACCACCGTCCCCGCACGCACGGCCGCAGCAAGTACGGGCTCGAGCGTTACGTGCGCGGCATGCTCGACCTGCTCACCATCACGTTCCTCGGGCGGTACCGCCACCGGCCGATGCACCTGTTCGGCGGGCTCGGGCTGCTGATGCTGCTGGTCGGGCTGGCGGTGTCGGGGTACCTGTCGGTGCTGAAGTTCGCCGGGTACGCCATCGGCCAGCGGCCCCTGCTGTTGCTGGGCGTGCTGCTGATCCTGGTGGGCATGCAGTTCCTCACCATCGGCCTGATGAGCGAGATGGTGCAGCGCCAGCACCAGCGCACCCGCGCCGACGAGGCCGCCGCGCGGGTGCGCGAGGTGCGCCGGTGAGGTTCCTCTGGCTGGGCACGTACGAGGCCGAGTACCCCAGGGGGGCGGTGCTGCGCCAGGGCCTGCGCGCGCTGGGCCACGACGTGGTCGAGTGCCATGAGCCCCTGTGGGAGCGGACCCGCCACAAGGCCGGCGGGTTCCTGGCGCCCGCGTCGCTGGCCCGTTCCGGCGCGGCGGCGGCGCGCGCGTGGGCCCTGCTGGCGCGCCGCGAGCGACGCGTCGGGCCGGTGGACGCCGTCGTCGTGGGTTACCCGGCCCAGCCGGACCTGCCGCTGGGCCGCCTGGTGGCCCGCCGCCGCCGGGTGCCGCTGGTGGCCGACATGATGATCGCGCTGGGCGACACGCTGGCCGGCGACCGCGGCCGGGTGGGCGTCGTGGGCGGCCGCGTGCTGACCGCCGTCGACCGCCTGGCCCGCGGCGCGCAAGTGGTGATGGCCGACACGCGGGCCAACGCCGACTGGATGGTCGCCCACCTCGGCGTGGATCCCCGCCGCACCGTCGTCGTGCCGGTGGGCGCCGAGCCCGCCCTCTTCCCCCCCGCTGCAGTCCCGTCCCCCGCCGACGCGCCGGTGAGCGCCGTGTTCATCGGCAAGCTCGCTCCGCTGCACGGCCTGCCCACGGTGCTCGAGGCGGCGGCCGTGCCGGGCGCGCCCCCCGTCACGGTGGTCGGCGACGGGCAGCTGATGTCGTGGCTGCGCGGGCGTCTGGACGCCGGGGCGCCGGGCGTCACGCACGTGCCGTGGATCCCGTACCGCGACCTGGGGGCCGAGATCGCCCGCCACCACATCGCGCTGGGGGTCTTCGGCACCAGCGACAAGGCCGGGCGCGTCGTGCCCAACAAGGTCTGGCAGGCCATGTCGGTGGGCCGCCCTGTGGTGACGGCCGACACCCCCGGCGCGCGGGAGGTGCTGCGCGACGGCGAGAACGCACTGCTGGTGCCGCCCGCCGACGTCCCCGCGCTGGCCGCCGCCCTGACCCGCCTGGCGACCGACGCCGGGCTGCGGGCCCGCATGGGCACCGAGGCCCGCGCCACGTACGCGCGCCTGGGAACACCCGAGGCGGTCGCGGCCCGCCTAGTGGCGGCGGTGGAGGCCGCGTGAGCTCCGGCCCCGTCGACGAGCACGCCTGGGGCGACTCCACCGAGATGTTCGGGCCCCGCCACGCGTTCCGCGAATCGCTGCTGCTGCGCGAGATCGACCGCCGCGCCACCCCCGGACGCGACGCGTTGGACGCCGGCGCGGGCGCCGGCAGCATGTCGCGGGCCCTCGCCGCGCGCGGGTACCGCGTCACCGCCGTCGACGGCAGCGAGGGCTTCGCCGAGCACCTGGGCGCCGTTCTCGGCGCCGCCTCCGGCGGGCCGCACCGGGCCGTGCGTGGCGACATGACGGCGCTTCCCGTAGACGACGCGTCGGCCGACCTGGTGGTGTGCGCGGAGGTCCTCGAGCACCTCGATGACGACGTCGGCGCCGCGCGCGAGCTGCGCCGCGCGTGCCGCCCCGGGGCGTTGGTCGTGGTGAGCGTCCCGGCCGGGCCGTTCCGCTACGACTGGACCGACCGCTGGGCCGGGCACCGCCGCCGCTACACGCCCGAGGGCCTCGAGGCGCTGCTGGCTGACGCGGGCCTGGTGAGCGTGGACGTCTACGCCTGGGGGTTCCCGGTGACGGGCCTCTACCACCGGCACGTCTACCGCCCCATGCTGCGGCGGCGCCTGCTGCGCGGCGGCGACGCGGACATGGGCGCGCCCCCCGCGTTGGCCGGGCGCGTGCTGCGGGCCGCATTGTCGCTGGACCGGCTGTTCCTTGGGCGCCGCCCCGGCTACATGGGGCTCCTCGCCACCGCCCGGGCGCCCGGATGACCGACCCGGCGCCGCGCGGGCGGCCCTCGTGGCGGCGGCGGGTGGGGCTCGTCGCGTCCCTGGTGGTGGTGGCGTTCCTCGGATGGGCGCTGGTGCGCGGCTGGTCGCAGGTGCGGGAGTACCGGTGGGACGTCGACCCGTGGCTACTCGCCGGGTCCGTGGCCGTCCTGGCCGTGTTCCTGCTGACCAGCGGCGCCGGGTACCTGGGCGTGCTCGAGTCCCTCACGGGGCGCCCCGTGCCGCGCGCGGGGGTGCTGTCGGCGTGGGCGACGTCGCTGCTGGGGCGCTACGTGCCGGGTAGCGTGCTGATGGTGGTGGGACGCGTGGAGATGTCGCTGCGGCACGGCGTGCCGCGACGGGTGTCGGCCGCGGCGCTGGTGTACGAGCAGGCGCTGGGCCTCGGCGTCGCCGCGCTCGGCGCCGTGGCGTTCGTGGCGGTGTACGGCGTGGTGGGCTCCGCGTGGGGCCTGGCGGCGGTGGCCGCGGCGGCCGGGTTGCTGGTTGCGCTGCACCCCCGGGTGTTCGGGCCGGCCTCGGCGTGGGCGCTGCGGCGGGCGGGACGCGAGCCCCTCGGGCGTCTCATCGGCGCCCGTCGCGTCGCGGCGCTCGCGGCCTGGTACGCCCTCACGGCGGTGTTGCTGTCGCTGGGTGTCTGGATGGCCATGCGCGCCCTGGCGGGCCCCGGCGTGGGGGGACTCGCATTCGTCGGCGGGGCGTTCCTGTTCGCGTTCACGCTGTCCATGGTGCTCGTGATCTTCCCGTCGGGCCTCGGCGTGCGCGACGGGGCGTTCGCGCTGGCGCTGGCCCAGAACGTGCCGCAGGGGGTCGCGGTGGCCCTGTCGGCGTCCGCGCGCCTGCTGCTGACCGTGGTGGAGCTGGCGGTGGTGGGCGCCATCGCGCTGTGGGCGCGGCGCCGGTGAGCGTCCGGGACCTGCCGTGGGGCATCCCCCGCGTGCGCCCGCCAGACCCGCGTCGCGACCCGGCCACGCTGGCCGCGGCGCTGCTGATGGTGGCGGCCGCCGTGGGCATGTCGTGGCTGGCGATCCACCGGTACGACAACTTCTGGGCCGGCCGCTTCGACCTGGGCAACATGGTGCAGGCCATCTGGAGCACCACGCAGGGCCGCCCGCTGGAGAGCACCGACACCCACGGCGAGCAGTTCGTCCGCCTGGGGGCCCACGTCGACCCGATCCTCGTGCTGTTCGCGCCCCTGTGGGCCGTGTTCCCGCACCCGCAGATGCTGCTGATCGTGCAGTCCACGGCCGTCGCGCTGGGCGGCTGGCCGGTGTTCTGGCTGGCCCGCCGCTGGATCGGCTCGGACGCGATCGCGCTGGGCGCCGTGGCCGCCTACCTCCTGTACCCGCCGCTCCTGTGGTCGCAGATCAGCGAGTTCCACCCGGTGGTGCTGGCCGTGCCGCTGCTGCTGTACGCGATATGGGCCATCGAGGAGGACCGCCCCGCCGTGTGCGCCGTGTGCGTGGTGCTGGCGCTCGCCACAAAGGAGCATGTCGGCCTGGGAGTCGTGTTCCTGGGGGTGTGGTGCGCCGTCGCCCACGGCCGCCGGCGGTGGGGGGCCGCGCTGGCCGTCGGCGGCCTCGCGTGGACCGCCGCGTGCATGACGATCATCATTCCGCGCTTCGCCCCCGCCGACGGCGAGAACCCGTTCGCGGGCCGGTACGCCCACCTCGGCGGCAGCCTCACGGACGTCCCCAAGGCGCTGCTCACCGACCCCGGCCTCGTCGCTCGCACCGTGTTCACCGAGCCCAAGATGCTCTACCTGGTGGCGCTGCTGGCGCCGCTGGCGTTCCTGCCGCTCGGGTCCCCCCTCCTGGCGCTGGGGGCGGTGCCCGAGATCGCGATGAACGTGCTGACCAACTACTGGCCCCAGTACTCGGTGCAGTTCCAGTACACGGCGGTCGCGACGCCGTTCCTGGTGGCCGCAGCCGTCCGCACGCTGGGGAGGGTCCTCGACTCGCCGCGGCTTCCCCGTGAGGCGGGGCGCCCCGCGGCGTGGGCGGGGCTACTGGTGGTGGCCGCCCTCGCCGGCGGGTGGCGCCTGGGGCCGCTGCCGGTGTGGTACGGCGTGCCGGGCGGGTCCACGGACCGTCGCTGGGAGCTTGAGTCCACACCGCACGCCGCCGCGATGGCCGAGGGGGTCGCGCTGATCCCGAGGGGGGTCCCCGTGTCGGCGGGAAACCCGTTCGGGGCCCGCCTGTCGGACCGGCGCCGCATCTTCTCGTACCCGGTCGTGGGGTCGGCGCGGTGGGTGATCATCGACATGCGGAGGCCGTACCTGGCCGACATCATGGTGTCGCCCGCCCAGTTCGCGCCCCACGCGCTGGCCATGCGCACCGACCCCCGGTTCCGCCAGGTGTTCGACCGCGACGGGGTGATGGTGTTCCGGCGCGTGGCCCCTTCCCCGCGCGTGCCGTCGTGACCGCGGCCCTCGCCCGCCTGCGGCACCCCACCACGTGGTCCACGCCGGTGCGGGCGTGGGCGCTCAGCCGCCTGGTGGTGCTGGCCGCGGCGGCGGCCGCGTCGCTGACGTTCGGCGAGCCGCGCCTCGGGGTCGACCGCTTGGTGCCCCGCTGGCTGGCCGCGCTGGGCGGCTGGGACACGAGCTGGTACCTGGACATCGCCCAGCACGGGTACGACCATTACACCGACCTCGCGGGGGCGGTCTACACCAACCTGCCGTTCTTCCCGCTGGTGCCCGTGGTGATGAAGGCGGGCATCGCGCTGCACGTCAACCCGTTCGTCTTCGCGCTGGTCGTCAACAACCTCGCGTTCCTCGGCGCCCTCGTCGGTCTGCGCCGCCTCACCGCCGAGCGCTTCGGCGAGAGGCGCGCCGACGTCGTCACGTGGGGCACCGCGCTGTTTCCCCCGACGGTCTACGCGTCCATGGCCTACACCGAGGCCGTCACGCTGGCCCTGGCCGTCGCGGCCGGCTACCTGGCCCACCGGGGACGCATCGGCTGGGCCGCGTGCGTCGCGTCGGCCGCCACCCTGGCCCGTCCCCCGGGGGTCCTGGTGGCCGTGCTGGTGGCGCTGATCGCGTTCGACCGCGGCGGCCCCACGGCCGCGCGGGCCCGCCGTGCGGCCGTGGCTCTCGTGCCCGCCGCGCTGACGCTGGGCGCGTACCTGGCGTGGATGCAACTCACCCGCGGCGCCTGGAACCTGCCGTTCGTGGCGCAGGAGGCGTGGAAGCGCGGCCCGCTGGTCGTCGGCGTCATCACGTACCTGCCGGTGGAGGTGGGCGACTCCATCCGCGCGCTGGCGCGGGGCGACTTCTACCACTGGTGGGTCCCCGTGTGGCGCCAGTCGATCGGCGTCGCCGTGTACGCGTGGCTGCTCGTGCGGCTGTACCGCATGGAGGGGTGGCGCAGCCCGTGGGTCCTGTACACGGCGGCGACGTTCGCGCTGCCGCTGGCCAGCGGGTCGCTGACGTCGATGACGCGCTTCGGGCTGCTGGCGTACCCCCTGGCCTGGGCGGGGGCGACGTGGCTCGAGGAGGGCGGGCGGCGGCGCATGCGCCTTTGGGCCGGCATCGGCGTGGTGCTGCTGGCCGTGCTGACGTTCGAGATGCTCTGGTACAGCCCCTAGGTGTGGTGACCCGGTGGGCCGTGGACGCGCCTGGCGGGCGGAGTTCCGACGGCGGTCCGGCGGTGGTACCGGGGCGTGGTCGCTTACGCCTCGCCCGGAGTGCGCGGCACCCGGAACGTCGCCGTCACGACGTCGTGGTCGGACACCCGCACCCGGCCGGATCCCCGTCGCCCGGTCCATTCGACCTCGCGGGCGGACGGCGGCAGCCGGCGGGACGGCTCCACCACGTCGAGGCCGCGCGTGAAGATGCGGTCGATGCCTGCGGACGGGTCGTCGGAGTCGTCCGTCAGGCCCACCTCGGCTAACCGCGCCATGTGCGGCGACGACGGCGGCATGTTGAAGTCGCCGCCCACGATCAGGGGCCCCTCCACCCCCTTTAGTGCCCCGACCAGCCTCCCGATCTCGTGCGATCGCTCGGCGTCCCCACGGGCGTTGTGCAGGTGCAGGCTGACGACGGTCACGTCGGGGTACCCGTCGCCCGGAGCGACGCGCCCGGCGACGGCGAAGCGTGCCTCGCCCAGCCAGCGCTTGAAGCCCCCGAACGTCAGGTCGGTGCCCGGGTCGTGCCACGCCTCCCAGACGTGCCGCCAGGCGTTGAGGCGCAGCCCCCGTCCGGTCCCGCGCCGCAGGCGCATCCTCGAGCCCACCAGGATGGCGTTGGCGTTCCCCTCGTGCGTGCCCACCAGGTCGGGGTTCCAGGCGCCGACGGCATCACGCAGCCACGCGGGCCCCACCAGCGGCCCCGTGCGGGTGGCCCACGCGCCGTGGGCGCCCACCGCCCTCCCCAGGCGCGGCACGTCGCGCGGCGAGATCTCCTGCAGCAGCGCCACGTCGGCGTCCAGTCGCCCCAGCACCATCGACGCCGGGCGCACGTGGCGCCGGTTGAGGTGCACCAGGTCACCTACGCGCCGGTGCCCGCGGCGCATACCGGCGCGTAGCCCGGGCCGCCCCAGCGACTGGTCCATGAGGTGGAACACGTTCCACGTCGCCACCCGGATGATCCCGTCGTTCGCCATCGGCTGGGTTCTACAGGCGCGGCGGGCACGCCGTGTGGCGTCCCCTCAACACGTCCCACACGCGCCGGGGCGTGGGGTCGAACGCCACATCGACCGTCCCGGGCGCGTCGACGCGCAGGTCCACCCCCCACGGCTCGCGCGGCGACACGCACGTGCCCGGTCCCGCCACCAGGTACGGCGAGTAGCGCATCCGCAGCCGGTACGTGCCCGCTCGGGAGACGCGCACCACGACGTGCGCGGACGTCACCCGCACCACGCGCGCGGCGGGCGTCGGCGTCGCGATCGGCGCCGCTCCGGGGACGGCGTAGACCGTCCATCCCGGCAGGCGCGCCACCTCGGGCAGGGCCCCCGTCGCCAGGAGGCGCGCCTCGCGCTGGCCGGTGTAGTCCCGCGGGTCGTCCGGCAGGAACACGTACTTCGCGGCGACGTCACGCAGCCACGTCAGGTAGGCGCCGGCGGCCAGGGGGTCGTCGTAGAGCGTGTCGTTGACGGGGAAGTCGTCCTGGCGGAACCATCCGCGCGTCAGGGGGATGCCGCGCCGCGCCACGTGCCACGCCTCCCAGTTGTCCGCGGTGGCGACCACGTGCGCCCGGTGGGCGGGGTCGCCGTGGGCAGACCAGTAGGCCTCCACGGGGGCCCAGAACGCCGCGTTCGGCGCCCGGGCCTCCTCCGCGGCCCGCCCGCCCGTCCACGCGGGGATCAACTGCCACACCAGCGCGGCGGCGCACGCCACGGCGGCCGCGGGCAGCAGCCGCCGGCCGGCGAAGGACGCGGCCACCAGCATCAGGGGCAGCCCCGCCACCAGCGTCACGCGCACCATGTTGCCGCCGACACCAGTGGGCACCACCAGGGAGCCCGCCGTGGCCGCGGCGTACACGCCGAAGAACGCCCGCAGGTCGCGGGCGGCGGGCGCGCGCCACGTCATGGCGAGACCCGCGGCGCAGAACACCGCGATGGCCGCCGCATCCTTGGGGTCGAACGGGTAGCGGGCCGAGGGCGCCGGGAACGCCCGCATGCTCACCAGTTGCGCGACCACCAGCGCCCCGAGCCCCGCGGCCGTGATGGCGCCGGCCCGTGTGTGCGCGCGGGCCGGCCGCGCCGCGACGGCCGCCGCCGCCGCCAGCAGCAGGAACACGAGCGCCAGGGGGCTTGCGGCCATCGCGGCGCCCGCCGCGGCCAGCCCCGCCCAGGGGCGCCCGGCGCCGGCGGCCACGAGGGCGACGAGGGCGAACGCCAGGCCCAGGGTGAAGGGGTACGTCCCCGCCACGACGGCCAGCGGGGTCAGCAGCGCGAACGCCGCCGCCGGCCAGGGTCCCGCCAGCGGCCAGCGGCGCCGCACCAGTACGGCGAACCCCCAGGCCGCGAGGCCCGCCGATGCGGCGGTGACGGCCACGGGACCCGCCAGCGCGGCCAGCGGGTGGTACGCCAGGCTGTAGTTCACCAGCGCGTACCGGCCCGAGTACCACAGGTTGTCCCATGCCAGCCAGCCGTGCTCGCGCCAGAACGCGGTCAGGTAGAGGTGGGCGGCCTCGTCGCCGCCGGGCGGCCCGCACGCGTGTGTCGCGGCAGCCAGGACCGCAGCAACGGCCGCCATCCCCGCGGGCGAGCGGGCGGCCCGCTCGAACCAGGTCACCGCGGGCCGTGCGGCGTCAGCCGGTGCCGCCCGGCACGGGGTCGGGCGCGGGTGCCGGGGCGGGCGCGGGTGCCGGCGCCGGGCGGGGCCTGGGTGCCGGGGCCGCGGGGACCGGATCGGGCGTGGGGGGCAGTTCCTGGGCCGCCGCCAGCGACGTCCCGAGGGCGAGGATCCCCACGCACAGGGCGGTGATGCGGCGCGCCGAGGCCATGCGGAGGATTCTAACGGTTGCCACGCTGCCGTCCCCCCCCGACGGTCGAGTAAAGCTCGCGGTAAAGGTCGCTCCAACGCCCGGCGATGTGGGCGATCCCGTACTCGCCGCGCGCGCGCGTGGCGGCCACCCGCCCGAGCCGCGCCGCGCGCTGCGGGTCGGCCAGCAAGGACTCGACGGCGTCGGCCAGCGCCGCGGGGTCGCGTGGCGGCACCAGCACCCCGCAGCGTCCCTCGTCGAGGATCGCCGGGACGCCGCCGACGCGCGTGGCCACCACCGCCCGGCCGGCGGTCATCGCCTCGATCAGCGCGATGGGGCTGCCCTCCGAGTCGGACGGCATGGCGACGACGTCGGAGGACGCCAGCACCGCGGGGACGTCCTCGCGCACGCCCAGCAGGTGGACGCGCGCGCCCACTCCGAGCGCCGCGATCTGCGCCTCGATGTCCGGCCGCAGCGGGCCGTCGCCGGCGATGATCAGGTGGGCATCCGGCACGCGCTCGAGCACCCGGGCGAACGCATCGACCAGCACGTCGATCGCCTTCATGGGGCGCAGGTGCCCGACGGCGCCGACGACGGGCACGCCGCGGCCCAGCCCCAGCTCGTCGCGCACCGTCGCCGGGGCCGAGGCCAGGTCGTCGGGGTCGCGCAGCAGGCCGGTGGGGATCATGCGGATCTTTCCCGCGGGCACCTTCTCGATCTCGGCCATCCGACGGGCGTCCTCGGGCGAGACGGCCACGAACGCGTCCACACCGCGCCCGACCCAGAAGCGGTCCAGAAGCTTGCGTATCCGTTGTCCCTCGTACGTCCAGGAGTGCTCCGTGGCGACGACCACCGGCACGCCCCCGAGCCGGCCGAGGATCGGCGCCCACACGTTGGAGCCGTACATGTGGGAGTGCAGCACGTCCACCCTGTGGCGGCGCAGGTAGCGCACCAGCCGGGCCCACGCGACGGGGGACACCATGCGTGTCCGCCCCAGCATCAGCACGTCGACGCCCGTCTCGTGCGCGATGGGCTCGCGGTTGCGGCCGGCGCCGCGGCTGGCGCACACCACGACGTGCTCCCCCCGGGCGGACAGCGCCCGGCTGAGGCCCACGGTGAACCGCTCGGCGCCTCCGCCGTACACGGACTCCACCAGCATGACGACGCGCAGGGGGCGCGCGGGCGTGGGGGTGCTGTGCTCGCTCATCTGGGCCTTCGTCGCGGTACGGGGCGGGACCGGCCTATCCGATCGTTCGGTGACGTCGGGCCGGACCCCCTGGCTACACTCAACAGCGTGCCGATCACGGGCGTCGGCGGCCGCACGGAGCGGCGCCGGTGCCGATTATGACAAGGAGACAGCGTGGGCAAAGTCGTCGTCACGGGCGCGGGTGGGTACGTCGGGGGAAGCCTCATCCGGCGTCTGCTGGACGATCCCGATACGGAGGTCGTGGGTGTCGACAGCTGCGCCATGGCCCACGGTGCCGAGGGCGTGCGCGAGATCCTCCAGCACCCCCGTTTCACCCTCGTGCGCGAGGACGTCCGCAACACGGACGCCCTGGTGCCGCTCATCAAGGGCGCAGACGCCGTGGTGCACCTCGCCGCCATCGTGGGAGACCCGGCCGGCCGCCGGGACCCCGACACGACGCGGGCCGTCAACATCGACGCGAGCGCGGCGCTGATCGATGCCAGCCGCGACAACAAGGTCGGCCACTTCGTGTTCGTGTCCACGTGCAGCAACTACGGTGTCTCGGACTCCAACACGCTGGTCACCGAGGACGGCGAGCTCAACCCGGTCTCCCTGTACGCCGAGACGAAGGTGGCCGTGGAGAAGCGCCTCCTCGACGAGAAGGAGTTGCCCGCGACGGTGTGCCGCTTCGCCACCGTGTACGGCGTGGCGCCCCGCATGCGCTTCGACCTCACCGTCAACCAGTTCGCCATCGAGGCGTTCCGGGACGGCGTGCTGGAGATCTACGGCGAGCAGTTCTGGCGCCCCTACGTGCACGTGGACGACGCCGCGGCCGGTATCCAGCTGGTGCTGTCCAAGCCCGACGTGAGCGTTGGCCGCGTCTACAACGTGGGCAACTCGGGCGAGAACTACACCAAGCGGATGATCTTCGACCTGCTGAAGGAGCGCCTGCCGGAGCTCGAGGGCAAGTGGGTCAACGTGGACGAGGACCCGCGGTCGTACAAGGTGAGCTTCGAGCGCATCAGGGACGAGCTGGGCTACGAGACCGCGTGGGACGTGCCGTCCGGCCTGGATCAGGTGCTCGACCAGGCCCGCGTGGGGGCGTTCCCCGACCCCGAGGCCGGGCGCTTCCGCAACTAGGCGTCGCCGGCGGGGCGTGCGTCCCCGGGGACGCGCCCCCGCCGCCGCGAGGCCGCCCAGACGGCCACACGGCCGGCGAGGCCCCTCGCCGCAAGCCCCGCCCGGCCCCGGCGCGACAGCGGCGCCACCACGCGGATGGTGGGAACGGGCTCGGCGATGAGGTCCTTGTAGGGCGCCGGGCCCGCGCCGAAGTCGACCGTGCTGATGCCCTCCTCGGTGAGCCGGTCGACCATCTCGAGCATCGAGATCCAGCCGAGCGTCATCAGGTCGGTGCGCGAGCGGTCGAACGCGCCGGCGTACGCGACGGCCGTGCCGTCGTCGCCGACGAACGCCAGGTCCCACGCCGCCAGTTCGTGCTCTCCCACCCGCACCTCGGCCAGGCGGGCGCGACCCTCGGTGCCGAGCACCGCGATGGCGTCGGCCACGTAGTCCCGCCGCGCCCCCGGCTCGGCGAGCTGGTTGCGCGTGTCGGCCGGGAAGTGGCGGTGATGGAACTCGAGCAGCTCCGGGACGCGGGGCCCGATGTCCTCCCACCGGTCCCACCAGCGCACGGTCAGCTCGATGCCCTGGTCGGCGGCCCTGCGCACGGCGCGGCGGGCCTCCTTGCGCCGCTTGCGCACCGACCGCGGAGGCGATGCCGTGGTCAGCCGCCACGTCTCGCCCTCCACGATCTCTGCGCCGGGGATGGCCTCGCGCACGACGTCGCGGGTCGCATCGTCGCCGGGCAGGCCGTCCAGCAGCAGGATGTCGGCGTCCTCCGCCGCGACGGCCCTCAGCAGGTCCCCACGAGCGCCGGCGTCGTCGGCGGGCGGGGCGATGTGGAACCACGCGTCGCCCTGGCCCATATGGCGCAGCACCCGCAGACCGCCGCGGCGGGTGACCTCCAGCGGGGCACCGGCAACGAGCACCCCGTCGCGCAACACCGCCACGGCGCGCGGCTGCGCGCCCGCGGACGCGCGCTCGGCCCACAGGCGCAGCCACGCGGTGGTGCGCAGCGGATCATGAACGCCGCAGCGGGCCACCAGCGCGTCCCAGCCGGCGCCCGCCAACAGCTCGAACGCCGACGGGCCCGCGGCCCGCACCGTGTCGGTTCCTGCGTGTTTCGCATCCCTGACCGGCACCGGATCCCCCTCGACGTCCTGCCTCCACACAGGTCCGCCCCGCGCCCGGTTGGGGGCGCGAGGCGGGCGTCCTGCACGGGGTGCGGGCGCACCCCGTCACCACATGCGACGGCCTAACGCACCCGCACCGTGGAGCGCGAGACCAGCGTCTTGCCGGACATGATCTCGACCCGGTACGTGCCCTTCTTGAGCCGCTTTGTGAACACCGCCGGCATCCTGACGGAGACCTTGCCGGCCTTCACGGCGACCGTGCGAGACGCGATCACCCGCTTGCGCGCCATGACGAGCGCCTTCCTGCGGCCGTGCTTCTTGGTGAGCCTCTTGGCGTAGCTCGACACCAGCGTGCCCGACACGCCGCGCGCCTTGACGCTGACGCGCTGCGCCGACGGGCTGACGCCCGTGATGGTGAGCTTGCCCGTGAGCTTCTTGCCGCGCCAGCGCAGCGTGCTGGTGGTCCGCAGGCTCGGCTTCGGCTGGGCCACCACGACCTTGGGGGCCCCCGGAGCCGTGGGGTTCGTGCCCGTCGTGACGGTCGCGCCGCGACCCACGATCGGCGTGGTGGGCACCGAGATCACCCTCGTCGCGCCGCTGAGATCGGCCGTCTGGAGGTTGAGCTCCCAGTTGGACAGCGTGCCGTCGTACGTGCCGGTGGGCAGCGCACCGGTCGAGTCCGTCACCCGCAGCGTCCACAGGCCGTTCGGGTCCATGCCGCGGAAGGCGGCGAGGCCCGCGTACGGGATCACCGGGCCGGGGGCCACGTTGTCGGCAAGCGCCATCGCCGCGGAGTCGTCGAACTGCCGCTGGTTGTAGAAGTCGAACGGGCCGGACACGCCGTCGCTCAGCACCACGGCGCGGTCGCCGTGGATCAGCTCGATCTTGAGTTCGCTGGGGTTGTTGTGCACGAGCCGCGTGAGCGCGTTGAGGGCCCACACCTTGCCCGTGGCCCCCTGGACGTTGACACTCATCTCCGTCGGCGCCGCGTTCGTGACGGGCTTGCTCTGGTCGGCGGCGGCCGGCGTGTAGTTCTTCAGGTCGGAGGTCGCCGGACCCGCGGGACGGGTCGTCAGCGACAGCGACCACTGGTTGAGGTAGCCGGTGTCGTTCGCGGCCGTGTCGCTGACCTTGAGGGTCCAGACGCCGACCGGGTTGATACCGACGAGCGACCCCAGTCCACCGCGCGGGGCCAGCTTGGCCTGCGGCGCCGTGACGTTGACGAAACCGCCGGTGCGGTCGTACGTGAACGTCGCGCCCGGGATGGGGTTGGAGTCGTCCCACAGCGTGCCCTCGAACGCGTTGATCGCGTGATCCTCCGGGCGGGGGGTCACGAGGTCGATCGTCTTCGGGTTCGGCCCGGGCGAGACGAGCTGGATCCGCAGGTCGCCGGAGTGCGTGTGCGGGATGGACGTCGTGACGTCGACGTCGCTCAAGAACGCGCCGACCTGGCCCTGTTCCACCTCGATGGTGCTCGTGACCGTGGCGTTGTCGTTGACCACGATGCCGAGGTTGGCCGGGCTGTCGAACGCCTTGGTCGTGGACTGACCGTCGGCGGGCGCTTCTGCGAGACTGATCGCCGGAACCGCAAGGGCCGCGGCGCCGATCACCGCGGACGCCAGCGCACCCCTCGTGCGTGAGCGAACCGTCATGTGTGGGCTCCAAGTGTCGTGGGAAGTTCCGTTCGGGTCCGACCATAGGGCGGCGCGGCGCCCAATGAAACCCCTGTCTGTACGGGTGGGTAGGCATGACTATTCGGGCGGTGTGCAGCCGGAATCCGCCTGGACGGGCGGCGGGCGACCCGAAGTAAGGGTTCCGTGACGTGCCCGCCGTTCGGGGGGTCGCCCCGCGGCCCGGGTCCGGCGAGGGAGCCGCGCCGGCGCGGCGCGCGCCCCGCCCCTCGTGCGGCTTCCGCGCGGGCCGCGAGGGGGCCGCGGCTTCCCGTCCGCCCGGGGGGTCCGGCCTTCCCGGGGGGGTCGGACGTGGGCTTCGGTGGTAACGTCGATGTGCGTTTGCAAACCGCATGCCGGCCGCGCGTCGTCGCGCCGCCGCCACGTGCCGCAGTGACCTAAGTAGGCGCGCCGGGACGGCCGGCGCCGATGATCGCCGGAGCGATGACACGTGTCGACGAATGATGCAGGGGGCTTCTTCCCCGATGAGTCCCCCAGGTGGGCGCGGGGAAGGGGCGCCGAGGGCGGCCTGAGGCGCTTCCTCACGATCGCGCGCGAACGATGGCCCGTGATGCTCGCCCTGCTGGGACTGGTGATCGCGGCCGCGCTGCTGGCGACGACGCTCAGCGCCAAGCGCTACGAGTCCGAGGCGTTGCTCAGCGTCTCCCCCGTCTCGACCGGCGACAGCACGTTCGACGGCACCAACGTGATCCGCGAGACCGGCGTGCCGGGCCGCGACGTCGAGACGCTGGCCCGCCTGGTCACCACGGCCCCCATGACGAAGGCCGCGGCGGAAACGCTGGGCGACGGATGGACCCCCGGCAAGGTGCTGTCGAAGGTGACCGTGAGCCCCATCGGCGGCAGCTTCCTGGTGTCCGTCAAGGCCGAGGGCGCCTCGGCCCAGCAGGCGGCGGACGTCGCGAATGCCCTGGCGAAGGCCACGGTCAGCGTCCGTTCGGCCCAGTTCCGCGACCAGGTCGCGGCGCAGATCACCCAGATCAACTCGCAGTTGGCCAACAGCGCCGCCCTGCGCGAGAGCGCCAAGGAACAGCTCCAGACGCGGCTCGGCCAGCTCGAGGCGCTGGCCGGCAGTTCCGACCCGTCGCTGCAGCTGTCCACGTCGGCCACGCCCCCGGCCGGGGCCAGCAGCCCGGGCCTGTCGCTGGTGCTGCCGATCGCGCTCGTCGTCGGCCTGTTCGTGGCGTTCGCCGGCGCGCTGGCTCTCGACACGATGAGCACCCGGGTGCGCACCGACAGCCAGGTCGAGCAGGTGTTCGACCTGCCCGTGCTCGCCCGCGTGGGCAAGCCCAGCGGCGGCGAGCCCCCCGCGTACACCGACCTCGCACACTCGCTGGCCGCGCTGCGCCGCGACGGCTCCCGCCCCCTGTCTGTGCTGTTCACCAGTCCGGGTGACAACGAGAACCGCACCACCGCCTCCGTGGAGGCCGCGAAGAGCCTGGCCGAGGCGGGGCAGCGTGTGCTGATGGTCGAGACCGACCTGCGCCGCCCGTCGCTGGCCCGCCGCCTGGGTATTACGGCCGCGAACGGCACCGGCGCGGTCGTGCTGGGCCATACCCCGCTGAGCGAGGCCGCCGTATCGGTGCCCGGGTTCGACGGAGCGCTGCGGGTGCTGAGCGGCGCCGACCGTTACGCCTCCGCCGCGTCCATCGCGATGTCACCGGCGATGGTCTCGGGGCTGCTGTCCAGCGTGCGCTCGGCCGATTTCGTGATCTTCGACGGCGCGCCGCTGGGCACCGTGCTGGACGCCGTGCCCACCGCGACCAGCGTCGACGGCGTGGTGATCGTGCTGCGCCGCGGCGTCAGCGAGGTCGCCGACGTCAAGAACCTGTCCGGCGTGCTGCAGCGCGAGGGCGTCACCCCCCTGGGCCTGTGCCTGACCGACTGGCCGGGCGGCGAACGGACCCGGCGGATCGACGACGTCGCGGTGCCGACCGCGGCCCCCCGGGGACGCGCAGAGCCGCCACGCACCGGCGGGGCCACGACGACCGCGGCCACGCCCACCTCCGGTGAGGCCCGCGCGGCCCGGCGGACGCGGGGCTCCGCCGGCACGCGCTCGTAGGAACCGTGGCGCCGTCTCCCGGCAACGCCGCCGGCCGCGGCCGGGAGATCGCCTCCCAGACCGCGCTGGTCCTCGGCTCACGCGTCGTGGGTGCCCTGTCCACGGGCGTCCTCACCGTCGTGCTGGGCCGCGCGCTGGGCCTCAGCGAGTACAGCGAGTACGCGTTCGCGATGACCGTCGCGACGCTCGCGGCGATGCTGGCCACGATGGGCATCGACACGGCCGCGGGCCGGTACGTCGCCCAGGCCCACAACGGGGGCGAGGGCATCGGCAAGGTGGTCGCCGCGAGCCTGCGGCTGCGGACGATGCTGGCCGCCGGTGCCCTGGTGCTGGTGCTGGGGCTGGCACCCGTCATCAGCAGGGTGGTCGACGGGAACCACACCCGGCCCATCCAGGCGGCAGCGTTCGCGCTGCTGGGCACGCTCTTCTTCACGTGGGTCGGCAGCATCATCGAGGCGGTCCAGGACGGCCGCAACCTGGCGCTGCTGTCCATCGTGAAGTCCCTCGTGGAGTTCGCGGCCGTGATGATGCTGCTGCTGGCGGGCTCGGGCGTGATCGGCGCCATCGCGGGCAACGCCGTCGGCTACGCCGCCAGTGTGCTGTTCGGCTTCTGGGTGATACGCCGGTACCTCACCCGCAACTCGGACGGGCGCCCCGTGCATGAGACCGGCGGCCGGGAGATCGTCCGCTACGGCGCGCACGTGTGGGCCGCAGGCATCGCGTGGATGCTGTTCGACCGCATCGACGTGGTGATGATCGCCGCGCTGCTCAACCAGGACGCGGTGGGCCTCTACGACATGGCCTGGCGGGCGGCCACGATCCTGGGCCTCCTGGGCGTCAGCCTGGCGTCCACCGTGCCGCCGCGCATCGCCGGCCAGCCGCCGGAGATCGCGTCGCGCGTCCTGTCGAACGTGCTGCGGGTCTCGCTGATCTTCTACCTGGTCGTCGGGGCGATCACCGCGATCGCCGCCCCCCGGGCCGCGGCGCTGCTGCTGGGAGACGAGTTCGGACGCAGCGGCGACATCCTGCGCGTCCTGGTGCCGTACATCGTGCTGGTCGGGATGGCGCCGATCATCGCGCGCAGCCTCGACTACATCGGCGGGTCGGAGATCCGCAAGTGGATCGCCCTCATCGCGCTCGTCATCAACGTGGCGCTGGACCTGATCCTCATCCCGACCGTGGGCCTGATGGGCCCGGCCATCGCCACGAACATCGCCATCGCGACGTTCGTGGCGGGCCATTACTGGGCCGTCGTGCGACACCTGCCGATGCCCACGCGGTCGCTGGCGCGCACCGGCGGTCGCGCCGTCGCGGGCGCGGCCCTGGGAGCCGCGGCGTGCTGGACGGTGCTCGAGCTGCCCGGCCCGCCGTGGCTCACGCTGATCGCCGCGATCGTCACCGGCCTGGTGGTCGCCGCGCTGACCATCCTGGCCCTGGGGGAGGCCTCGGGGCGTGCCGTCTCGCTGCCCCGCCCGCTCGACCGACTGCTGGGCGGTGTGGTGACCACCGAGGTCAAGCTGCCCTCGGCCACCGCGTCCATGATCCTGCTCGGGGCCATCGGCATCGGCCTGGTGACGGGGCGATCGCCGCTGATCGCCGTCGCGCTGACCGTGGGGCTGGCGTTCATGGCCCTGCTGCTGACCAACGTCACCACCGGCGTCATCGTGTTCGTGCTCGTGCAGCCGTTCGGCATGCTGTTCGGGGCCGGCGAGACCCTGCTGACCAAGGGCGGCGGCGTGCTGCTGATGGTCACGTGGCTGGTGTCGCTGCGATACCCCGCCACCCGCGGACGGTACGCCCGCTTCCTGCACACCATCCCGCTGCTGGGATGGCTGATGTTCGGCTTCCTGGCCTGGGCGTGCGCGTCGATCCTCTGGAGCCTCAACACCGCCGACTCGGTCGACGCGATCCAGCGGTTCGCGCTGGGCTTCGTGCTCTTGGTGATCGTGTTCACGGCCGCGTGGAGCGACGCGGCGATGCGACGCATCTGCGGGGCGTTCGCCCTGTCGGTGGGCCTCACCGCGATCACCGGGCTCGCGCTGGGGCGGTTCACGGAGGGCAGGTTCACCGGCACGTTCCAGGACGCCAACGAGTGGGCCGCGTTCTGCATCCCCGGCATCCTGATCTCGGTGGGGATGATCGCGACGTCCCGCAAGGCCCTCCACCAGCTCGCGTTCGGCGCCTGCGCGACCCTCGCCGCCGTCGGGCTCGTGCTGTCCGGGTCGCGCGGCGGCATGATCGGCGTGGTCATCGCGCTGGGCGTGTGGATCGCGTTCGGCGGGCGCTGGCGGCTGCGGGTGGCGGCGGCGAGCGTTCTGGTGGCCGTGCTGGGCGCCGGCTACATCATGGTCGCCGCGTCGCCCGCCACGAAGGAGCGGTTCGCCACCATCACGAACGGCCAGAGCTACGGCACGAGCGCCGGAACGGGCCGTTCGGACATCTGGAAGGTCGGTACGCGCGCGTACGAGGACCACCCCATCGTGGGCACGGGGGCGGGGACGTTCGTGGACGCGACCCCCCGCTACATCGCGCAGCCGGGGCTGCTGCGCCGCGTCGACTTCTTCACCACCGACGTGAAGGTGGCGCACAACATGTATCTGCACATCGCCGTCGAGCTGGGGGCGATCGGCGCGGCGCTCTACATCTCGATCCTGCTGGCCTGCCTGCTGGCGACGCTGCGGGCGGCGATGATCTTCCGCGCCCTGGGCGACACCGCGGCCGAGTTCCTGTGCCGGACGCTGCTGGCCGGCGCCGGGGGATTCCTGGCGGCCAACTTCTTCATCTCGGGGCAGTACGCGCGGGACCTCTGGATCCTGATGGGCATGTGCGTGGGGATGCTGGGTCTCGCCCAGGGGCGGCGCGCGACGGCCCATGCCCGCGCGGCGCGCGTCATGGCCGCGCCCCGCGGCCGGCGGGCCACCGCGCCTCCCCCGCCCCGTGCCGCCGTGACCGGCCCCGCGTAACCCGGAACGCGGGCGGGCCGTTACCGCCGGGTGTGGGAAGTCCGTATGGTTTTTCCTGCAAGACCGCAAAGCCCGCGGCGGTACTCGACGTCCGGGTAGGGCCGACCTGTGCGGCCAGGGGACTCGCCCGCGGCCGTCTCGCCCGTAGCCTCGAGGCCATGCGCAGAAAGAACCTCATCGCCTCCCTGGGGATCGCGGGCGCGGCCGCCGCCGCGGGCGTCGCCGTCCCCCTCGTCAACGCCGGTCCCGGCGACCTCGTCCTGCCCGACCTCGTCTCCACGGCCCCGCCCCTGAACAGCGCCTACCTCATGGAGGGGGCGTTCACCGGCGGTCAGGGTGCCGACGCCGGCATGTCGCCCGAGGACGGGACGACGCTTCCGAACGGTGGCAACCGCCTGCTGGTGCGCTTCGACGGCTACGTGAACAACGAGGGTGCGGGCCCCGTGGACTACCAGGGCACGCCCGCCAGCCGCAACATGACCCAGTACGTGAAGCGCGCCGACGGCAGCATGGTGGCGGCCGGCATCGCGCAGCCCCAGTACCAGGGCAACCTCAACAACGACGCCGAGGGCACGCCCACGTGTACGGCGCCGAACCCGCTGGGCCCGAAGCCGCCCGTGGGCCCGTGTTTCATCTACTCCACCACGGACAGCGTCGCCGCGTCCGACGGCCACAACCACTGGCACCTGGTGGGGGCCGCGACGTACAGCCTGTGGAACGAGGCCAACACGGCCCAGGTGGGTAACGGCCAGAAGGTCGGATTCTGCCTGCAGGACAGCGAGTTCATCCCGAACCGCGGGTTCACCGAGCTCACACCCGCCCAGAGGTACGGCTACGGCATCCCGTACTCCATGTCGTTCTGCAACCAGGGCAACAGCTCGGGCAGCAACATCCTTAGGGAGGGCATCAACCCCGGCTACCGGGACCTGTACTCCAGCAACCTGGGCTGGCAGTGGATCGACGTGTCGGACGTCGCGCCCGGCCGGTACCGGCTGGGAGGTCAGGTGGACCCCAACAACCGCGTTTGGGAGTCCGACGAGAACAACCCCGTCGCGCGCACCACCGGCACGTTCACCATCCCCGGCTGGCTGCCGGTCGCACCGGCGCCCGCGGCCACGGACTCGGGACGCGGCGTGGACATCGCGCTCTCGGCCACGGCCTACTCGACCACCTGCAAGAAGGACCCGGCGGGGGGCGACGATCGCGTGTGCCAGCCGTACACCCCCGACCCCGCCAACCGCCAGTTCGTCGTGACCCAGGGGCCCGCCAACGGGCAGCTGACGGTCAACGGCCAGCCCGTCGCGGTGGGCCAGGCCTTCTCCGCCACCGCCGTGCGCTACACGCCTCACCGCGGCGTCGGCAACGTCGCCGACGGCTTCCGCTTCGCCGTGCGCGACGCGGCCAGCGCGTACCCGCTGAACCCGCCGACGGCAGCCGCGACCGTCAACGTCGGCAACCCCGGTCCCAGCATCGTGATCGCGGGTGCGCCCACGTCGATGCCCGCGGGCACCGAGGTCGACCTCGACGCCAGCGTCCTCAACGGCACGGGTGGCGTCTCGTGGAGCGTCAACGGCGACCCCGGCGGCAACGCGACGGTGGGCACCATCACACCCACGGGTGTCTACCGCGCCCCGGCGAGGGTCCCGGCCGGCGGTTCGGTGACGGTCGCGGCCGCGATGAGCACGGACGCGTCGGTCTCGAGCGCGGTGAGCATCGCGATCACGTCGCCCACCAAGGGCCTCCTGCTGCCCGTGCCCGCAGGCATCGCCGGCGGCCCGTCGAAGTCGAAGCGGCCCAGCCTCGGCAAGCCCCTGGTCGCCCGCATCGGCAAGCGCGTGGTGGTGAAGCTGACGCCGAACCGCAGCGGCCGCCTGCAGGTGACCGTCTTCTCGCGCAAGAAGCGCATCCGCGTCTGCACGTTCCGCAAGGCCGTCGCCATGCGCCCCGTGCTCTGCTACGTCAACCGGGCGGGCAAGCCCGGCTCGCTGCGCAACGTGCGCGTGGTCGCCGTGCAGAAGCAGGTGCGCGGAAAGCCACGCTTCGTCCGCGCGGTGGTCACGAAGCGACGCATCTGACGAACGGGCCCCGCCCGTCCGGCCCGATGGGTGCCGTCCACCACGTGGGCGGCACCCATCGGTCGTTTTCGTCCCGTGGCATCCGTCGGAGCCTCACCGTTCGCGGGGGGCCACCCCAACCCCTTTAGGGGAAGCGACGCGCCGCGCGCGTCGCATAGCGTGGGCCGTATGCGACGTAATACCCTCCTCACCGCCCTCGGCGGCGCCGCGGCCGCGGCCGCGTGCGGCATCGCCGTGCCCGCCCTCAACGCCGGCCCCGGCGACTACGACCTGCCCGACCTGGTCTCCACGGCGCCCCCCGTGAGCACGGCGTACCTGATGGAGGGCTCGTTCGTCCACAACGCGGACGGCTCCGTGGAACAGGGCGCCGAGGGGCGACTGCTGCTGCGTTTCGACGGCTACGTCAACAACGAGGGCGACGGGCCCGTCGACTTCCAGGGCACGCCCAAGAACCGCAACATGACGCAGTACGTGCAACCCTCGGGCGGCGGCCCCATGGTATCCGCCGGCATCGCGCAGCCCTCGTACGGCGGGCCGCTGGACAACCAGGCCGAGCACAACGCGGCGTGTATCACCCGCGCGGGATCCGCGAAGCCCCTCAACGGGCCGTGCTTCATCTACTCCACCACCGACAGCGAGGCGGCGTCCGACGGCCACAACCACTGGCACATGGTGGGCGCCGCCGAGTACAGCTTGTGGAACGAGGCCGGCACGGCCGAGATCGGCGACGGCCAGAAGGTCGGCTTCTGCCTGCAGGACAGCGAGTTCATCCCGAACCGCGGCTTCACGGAGCTGACGACGAGCCAGAAGTACGGCGAGGGCGTCCCGTACTCGATGTCGTTCTGCAACCAGAACAACCAGGCGGGCGACAACCTGCTGCGCGAGGGCATCCACCCCGGCTACCGCGACCTGTACGGCAGCAACCTGGCGTGGCAGTGGATCGACGTGTCGGACGT